>JBBQWE010000094.1:0-10440 GCA_038210855.1 Sphingomonadales bacterium | reverse complement strand
GGGCGCGGCGGGCGGCGGGGGCGGGGGCGCGGCGGTCGCAGTAAGTTGGGGTGCCGGGGGTCGGGTGGGCCCCGCACACACCGCTGTGGGTGGCTGCACGGACCACCCGGCGGCGCCCCTGCGCTGGCTCACACCTTCAGCGGCAGTCCGCCGAAGCCCTGCGTCGGCGCGCAATCGGGCAATTCCGCCAGCCGAACCCGGCGGCCATCGTGGCTTACCAGCACGCGCAGCGAGGCGACCTCCCGGCATCGCCGGAAGCGCCAGCGCAATTCCCAGCCATCTGCCCAGGCCCGGGTCTCCCGGCGTCCGAACATCGATGCCGGCTGGCCGCTGCCGCGCCGGTAGGAGGCAGCGACCCGATCGCCGATCGCTTCGGCCCGGGCGGCATCGATTTGCCGCGGAATGAAACCGATGGCGATGGCAGCGGCAAGGCTGGCCGCGATGCCGACCAACACCAGGCGTCGCAGCGACAGGCCGGCCGGCAACCACGCCTGCAATCGCGGCGAATTCCGGGTCGGCGGGGCAGGAACGTCCATCTTCGGCCGACGCTAGTCGCTTGTGATGGCCGGCTCAATCGCAGCCGCTTTGGTGCGGCGCGTTGACAGCATCGGGGTCATGCAGTATCGCCCCGCCTTCATTCGGCGGCGTCCCCGTGTTTCGGGGGCAAGGCCGCCAACATCCAGATGGCCAGGGTTCAAGAAATGTTCGCAGTCGTGCGCACGGGCGGCAAGCAATATCGGGTCGCCGCCGATGATCGGATCGTTGTCGAAAAGATCGACGGCGAGGAAGGCTCGACCGTCGCGCTCGAAGCGCTGATGACCGGCGAAGGCGCCACGCTCACCACCGGTGGCAGCGTCACCGCCGAAATCGTCGAACAGACCAAGGGCGAGAAGATCATCATCTTCAAGAAGAAGCGCCGCCACAATTATCGTCGCAAGAACGGCCATCGCCAGATGCTGACCGTGCTGCGCATCTCCAACATCGGTTGAGGTAGTTCGCAATGGCTCACAAGAAAGCAGGCGGTTCATCGCGCAACGGCCGTGATTCGGAAGGTCGGCGCCTTGGCGTGAAGCGTTTCGGCGGCCAGGAACTGCTCGCCGGCACGATCATCATCCGCCAGCGCGGTACGCGCGTTCACCCGGGCCGCAACGTCGGCCTCGGCAAGGACCACACGCTCTATGCCACGTCCGATGGAGTCGTTGTGTTTCACGAAGGCAAGCTCGGCCGGAAATATGTGTCGGTCGATGCCCGGCAGCCCGTCGCGGTTCTGGAAGCCATCGCCGCCGAATAACCGGCCCCGAAAGCTGGCAACGCTGTCGCAAGCGTTTGAAAGGGGCCGGGCAACCGGCCCTTTTTTGTTTCGGCATCCGCCGCCATAAGGCCATTGCCCATGCAGTTCCTCGATCAGGCCAAGATCTTCGTTTCGTCGGGTGCCGGCGGCGACGGATCGGTGTCGTTCCGGCGCGAGAAGTTCGTCGAATATGGCGGCCCGGATGGCGGCGACGGCGGCCGCGGCGCCGATGTGGTGTTCGAAGCCCGCGAAGGCATCGGCACGCTGATCGATTTTCGCTACACGCAGCATTTCCGCGGTGGCCGCGGCAGCCATGGCATGGGCCGCAACCGCACCGGTGCCAGCGCCGACACGCTGGTCGTCAAGGTTCCCGTCGGCACCGAAGTCCTTGCCGATGACGATGATCGCACCCTGCTCACCGATCTCACGCGGCCCGGCCAGCGCGTCGTGCTGCTGCGCGGCGGCGATGGCGGCAAGGGCAACGACCATTACAAGAGCAGCACCAACCGCGCGCCGCGCCAGTTCCAGCCGGGCTTTCCCGGCGGCGAGATGTGGGTCTGGCTGCGGCTGAAGCTGCTTGCCGATGTCGGGCTGCTCGGTGCGCCGAACGCCGGCAAATCGACCTTCATCAACGCCGTTTCCAACGCCGGCGCCAAGGTCGGCGCCTATCCCTTCACCACGCTGAAACCGCAGTTGGGCGTCATCAGCCACAAGGGTCGCGAGCTGGTCGCTGCCGATATTCCCGGCCTGATCGCCGGCGCTGCCGAAGGTGTCGGCATCGGCGATCGCTTTCTTGGCCATATCGAACGCTGCCGCGTGCTCCTCCACCTCATCGATGCCAGCCAGCCGGGCCCGGTCGACGCCTGGGCGACGGTGCGGGAGGAACTCCACGCCTATGGCGGCGGGCTTGCCGACAAGCCCGAGGTACTGGCGCTGACCAAGGCCGATCTCGTCAGCCCGCAGGGCCTCGCCGCCAAGAAACGCGCGCTGGAGGCGGCGAGCGGCGTTCCCGTGCTGGTGTTTTCCGCCGCCACCCGCCAGGGCCTCGACGCCGTGCTCGACGCGCTGATCGAGATCGCCGGCCGCGGTGCCGGAACGCCTCTTGCCGAGACCCGGGCATGGACACCGCTCTAACGCCGGCCCCGCGTGCCGCTTGCTTCGGCGCTGCCGCCTGCCCGCGGCTGGTCGTCAAGATCGGCTCGTCGCTGCTGATCACGCCGCAGGGCGACGTGCGTCGCGAATGGCTGGCTTCGGTGGTTGCGGACATCGCTGCGGCGCGTGCCGCCGGTCAGCAAATCGTCGTTGTTTCCTCCGGCGCCATTGCGCTCGGCGCGCGGCGTCTGGGCCTCGCCGCCGGCGGGCGGGCCAGCCTCGAGGATGCGCAGGCCGCAGCGGCGGTCGGCCAGGTGGCGTTGGCGGCGGTGTGGTCGGCGCTGCTCGCCGATGCCGGGCTGACCATGGCACAATTGCTGGTGACGCTCGACGATCTCGAGGATCGGCGTCGCTATCTCAACGCCACCGCGACACTGGGCCGGCTGCTGGCGCTCGGCGCCGTGCCGGTCCTCA
The DNA here is from genome assembly GCA_038210855.1 of Sphingomonadales bacterium. Lineage (GTDB taxonomy): Bacteria > Pseudomonadota > Alphaproteobacteria > Sphingomonadales > Sphingomonadaceae > Sandarakinorhabdus. The sequence goes on along the minus strand of JBBQWE010000094.1, from coordinate 7,583 downwards.
ACGAAAACGACACGGTGGCAACGGCCGAAATTCGCTTCGGCGACAATGATCGGCTGGCAGCGCGCGTCGCCCAGGCGGCGGCGGCGCAAGGGGTCGTGCTGCTGTCCGATATCGATGGCCTCTACACCGCCAACCCGCGCGAACCCGGCGCGCGCCGGCTCGATGTCGTGGCGGCGGTGACGCCCGAAATCGCTGCCATGGCCGATGGCGGCAGCGCTTCGGGCATGGGCAGCGGCGGCATGGCGGCCAAGGTGGCGGCGGCGCGGATCGCGGTCGCGGCCGGCATTCCGCTCGCCATCGCCGATGGCCGCGGCGCCAACCCGCTGTCGCGCTATGTGGCCAGCGGTGAAGGCACTCTATTTCTCGCCGGCGAAGCCCCGCGCGGGCGCAAGGCGTGGCTGGCCGGACGGCTGACCGTCGTGGGCACGATCACCATCGACGGCGGCGCCGCGGCCGCGCTGGCCACCGGGCGCAGCCTGCTCGCCGCCGGAGTGACGGCGGTGGACGGCAATTTCTCGCGCGGTGACGTCGTCGCCATCGCCGGCCCCGATGGCGTCATCGGCCGCGGCCTCGCCGGATACGACGCCGCCGATGCCCGGGCGATTCGCGGCCTGCGCGGCGACGCACAGGCCGCCGCACTCGGCTATGCACCGCGCGCCGCGCTCGTCCATGCCGATCATCTGGTGCTGCTGTGATCGAAGCGATGGCCCGCGCCGCCCGTGCCGCGCTGCCGGTGCTCGCCGCGGCACCGACGGCGCAGAAAGGCGCTGCGATCCGCGCGGCCGCTGCTGCCATCCGCCGGCGCGCGGGCGACCTGCTCGGCGCCAATGCCGAAGATGTGCGCGGTGCCGCAGCTGCCGGGCAGAGCGCCGCACTGCTCGATCGGCTGGCGCTCGATGCCGGGCGAATCGACGGCATCGCGTCCGGGCTTGAAACGGTTGCCGGCCTTGCCGATCCGGTCGGTGAAGTCGTCAAGGCGTGGGATCGGCCCAACGGGTTGCGCTTTGCCCGGGTGCGGGTGCCGCTGGGGGTGATCGGCATCATCTATGAAAGCCGGCCGGGAGTCACCGCCGATGCGGCGGCGCTGTGCCTGATGTCCGGCAACGCCTGCCTTCTGCGCGGCGGGTCGGAGGCGGCGCTGTCCAACCGCGTGCTGCTCGATTGCGTCGGCGAAGGCCTGGCGGCGGCCGGCCTGCCGGCGGCGGCGGTGCAGATGGTGCCGGCTGGGGATCGCGTGCTGGTCGGGGCGATGCTGGCGGCGCACGGGCTGATCGAGGTCATCATCCCGCGCGGCGGCAAGGGGCTGGTGGCGCGAGTCCAGGCCGAAGCGCGGGTGCCGGTGCTGGCGCATCTCGATGGTATCAACCATGTCTATGTCGATGCTTCCGCCGATGCGGCGATGGCGGCCGGCATTGTGGTCAATGCCAAGATGCGGCGGCCGGCGGTGTGCGGCGCCATGGAAACCCTGCTGATCGACCGTTCGGCGCCGGCTGCATCGGCGCGCGCTGTCGTCGCGGCCTTGCTCGACAGCGGCTGCGCAGTGCGCGGCGACGCCGGTGTCCGGGCCATCGATGGCCGGGTCGTGGCGGCGCCGGCCGATGCCTTCGACACCGAATATCTCGATGCCATCGCTTCGGCGGCACTGGTCGATGGTGTCGAAGGCGCCATCGCCCATATCGCGGCGCATGGTTCGTCGCATACCGACGCCATCGTGGCCGGTGATGCCGGGGTGGCGGCACGCTTCCTCGATGCCGTCGACAGCGCGATCGTGCTGTGGAACGCCTCCACCCAGTTCGCCGATGGCGGCGAATTCGGCTTCGGCGCCGAAATCGGCATCGCCACCGGCCGCCTTCACGCTCGTGGCCCGGTGGCGCTCGAGGGGCTGACGACGTGGAAAACCCGAGTCACCGGCACCGGCCAGGTGCGGCCATGATGCCGCCGGCTGCCGGTGGAGCGGTTTCCGGCGTCGGACGGCCTGCCTGTCGCCGGCGACCGCAGCGCGACCCCGGCCGCTGATGAGCCGGATCGGTCTTCTCGGCGGGTCGTTCAATCCGGCGCACGGCGGGCACCGGCATATCAGTCTCGAAGCGATGCGCCTGCTCGGCCTCGATGAAGTCTGGTGGCTGGTCTCGCCGCAGAACCCGCTCAAGTCCGCGGCCGGCATGGCGGGGCTTGGCGAGCGGCTGGCGTCGGCAACGGCGGCGGCGCGGCATCCGCGCATCCGGCCGATGGCGATCGAAGCCGAACTGGGCACCCGCTACGCCGTCGATACCGTTGCGGCGCTGCGGCGGCGGCGGCCGGCGGATGACTTCATCTGGCTGATGGGCGCCGATCTGCTGGCCGAATTGCATCGCTGGCACCGCTGGCGGGCCTTTGCCGGGTCGATTCCGATCGCGGTTCTGGCGCGGCCGGGCTACAGGGGCGCGGCGATGCTGGCGCCGGCGATGACATGGTTGCGGCGCTGGCGGCGACCGCGCGGCGCGGCGCGGCACTGGACAGGGTGGACGCCGCCGGCAATCATCCTTCTCGATATCCGAACCACGCCGGTGTCGGCCACGGCGATTCGCGCCGCCGATCCGGAATGGGCCGGGCGAATGACACCCCCCCGATTCCCCAAGGAAACTTGAGTTTGACCGATACTCCCTCGATCCACATCGCCCCGGCCGAAACGCAGCGCGTCGACGCCTCGATCGAGGCGCTGCACGCGCTCGTCCTCGCATCGCTCGACGACGACCAGGCGCTCGAAGTCGTGACCATCCCGCTGGCCGGCAAGACCAGCATTGCCGATCACATGGTCATCGCCAGCGGGCGGTCGGGGCGGCAGGTTGCCTCCATGGCCAGCAAGATCGCCGAAAAGATCAAGGCCGACCTTGGCCGCAGCGTGCGCATCCAGGGGCTGGCGACTGCCGATTGGGTACTGATCGATGCCGGCGACATCATCGTCCACCTGTTCAAGCCCGATGTGCGGCAGTTCTACAATCTGGAACGCATGTGGGCCTTCGACGCCGAAGCCGGCCCCAACCCCGGCGAGCCGCGGATCGGCGACCAGCGAACGACGCCGCCGCTCGGCTGATCGGCTGGGACGGGGATGAAGCTGATCATCGTCGCGCGCGGCCGTATCGGCGTTTCGCCCGAGGCGGCGCTCCTCGATCGTTACGCCGCTCGCCTGAAGGGTGTCCTGCAGATCATCGAGCTGGGGGAAGCCGCGCCCTGGCCGGCCTTCGATGGCGGCAAGACCGTGGTGCTTGACGAAACCGGCGAGGACCTCGCTTCGCCGGCGCTGGCGGCGCGGCTCGGGCGCTGGCGCGATGATGGCGTGCCGCGTTGTCGCTTCCTGATCGGCGCCGCCGATGGCCATGATGCCGCGACTCGCAGCGGCGCCGATCTGCTGATCGGCTTCGGCCGGGCAACCTGGCCGCATCTGCTGGTGCGGGCGATGCTCGCCGAACAATTGTACCGGGCGCAGTCGATCCTTGCCGGGCACCCCTATCACCGTGGCTGAGGCGACTGCGCGGCCTTGCGGCGATTTTGCGATTCCTTCCCGCCGGCATCGCTCCTAGGGTCACCGCAATGACCGATTTTTTCGCCTGCCTCGCCGTCGACGACCGAGGGCCAGCCATCACCCTCCAGCCGCTTCACGCCGCGGCGCTCGCCGACTGGCTGCGTGACCAGGGCGAGCGGCGCCGGGCTTTTGTCGCGGCGCAGGGTTTCATGGCCCGCCCCGACGAACTGGCGCTGCTGCCCGGCGAGGCGCCCGGCGACTGGCTGGCGCTAATCGGCGTGGAGGCTGGACCGCTCGGCCCCTGGGCGCTGGCAACGGCGGCGGCGAAACTGCCGGCCGGGCGCTATCGCCTCGCCGGGGATTTGGGCGCCGCCGGCCTCGGCTGGCTGCTCGCCCAGCATCGGTTTACCCGCTACCGCGCTGCCAGCGGCGATACCGGGGCCCGGCTGTTGCTGACGGCGTCGCCGGCGGCGGTCGCCGAAAGCCTGCAGTTGGCAGCGGCGATGGCACTGGCGCGTGACCTGATCGACACGCCGGCGTCCGATCTGGGGCCGGGCGAACTTGCCGATGCCATCGTCGCCGAAGGCCGGCGTTTCGGAGCCACAACCGAGGTCATCATCGGCGAGGCGCTGCTGGCGGCGAACTTCCCGGCAATCCACGCGGTCGGTCGGGCTGCCGAACGCGCGCCGCGGCTGGTCGATCTGCGCTGGGGGGACCCGGCGCATCCGAAGCTGACCCTGATCGGCAAGGGCGTCGTGTTCGATTCGGGCGGGCTCGATATCAAGCCATCGGCGGGCATGGCGCTGATGAAAAAGGACATGGGCGGCGCCGCGACGGCGCTGGCACTGGCGCGGCTGGTGATGGCGGCGAAGCTGCCGGTGCGGCTGCGCCTGATCGTGCCGTCGGTGGAAAACAGCATCGCCGGCAACGCCATGCGACCGGGCGATGTGCTGGCGACGCGGGCCGGCAAGAGCATCGAAGTCACCAATACCGATGCCGAAGGTCGGCTGGTCCTCGCCGATGCGCTGGCGCTGGCGGCTGAGGAGGCGCCGGCGCTGGTGATCGATTTCGCTACCCTTACCGGCGCGGCACGCGTCGCGCTGGGCCCGCAACTGCCGGCGCTTTTCGCCAATGACCAGCCGCTCGCCGATCGATTCCTTGCCGCCGGCACCGCGACTGCCGACCCCTTGTGGCAATTGCCGCTGTGGCCCGGTTATCGCGACATGCTGAAATCGCCCATTGCCGATATGGTCAATGCGGCCGAGGGCGGCTTTGCCGGTGCGGTGACGGCGGCGCTGTTCCTCGAAGCCTTTGTGCCGGCCGGCATCCGCTGGGCGCATGTCGATTCCTTTGCCTGGACGCCCGCGGCTCGCCCCGGTCGGCCGCGGGGCGGCGAGGCGCTGGCGCTGCGAGCCGCGTGGCGTCTGCTCTGCGACGAATTTTCTCCCGGCGGCTCGTCTCTCTAATGCAACGAATTGCGGTCGTTGTTCGTTTCTCTCTCAGAAGCGCTCCTTTCTCGGGCAGCGCTCGCGTGTTAAAAAGGAGTATCGGGTATGCAGATCGCGGACGAAGCGACCGGAAAGCTTGGAAATTGGCGCGGCACGTTGCTGCGGTATGTGCGGTCGGGCCAGCCCGATCTGACCAACCGCCAGATGGCGTTGTTGCTGGTCGCGGGGCAGGAACAGGGACCGCATACGGTGCGTGGCCTCGCAGCTCGGCTCGGCGTGTCGAAGCCGGTCGTGACTCGGGCTCTCAACAGCCTGAGCGGATTGGGGCTGGTACAGCGGCGCCGCGACGAGCGCGACCGGCGCAGCGTGTTTGTCGATCTGACCCCGGATGGCGAAGCGTTTCTGGCGGAATTCGCCGATCTGATCGAAGCTCCGCATGGTGGTGAGGCCTGAACCATTCCGGCTGACGGGGCCGCGACCGACGCTCGACCGGCGCTGCCACGTCATTCGTGAGGACCTGGTCGAGATCACCCTGGCCGACCGAATCGCTGCAGCGCGCTATGTGGCACCCCTGAAATTGCGATGTGTGCAACCGGCGGCAGCGCTCCGCGCTGCCCCGGATGCCGAGTCCGCCGCCTTGAGCGAACTGCTCCACGGCGAGGATTTCGACGTGTTCGAGCTTGCGGGCGGCTGGGCGTTCGGTCGCTGCTGCGCCGATCGCTATGTCGGCTGGGTTGCGGAACCGGCGCTTGCCGAACCGGGTTCGGCGCCGGTCTTCGGTGTGTTTTCCCGGTCGGCGCCGCAGTTCGCTCGCGCCGATATCAAGTCGCCGGTTCAGCACCTGTTGCCGTTCGGTGCACGGCTGGGCGGGCAGCGGGCCGGGGACTTCATCGCCGTCGACGGCGGCGGTTTCGTCCATCATCGCCACGTCGAGCCACTGCCAGCGGCATCGCCGCTCGACGTGGCGGCGCTGTTCACCGGGGCGCCCTATGTCTGGGGCGGCCGGACGCCGGCCGGCGTTGATTGTTCGGGGATGGTCCAGGCCGCTGCTGCAGCCTGCGGATTCGCAAGCCCGCGCGATTCCGACCAGCAGCGCGAAAGCCTTGGCGATGCTGTCGATTTCGCCGATCGCGCTCCCGGCGACATCATCTTCTTCCCTGGCCATGTCGGTCTGGCTGTCGATCGTGACACGCTGTTCCACGCCAACGCCTGGTGGATGACGACGCTCGCCGAACCACTGGGGGATGTCATCGCCCGGCTGCAGGCTGCCGGGTTCGAGGAACCGATATTGGCGGTGCGGCGGCTGCCATCGGTGGCAACCGCCGCGCTGCCTCTTACTTCGGCTTGACGAACTTCAGCGTCATGCGGTCGCTTTCGCCGATGGCGGCATAGCGGGCCCGTTCCGTGTCGCCTTCGGCAAAGTTCGGCGGCAGCGTCCAGACGCCCTTGGGATAGTCCTTGCTATCCCGGGGGTTGGCGTTGACTTTCGACGCGCCGACATAGCGGAAGCCGGCATCCTCGGCGAGCTTGCGGACGTAGGACACCTTCATATAGCCACTGCTCGTCATGTCGGCGTCGGGGCGGCCTTCGGGCAGGCGATGTTCCTCGATACCGAGCACGCCGCCGGGCTTGAGCGCGGCGTAGAACGCCTTGAACGCTTCGGGGGCAAAGCCCGCCATGTGCCAGTTGTGGACATTGCGGAAGGTCAGCACCGCATCGGCGCTGCCGGTCGGCGCGATGTCATAGCTGCCCTTGCCGAATGCGGTGACGGTGACGTTGCCGAATACCGCCGGCCGCGCCGCCAGCTTGGCCTTGAAATCGGCAACCGCCTTGGCCGACCGCTCGCTGGCGGCCGGGTTGGAATGGGCAGCATAAAGCTTGCCCTTCGGCCCGACCCAGGGGGCGAGCACTTCGGTGTACCAGCCGCCCGAAGGCGTTACCTCGACGACGGTCATTCCCGGCTTCACACCGAAATAGGCCAGCGTTTCGGCCGGATGCCGCGCCGCATCGCGGGCCCGGTTGGCGTCGGACCGCCAGTCGCCGGCAAGGACCGTGTCGAATGCCCCGGCCAGAGCCGGTGCCGCGACCGCCGTTGCCAGCATCAGGATTGCAAAACAGCTTCTCATCGTCGTTTCTCCGCCACTTCCCGCCCCGTCACTGGCGGATTAGCGCATGGCCATGGACTTTCAAACGACAATCGCATGGCTTGCAGGCAGCATGGTGGTGACGCTGGTGTCGATCCTCGGCGACCGGGCGCGGCGGCGGTCGCCGCTGGCGTGGCATGCGCTACTGCCGTGGAACGCGCTGGCGTTCGCCGCCGTCGCCGCCGGCCTGTTCGCCGCGGCGCATCTTCTGGCACTGGCCCGCGCCGGCTGAACCCGGCCGAGGCTGCCTCCCCTGTCACCGCCCGGCATGGCCGGCGGCAGCCGGCTTGACCCGGGCGCTGCGAAGCGCGACGCAAGGGGCATGAACACCAATCGCCTGACCCAGCGTATCCTGATCGGTCTCGTTGCCGGCCTCGCCACCGGCTATGCCGTCAACGCGCTCGCTGCCTCGCCGGACCAGGCAAAGGAGATCGCCGGTTACCTGTCGATCGTCACCGATGTCTTCCTGCGGCTGATCAAGATGATCAT
>JBBQWE010000093.1:0-10559 GCA_038210855.1 Sphingomonadales bacterium | reverse complement strand
ATCCTGTTCGTCTTCAATTCTGGCAGTGCGCTTTCCTGGGGCACCCACCCGCCCACGCCGGGAGCGGCCGCCAGCAGTGACACCGATTTCCAGTCGCAACTGCTCGCCTGGGCTGCGAATTTTCCCGACGCGAAGTACCTTGTCGTTGGCCGGTGCGACGATCTGGGCGAGAATCCGCTGAACGCAACGCTGGCGAGCACGCGCCGCGATACGGCGGTGCGTTACCTCACCACCGTCCCGGCAGGCAGCAGCCTGACGGCGATTCTGCCTGCCGATATCACCAGTTGGGGCGAGCAGGATGGGCAGCCCGGCGGTGTCGCCGCCACCAGTCCGCTCGATGTGGAGGAGGCCGCAGCGCAGCGGCTGATTTTCGCCACCGACGACAACGCCCCCAACGGTCCGTTGACCGATCGCACCGGCTGGCCGACCACGCATGTGACGTCGCACGCTGCCGAAACAACGCGCGTCCTGTTCCGCCGCGTCGACATCTATGCCGTCGGCGGCACGCCCGCGGCCGCCGCGACGCACCAGGACATTGCCACCGGCCGGGCGCCCGATCTGCGCCGCATGATGATGCCGGGGGAAACCGCCGACCCCGTCCCGGCCCAGACATCGACGCCGGCGATGGATTACCGGGTGAAACTGCTGGCGGCCTGGGACAAGCCCAGCGGCGACGGCTGGCACGATCTCATCCCGTCGAAGGCCGAGTTCGAGTTCGCCTGGTCGCCCGATGATAACCCGCTGCCGTCCCTCGGCGGCCAGCCGGTAACGCTCGAGGTGCTCACGGTATACGGCAGCTGGCGTCACGACGACGCCACCGGATTCACGCGAACCCAGATCGGCATCAAGTCGGACGGCGATCCGGACGGGCTGATCAAGATTGACCAGCAGAACCTTGTCACCGCGATGGCGCTCGGCCCGGTGTTGCTGTCGGGCATCGATTCAACGACCGATACAGTGGAAACAGCCGGCCGCATCGCAGCGCTCGCCGCCGCCACGGCGTTCGCGCAAGTCGATCTCGGCGGCGGGCCGCTGGTCGGGACGGCGTCGAAGGCAGTGATCAAGTCGGTCGAGGCAACCGCCGAAATCCAGAACATCGACGCCGTCGGCAATGGCTACAAGATTAGCCTGACGAGCGATTATTCGACGACGCTGCACATCAATACCGGCCGCCTGGGGCTGCGGACCGATACCGATCATCCGGTGAAATTCCGCTACAACGACGTCGGCATCGTCTTTGATCAGTCCAAGGCCGATTTCTGGGAAAAGATCGCCGTCAATTATCCCACCGACGCGCTGACCATCGAGGACCCGGGCAAGTGGGAGGTCGATGGCGTGCTTGGCGAGTTGCTGCGCGCCGTCGAAACCGCGCTCGGCATGGGCTCGATCTGGATCGAGACGCGGTTCGCCTTCGCGCTGACCATCGGGGTGGTCGAAATCAGCGAGGCGGTGATCCGCGTCACCTTCGATGGCAGCAGCCCGATCCCGGATTTCTCGCTCCGCGGCCTTGTCGCCAAGATCGACATTCCGGCGACCGTCAAGGGCGAAGGCCGGCTGCGCATCGAAGACCCCGGCGGCGTCATCAAGGCGGGGATCGACCTCGAGGTCATCCCGCTGCAGCTGAAGGCCTCAGCCGCCTTTGCGATGGCGAGCTTCACCACGCCCGAACCGTTCACCTTCGTCAACCTCTACGCCAGGGTGCAGTTTCCGGCCGGCATCCCGCTGGGGCCGTCGGGCGCCGCACTGCACGGCTTCATCGGGCAGACAGTGATCAACGGCACGCGCGACGTCATCGTATCGACCGATATTGTCGCGCGCGAACTTGGCTGGTGGCGGAAGAACCCGGAGGACAAGTACAAGCCGCTGAAGGACCAGCACGCGCTCGGCCTTGGCGTTGTCGTCGGCACCTTGCCCGATGCCAGCTTCTCGCTTTCGGCGACCGGCATGATCGTCGTCGCGTTCCCCGACCCGGAGGTCATTCTCGCTGTCGAGATCAACATCCTGGCGGTGCCCGACCGCACCGCCAAAGACAAGAAGACCGGACAATCCGCCTCGATCACCGGGTTGATCGTCATCGACGACACCGCCGTCGCGCTGGCCGCCGAGGCACGGTATGAAATCCCCGGCATCCTGAAGGTCACGGTGCCGTTCGCTGCCTATTTCCCCTATTCGGGGCATGGCGTTTACGTCCGCATCGGCTCGGACGGGCAGATGGGCCGCAGTGGCGAGCCGGTGACGCTGACGCTGCTCCCGACGACGATCAACCTCCAGGCCTTCGCCTATCTGATGATCGAGCAGGACGGCCTGCCCAGCCTTGGCGGCCGTCCCGACTTCTCGTTCCAGGGCTTCTCGGTCGGTTTCGGCGCCGGTGCCGGGCTCGAATGGCGGGCGGGGCCGATTAAGCTGTCCGCCTCGATCCTGCTGCTCGCCGGGTTCGGCACCGATCCGATCCTCATCAAGGCCGGCATCTTCGTGCGCGGCGAACTCGATCTGGTTGTCGTCTCGATTTCGGCGCGGGGCCAGATCATCCTGACCTATCAGCAGGAAACCGTCTGGATGGACGGCGAATTCTGCGGTGAGGTCGATCTGTTCTTTTTCTCGATCTCGGGCTGCGTCTCCTTCCGCATCGGCAACGAACCGACAATCGCTATCCCGCCGCCGCCGCCGCCCGTTGCCAGCGTGATGCTGACCGATCGCGGCGGACGCGTTATGGGGGAGGCGCGCAGCGGCAGCGGCGCGCTCGCCGCGCAACCGATCTTCCGGCTGGTCGAGGTCAACGGCGCTGTCCAGAACACCGGCGTCCCGCCCAAGGACAACCACACAGTGTGGGCCGACACCGCGCCAGTGATCAATTTCAGCCATTTCATCAAGGACGCGATCCCCGATGCGCGCCAGTTCAACCCGGCGGGACAGCCATCGGGTGAGCGCTGGTTTGGTTCGAACCGGCTGAAATACGCTTACCGGCTGGACGAAGTGCGGCTGGTGCGTGATTCGGACGGTGTGGCCGTTGTCGGCACCAGGCCCTTGCAGAGCACTTGGTGTACAACCCCAGCGCGCCAGCCGGGAAGCGGCGGCCCGGTCCAGCCTTCGGGGCTTGAGGTGACGAGCCTCAAATTGCTCGATTGGCAGCCATGGGGCTGGGCGCTGCCGATGACCGATGGCGGCGAATCGGCGAACGGCGATCCGGCGGAGACGGTGCATAACCTTTGCGAACCGATCCCGCAGCAGGCGCGCGCCTGCCTGTTCGGCCGCGATGCGCGCGGTGCCGGGCCCAACCGGATCCGGCTGCTCCATGAAACGCCGCCGCCGGGGCCATACCCCAGCTTCTTCACGCTCACCGGGCGACCGGGGCTGCGCTTTGGCACCACCATCATCGAAGGGTCGCCGCTGATCACGCTGGTCGCCGGCGCTGGCGGACTGCCGGTGTCTGGCGTGGTCGTGACGCTATCGCAGCCGGTCGCCGGGCCGATCAGCCCGTTGTCGCAGGGCTATCGCCTGCCCATCGTGCAGGTGGCCAACGGCGGCCAGGTGATCCGCACCTCGTTGCCATGGCTTGCCGATCTCGACCGCACGATCCGCCGCGGCCGGTTGCTGCTGCTCGTCTGCGACGGCCGCTCCCGCCCCGGCGGGGAAACGCCGGCCGATTGCTATCGTTTCGAAGGGCTGTCGATCGGCAAGTCGTTCGTCAGGCTCGATGTGCCTGACTACACGCTTGAGGCGCTTGATCCGCAGCGGCCGTTCACCGTTACCGACGAGGTCGATCTTGCGCAAGGCAACCCGACGCTCGGCACCGACCGTCAGCCCGACATCCGCATCGCCTTCCCCGGGCTGGTGATCCGTCCGTCCAGCCCCGTGCGCACGCTTGATCTCCACTTCTTCCGTGACGAGGCGCTCGCGACACAGATCGACTGGACCGATGTCGCCGGCAACGCCGGCAGCGTTACGGAACCCGGCGACGCCAAGGGGGCGGTGAAGGTGCGGGTTGCCGCTGCCGCCGACATCAAGGAAATCCGGATCGCGCTGCGCGCCGAGGTGCTGCACCTGATCGAGATTTGTGCTGTCGGTGCAGACAAGGCAGGCGTCTGCTTCGATTTCGCCAACGCCAGGCCGGACGCGGTGGCGCAGGGGCGCTTTACCCACGGCGACGTGGCGTTCGCAGCGATCGACCCGAGCGTCGGGCTGCAGCTGGTCGACAATGTCGACGCGCGAAACACGCCGGCGGTGCGTGGCGCCGACGGCACGATGGACCTGCGGTTTCCGGACAAGGGTGTCGAACTCAGCCCGAACCGGGCCTGGACCCACGTCAGCATCGGCGCGTGGAGTGGGGGCGACCCGGTCCTGGCGACCGCCTTCGACAGCGCAGGCAATCTTGTCGCGCAGGCGCGCGATCCGGCCCGTGACCCGGTTGAACTGCACCTCGATGCCCATGAGATCACGCGCGTCATCGTTTCGGGCGGAAGCAACGAGGCGGTGATCTACCGTATCTGCCACAGTGCGACGACCGGCGAAACCTGCCTGACCTTCGGCAGGGAGCCAAAGCGCAGGCTTGAAAAGCTGGCGCTTGGCAGCCTGACGATCACGCCTGCCAAGCAGGGCGAGACGCTGACGCTGGCCGATGTGCTGACCGAAGCAAATCCGGTGACGACTGTCGGTGACGGCGCGGTCGAGCTGGCGGTGCCCTCCGGCGGTCTGGTCTTCACGCCCGACGCGCCGCTTGCCGGCGTCACCGTCTATGTCGCGATGCTGGCCAGGGAGAAAGTCGAAGCGATTGCGTTCGACGCCGCCGGCAACAAGGTGGCGAGCGACACTGGTGGCGGTCAGGCGGATGCCCTCGTCCGGCTCAGCCTCGTCGCCGACGCGATCGCGCGCATAGAATTGCGCGCAGACGGCAAGGCGTTTGTCACGCGCGTCTGCATCGCATCAAAAGCCGCCGGCACCGACCCGCAGACCCGGCCATTGATGATGGCCGCCATGGTCGCCGGGAACGGACTGCCGGTCGTGTCGACGCTTCTCGACAATGTCCTGCAACGCTGGACTCCGCAACTGGTCGGCACGGTCGCTTCGCCCGTCGGCGGCGTCTGCCGCCTCGTCGCCTATGACCAGCCCGTATCCGTGCCCGACGCCGGCAGCTTCCAGATCGCGACACCGGCCGGGAGCTCTGTCACGCTGCTGTCGCTGTGCGGCGTCGACACCCGCGCCGACCTGGCGCGCGGTGAAGACGCGGACGCGCAGGCCGGGCTCGCCACCGCCGTCACCGATGCCGTGACAGCCGACATTACCGAGGCCGCACGCGAGGTACTGCTCGACCCCGGCGTTGCCTACCGCATCGAGGTGCAATGGTCGTGGCAGAGCTGGTCCTCGAACGCGGATGGCACCAACAGCCCGCCCGCCGTACCGCCGGACGCCGCATGGACTGCCAGCGCGCCGCAGACCTTCTGCTTCAAGATCGCCGAGCAGGAGCTTGCCATCTCGGAAACGCAGGATGGCCTCAACGAATATCTGTTCGATCCGCGCGACATCGCCCGCTATCTGTCCCGCACCGAACCGGCCGACGGGCGCGACGTCGTTTTCACCGACGATCCGTTGTGGGTGCATTTCAGCGCCGGGCATGTGGCCAATCTGGTCGATCGCTACGGCCGCGCGCTTGAGCTCGATGTCCGTCGCACCGATCCGCCACCCCAGCCGGATGCTGCAGCGATGGAGTTGGCGATCTTCCCCGACCTTCTGGAGCTGTTCCACGCCAAGGGGCCGCGTTCCGTCCAACTGCCTGCGGAACAACGCATCAACATTGCCATCGGCGAAGCGCCATGCCTGCCCGACGGGGATGCGGTCGGTGGCGCTTCACTGGGTGCGCGCTTCGCTCTAGAACCGAATGCAATGTACGACTTCAACCTGATCGCGGTGAAGAAGGGTGCCGATCCGGCGCATGCCGATCCTGTGATGGTCAACGCGACACGCTTCAAGACCTCGCGCTATGCCAACCCGGCCGAGATGCTCGATGCGCTGGGCTTCGGCGCACCGACACCAGCACCCTTTGCGCCCGACGAGATACTGCTCGGCGACGCGATGGTGCTGCCCGGCGGGGCGCTGTCGGTCTCGGATCTCGACCTTGGCGAGGCGATCGCGGCGATCGCTGCGGATACTCTGGCGCTGCCCGGTGACCGGGGCCGCACCATCGCGCTGTGGAAGCGGACGGGCGCCACCTATGGCATCGCCGGCTTCCTGATCGACTCGCCCGAACCGATGCGCCGCGTCGCTGCGGTGCTGCAGGGCCAGCAGGCGGTCGATGCGGTGCGCTGCGAACCCGACCGGCTGATTGTCGGCGGCACCACCTTCCTGCCGGTACGCGCCACGCTGAACTGGACGCGCGTGCTGTTTGTCGCGGCTGCGCCAGTGGTGCCGGCCGGCGTCGACCCGCAGCTGCACTTCCGGCTCAGGGTGGCGCCCGGCGGCACGCTGACGGGCAAAAGGATTCTGCGCAATCGGCCGCTGATGCTCGACACGGAGGGCTTCTGATCATGCCGACGATCGTCCCACCGACGCTGATGAACCTCGCCGGCATGCCCGGCACCGCCGCCGAGCCGCACATCCGCCTCGGCAACCACCTTCGCATCGCACACCACCCTGTGTTCGGCCTGCCGGTTGCGCCGTTCATTGTGCAGCGGGCACGCCTGGACCGCCTTCCCGACAACTTCGCCCCGCGCCGCGATATCGTTTTCCGCGATCGTCTTGGCCGCGTGCTGACCCTGCCGATCACCGTCAACAAGGGGGACGAGATCCGCGCGACAATCGCACAGGGCGCTACCATGAATTGCATCTGGGTGGCGATGACGACGCGCAAGCTGGTCGATCCGGTCAGGCAACCGCCGCGCCGCAGGGCGGGGCCGCTGATCTTTCGCCGTGCCGCTGCTGCAGCGACTGCGGCAACCCTTGCGGATCGCATCAACTCCGATCGCCTGCGCGCCATGCTGACGACCAGGGCAGCGGGTGCGGCCACCGACGGCGAAGCGGGCGATTTGGTGATGCAGGCCTCTGGCGCCTCGCTCGGCTCCGATGCGGCCCTGCTCGGCACCCGCCGCGCGGCGCCCTACATGATCGCCGCACCCGCGATCGCTGAAGTCGTGATCACCGGGCGCGGCGTCATTGCCGACATGGTGTGGCTGGCGGCCAGCGACATCGACAAGTTCAATTGGGATACGGTCGGCGTCCTCAACCTGCCGCACAAGGAAGGGTTGCGTTACCTGTCGCTGACCGACCCGGTGGCGCGCGCCGAGCTTCAGCTGCGCGGGCAGGCACCCAAGCGCCGGCCGCTGCAGGAAACCAGCGGCGCAACCGCGCCCGGCGCGGCGGCGGCCTTTACCGAGGCAGAGGAACGCGACCGCGTCCAAGCGCTTGCAGCGCCGCTCGATGCCGATCTCGATGCGCTGATCGACGGCGCGGTGCCGCCGCTTCGGGCGGCCGAGACGATCGCTGTCACCGATGCGGCGGGGAATGCGCTCGCCGACAGCAGCGGGGAAAGCACGATCGCGGTCAACCATCTCGGTCGCGTGCTGCAGGGGACGCTTGATCCGGGCGTCGCCGCCTGGCTCGGGTACAAGGGGCTCGATGCCGCAAATGTGCCCGACATGCTGAGCTTTTATCGCGTCTATGGCTTCTTCCGGCATCCGTTGGCGATCGGCGCCGAGCCCGAGGATCTGTCGGGGCTGCCGATCAACACGATCCCGGTCGCCGATCGCCAGCTTTCGCAGAATGCGGTGTTCCGGACCTGGGTCAAGCTGGCCGGGAATTACATCCAGTCGGAGGGCCGCGAGCTCATCGGACGCCTTGAGAGCGCAAGCGACTATCTGATCATGGGCGCCATCGCAGCGGCCGACCCGCGCGCCGTTCCCGAGCCGCCGGCGCCGCCTACCATGCTTGCGCCGACACATATGGCCTGGTTGCCCGCGGTACCACCGGCGGCGGTACGCGAAGTCGAATGCCCGGTGCGGGACGTCCTCGTCGGCGGGACGCTCGCGGCCGAACGTGAGCAGCCGGTGCCGGGCGGCTTTGCAGCGCTCAATCGGGATGTGGGGTCCAGCGGTTGGCACAATCTGCTGACGCTCGGGTTGACCTCTGCCAACGACGGCCTGCTGCTACTCGGTGCCGAAGACCGGCAAGGTGTGATCGGCGATCGCAGCGTCGGCCCGGATGGCGCGCGTTACCACATCGCCCAACAGGATCGCTTCGGGCGCTGGTCGCCGTTCGCGCAGCGTGATGCCGCGCCCGGTCCGCGTCCAAAGCCGCCGCGGCCCGTGGTGCAGGGCAGCTATGCCCAGCCGCCGGTCGCCAGCGCGGCGATCACCGGGGGTATTTTCGACCTGCGCGTTCCGCTTCCCGAGGCGGAAAGCCTCGCCCCGGGTTCGTTCCCGCTGTCATCGGTAAGGCTCAGCTTTCGCCATCATGATGCGGCCGATCCGTCGTCGCCGCCCGTGCCGATGCCCGACATCACGGTGGCCGTCAGCACCGCGATCATCGTCGAGGCCAGCCCGCCACCCGGTGAGCCACCCCGTCGCGCCGTGCCGGTGACGGCAACGGGGCCGATCTTCGCCGCCACAGCACAGCGCCGGATGGTCATCACGGCGGTGTGGATCGATACCGGCGGCCAGCAATCGGTCGTTTCCGAGCCGCTGCGCCTGCTGATGACCGATCCACGCCCGCCGGCGCAGATGTCAATCCCCGACGTGCTGCTCTACTCCTCGCGCCCCGACGCCACCGGGCTCGCCTGGGTCGAACGCGCCTGGGCGGTGCCGGCGACCAACCCGCCGAACTATGCGGCCTATTACACTGACGAAGTGCGGCTCATTGCCTGGCTGAAGTCTGAAGGCCGCACAGCGGAAGCGAACAGCATTGCCAACACCGGCGACCGGGCGGTGCGCGCCGGGCTTTTCCGCGCCATTCAGGGCGATTTTCCCGATCATCTTTTCGAACGGCTGCCCCAGGCGATCGTTGCCCCGTCGGCAACACAGCGTCGCCTTCGCCACGCGATTTCAGGGTCAAGCCGGGTGCTCAACGCCTACAGGATTGCCGTCGAGGCACCGGGCAGCGGCGCCCGCCCGAGCCTCGACGGGCTTGATACGGTGTTCTATGGCGTCCCCAATTCGGATCCGCCGCCCCGCCCCGCGGTATCGGTCAAGCTCGTCGAGCCACAGCCGGGTGAGCCGGCGCTGGTGGTCGAGGTGACAGTCACGCTCGAGCCGGGCGTGACGCAAGGCGTTTCCGCGCGCATTTTCCGCACGCGCGGCACGCAAGCCGACCCTATGCACGCGCCGGTGATCGCCGATGTCGTGCTTTCGGCGCCCGATCCCGATACCGGCCGCCAGACCGCGGTGGTTCGCGATGTCGGCACCGCGCTGATCGCGCCGACCGCGACGCTGACGCCGTTCGCGCGCTACCTTTGGGCGGCGCAAGTGCAGGGCGCACCCGAATCCGGGTCGGCGATCCCCGGGCTGTGGAGCCGCGCATCCGACCCGGTGGGCCTTCCGACCGTGCCGCTTGCGCCACCCGAGGCGCCGGTCTCCGGCGGCTTTGGCGGCACCGCCGTTGCCGGAGGCACGCAGGACATCACGCTCGCCATTTCGCACCCGCTCGGGTTGCAGCCGACCGTCATTGGCACGTGGCGGTTCGAAGTGCTGCGCGCGGCCCCGGGCGACCCCTGGTCGACGATGGCAGCGGGCACCATCCGCGAAGTGCCGCTGGTCGTGGCAGATCCCGTGCCCGGCAACATTACCCCGGCCGGAACGTCGTTCGAGGTGCGTCTCTACGACCCCGTGGGACGACCGACGCCGGCGCTTGCCCTCGTCAGCAGTTAAAGCAGCTTTCGACCATCGTCGCATCGCTTTGATCGCCCATGTGGCGCTTGCATCGCGGCAGCCCCACATGTCCCGAGCTGCGCCGACGAGCACCAGCCCAGCAACCCGGCGCGATCCGTTTTGCCCTCAAAAAAGAAAAATGTGGCTTGCTCTTTCCCGGCGCGCCAGCGCCTCGAATTTTTGACTCCTCGCTTCCGGTCTGGCTGTGACTTTCTGCGTGAGGCTTGAATAGTTGCCTGCTCGAGCAACTATCCGGTGCCAATTTTCAGCCCTAAGCCCCATAGCCGATCGCATCCCTCCACGCGATCGCACTGAGGAGGCGCATAGCACTGTCGACCTATCCAAAGTGCTGATCCCTGAGGGGCCACCGACTAGGGGGCCTCCAACTGGTGCCCATGGTCTTGGCCTTGGTGGATCCCAAATCGGTAAGCTGGCCTAGGTGATTGATGGGACTGGAACATCCAATGACCTGCGAGAAGCGTCTGGAGAATTTGCAATCTCTGGGGGGCGATTGCTGAGCTGAAGATGTAGTAGCAGCGATCACATAATGGCGTGACCTCTCAATTTTCGTCACCTATCTCCTATCCCAGATACAGGTAATGGGGAATTTGTTGTTTCCGGGCATCCCATAGGCAACTGTCTGGGGTGCAGAATGAAAGACACTCAACCAATTACACCAACTACCGTTCGGCCTCTGCGGGTGCTGGGGGC
>JBBQWE010000092.1:0-10834 GCA_038210855.1 Sphingomonadales bacterium | reverse complement strand
GTGCCGGCGCAGTCGCGCCGGCACGGCAGGGCAAGCAACTTACGGCAGGACGACGGCATCGACGACGTGGATGACGCCGTTCGACTGGTTTACGTCGGCGATGGTGACATGGGACATGCCGCCCTTGGCGTCGGTCAGCATCACGGTGCTGCCCATCAGCGACGCGGTCAGCTTGCCGCCCTGGACGGTGGTCAGCACGGCCTTGCCGCCGCCGCTCTTGATCATGCCGACCAGATCGGTCGCCGACACCTTGCCGGCAACGACATGATAGGTCAGCACAGCCGCCAGCGTGCCCTTGTTTTCCGGCTTCAGCAGGTTGGTGACCGTGCCGTCCGGCAGCTTGGCGAAGGCGGCGTTGGTCGGCGCGAAGACGGTGAACGGACCGGCGCTCTTCAGCGTGTCGACAAGGCCGGCGGCCTTGACGGCAGCGACCAGCGTCGTGTGATCCTTGGAATTGGCGGCGTTGTCGACGATGTCCATCGTCGGATCCATCGCGGCGCCGCCGACCATCACGGTCTGGGCAGCGATGCTGGCGGGGGCCGCGGCGAGGCCGGCAGCGGCGATGGCGAAGAGCGCGGAACGCAGCACGGTGCGGGGGGTCGTCATCGAAAAAAGCCCTTTGGTTGGAGTCCGCAGGTGTCGGACCCGATGGTTATACGACGAAAGGGTGACGATGGTTGCGACAGTGGTGCGCGGCAGGTTGCCGCGTCGTGCCGGTACCGAAGTGATCGAGGATCGGTTGCAGGCGGCCGGCAACCGCAACGGAGCCCGCGCCGGTCCTAGCCGAGACGGGCCCTGACCAGCGCTTTCAGGTCACCTTCGGCACGGGCACCGAAATGGCCGATGACTTCGGCGGCGGCGATGTTGCCGATGCGGGCACAATCGGCAAGGCTTCGCCCTTCCGAAAGCCCGGTCAGGAAGCCGCCGGCGAACATGTCCCCGGCGCCGGTGGTGTCGACGACCTTTTCGACCCGTTCACCCGGCACATGGATGCGTTCGCCCTTGGCCAGCACCACGGCGCCGGCGGACGACCGGGTGATGACCGCGATGGCAGCGTGGCGCGCCATTTCAGCCATCGCGGCATCGAGGCTTTCGGTCTGGTAGAGTGCACAGGCCTCGTGTTCGTTGGCGAACATGATGTCGACATGGCCGGCGAGAAGTTCCTGGAAATCGGCGCGATGGCCTTCGACACAGAACACGTCCGACAGGGTGAACGCCACCAGCCGATTCTGCGCGCGAGCGATCGATATCGCCTTTTTCATCGCGGCACGCGGCGCCGCCGGATCCCACAGATAGCCTTCGAGATAGAGGATGCCGGCATCGGCGACCGTTTCGACATCGAGGTCGGCCTCGCTCAATTCCTGGCAGGCGCCGAGATAGGTGTTCATGGTGCGGTCGCCGTCTTCGGTCACCAGGATCAGGCAGCGCCCGGTCGGGTTGCCGCCGGTCGATGCCGGCGTCACGAAATCGACCCCGGCAGCGCGGATATCATGGGCGAAGACATCGCCGAGCTGGTCGCTGGCGACGCGGCCGACAAAGGCCGGGTTCGATCCCAGCGCCGCCATGCCGGCGACGGTATTGGCGGCCGAACCGCCGGAAATCTCTCGCCCCGGACCCATCGCGGCGTACAGCGCCTCGGCAGTGGCGGCATCGATCAACTGCATCGAACCCTTGGGGATATCGCGGCTGCGCAGGAATTCCGGCGTGGCGCTGGCGATGACGTCGACAAGGGCGTTGCCGATGGCAAGGACGGAATGGGGAGCGGATCGGGACATCGGGGCAGGACCTTTGCCGGCAGGGATGATGGCGCTTCGTGCCGGCGGGGCGGCGGAGACGCTGCGCGGTCAGTAGAAGCCGCGAAGGGTGTTGGAAAGGGGCCGGCCCGGGGCGCGAAGCGCAAGAGCAGCCCCGGGGACCCCATTTGTTTCGGTGCACGCATCCTCTGTTGCCGGCGCCGGCCGACAAAAGTGGGCGCAGGGTGTCACCCCTGTCTGCCGGAGGCTTGTTACCGTCTGTCGATATCGACTGGCCCCCGGCATCGCACCGCCCTAGCGAAGGGCCATGTCTCGTGCCCCGATCCTGCTTCTCTTGCTCGTTGCCGCCTGTTCGCAGGCGCCGCCGCTGGCACCGGCGCCGCCGCCGGCGCCGCGCTTTGCCCCGCCGCCGCCCGGGCTGGTGCGGATTATCGGCCGCGATGCGGGGGCGGTGATCGCGCTGTTGGGGCGGCCGTCGCTCGATCGTAGCGAAGGCCCGGCGCGGTTGTTGCAGTTCGTGCGGCAGCCGTGCGTGCTCGACGTGTTTCTGTACCCGGCGCCCGGTGCCGGGCTGGCGGTGCGCACCGCCGCGGCGCGGCGGCCCGACGGCAGCCGCATCGATCCGGGGGCGTGCCTGGCGCTGCTGTCGCCGCCGCCGGCGGTGGTGGTGCCGGCGCGTTAGAAGCTCAGAACAATCCGCCGCCGAGCATCAGGCGCACCGTGCCGATCACGATGACCGCGATGTTGAGGTTGCGGCCGGCCTTGCCGTCGGACAACAGGCCGAGGCCCAGCCCGACAAACGCCATCGGCACGATCGCCCAGTTCGCCCAGCCAAGGAAGGGCAGGAAGGCGAAGACGGCAAGCGATAGCCCGCCGAGGCCGATGAGGATGGAGAGCAAATTGAGCATGAGTAACAAATGTGGTGCCGTGGCGGCTGCGACAAGATGCAGCCCGGCAAAGCCGCTTGCCGCCGACGCGATTCGGCCTTACGCAAACGTCAACCGATCCGCATGGGGAGAGTTGCGATGGACCTGAATTTTTCGCCCGAGGACAATGCTTTCCGCGACGAAGTCCGCAGCTTCATCCGCGACCGTTACCCGACCGAACTCCACGGCAAGATCGATGAAGGCGAAGAGCTTTCCAAGGAAGATTTCCTGAAGTGGCACAAGGTGCTGGCGCAGAAGGGCTGGATCGCCCCGGCCTGGCCGACCGAATATGGCGGCACCGGCTGGAACGCCGTGCAGCGCTACATCTGGTCCGAAGAAACCGCCGCCGCCGATGCCATCCGGCTGATGCCATTCGGCCTGACCATGGTCGGCCCGGTCATCTACACTTTCGGCACCGCCGAACAGAAGGCGAAGTTCCTGCCCGGCATTTTGTCCGGTGACGATTGGTGGTGCCAGGGTTATTCGGAGCCCGGCGCCGGTTCCGACCTTGCCTCGCTGCGCACCAAGGCCGAACGTTTCACCGGCGACGACGGCAAGGAATATTACCGCGTCAACGGCCAGAAGACCTGGACGACGATGGCGCAGCACGCCGATTGGGGCTTCTTCCTGGTCCGCACCGATGCGGCCTCGAAGCCGCAGGAGGGCATTTCCTTCCTGCTGATCGACATGAAGACGCCGGGCATCACCGTCCGCCCGATCATCACGCTGGGCGGCGAGCATGAAGTCAACGAAGTCTGGCTCGAGGACGTCATCGTTCCGGTCGAAAACCGCATTTACGAAGAGAACAAGGGCTGGACCTGCGCCAAGTTCCTGCTGGCGCACGAGCGCACCGGTATCGCCGGCGTCGCTGCTTCCAAGCGCGGTGTCGAGCGGATCAAGAACGTTGCGCGCAATGAGCTGAGCGAAGGCGCGCCGCTGCTCGCCAACCCCTTCTTCAAGCGCAAGGTTTCGGAATTGGAAGTGGATCTTGCCGCGCTCGAATACACCGAGTTGCGCACGCTTGCCGGCGAATCGTCGGGCAAGGGCCCGGGGCCGGAATCGTCGCTGCTCAAGATCAAGGGTACCGAAATCCAGCAGCGGCTGACCGAACTGGCGCTGGAAGCCGCCGGTCACTATGGCGCGCCATATTTTCGCAGCTTCGGCGAAGGCGACAACGAACACCCGATCGGCCCCGATTCGGCCCATCGCGTCGCGCCGACCTATTTCAACATGCGCAAGACCAGCATCTACGGCGGGTCGAACGAGATCCAGCGCAACATCATCGCCAAGATGGTGCTCGGCCTCTAACCGCGCCGGCAGGGACAACATCGACCCCGCCGCAGACGCCACGGCGTCTGCGGCGGGGTTGATGCATCGATCGAGCGTCGATACGACAAAAGCGCACACCGAAGGCGCCGACCGGGGAAGACCGATATGGATTTCAACACCACCGACGAACAGACGATGCTGCGCGACAGCGTCGGTCGCTACCTCGCCGATCGCTATGATTTCGACAGCCGGCAGAAGGTGGTGAAGGCCGGTGCCGGCTGGAACCCCGAAATCTGGAAGGCCTTTGCCGAAGAACTCGGCATCCTCGGTGCGCCGTTCGCCGAAAGCCACGGCGGCCTCGGCGGCGGCGCGGTCGAAAACATGATCGTCATGGAAGAACTCGGCAAGCGCATTGTCGTCGAACCCTATTTGCAGACCGTGGTCATCGGCGGCGGCGCATTGAAGGCCGCCGGCGGCGCTCTCGCCGATGCCGTCATCCCCGAAATCATCGCCGGCAACGCAATCATCGCCTTCGCCTATGCCGAACCGCAGGGCCGTTATGACCTGCACGACCTGCGCACCAGCGCCCGCAAGGACGGCGCCGGCTATGTTCTCAACGGTCACAAGGCGGTGGTCTATGCTGGCCCCTATGCCAACCATCTGCTCGTCACTGCCCGCACCGGCGGCGCCCAGCGCGACGCCGATGGCGTTTCGCTGTTCCTGATCCCTGCCGACCTGCCCGGCATCGTCCGCCGTGACTATGCCACCGTCGATGGCGCCGGCGCTTCCGAAATCTATTTCGAAAATGTCGCCATCGGTGCCGAACATCGCCTCGGCGAGGAAGGCGCGGCACTGCCGATCGTCGAACAGATCGCCGATGAAGCCGCCACCGCGCTCTGCGCCGAAGCCATCGGCGTTACCCGGATGCTGCACGCCGCGACGCTCGATTACGCTCGCCAGCGCAAGCAGTTCGGCAAGGCCATCGGCGAATTCCAGGTCATCCAGCATCGCCTCGTCGACATGTTCATGGAAGTCGAACAAGCGGTTTCGATCACGCTGATGGCGACGCTGAAGCTCGACACGCCGGAACGCGCCGCCGCGGTCTCGATGGCCAAGGCCAAGGTCGGCAAGGCCTGCAAGTTCGTCGGCCAGAACGCCGTGCAGACGCATGGCGGGATCGGCATCAGCAACGAGCTGGCGGTCGGCCATTATTTCAAGCGCGCGACGATGATCGAGAACCAGTTCGGATCGGTCGATCATCACCTGGCGCGCTATGAGCGGCTGACGATCGCCTGACTTCCGCAAAGTGGGGCCTCCGGCGGCGAGGGGCTGAGCCCCCGGGACCCGCCTACTTCAGTCCCGCCACATAAGCGCGCAGCAGCGCTACGCCCTCGTCGTGCACGATGGTCCGGCCGAACTGCGGCATCATCACGCCGGGTTCGGCCGACGCCATGCGGTTGATCAGGATCGAACCGTCGGGGTCGCCGGGCTTGATGCTGAATTCGGCACTGCCCGAGGCGCGGCCGGCGGCGACGGGACGTTTCAATATGCCCTGGTGCGCCGGCGATGGTTCGTCGTGCTGAAGATAGAGGCCGGAGTTCGAAGCGAAGCCGGCGGGCGAATGGCAATGGCCGCAATTGACGTCGAGATAGGCGCGCGCCCGGTCAGCGAGCGGTGCTGCCGGATCGTCCCAGCGCGCCAGCCGCGGCGCATCGGCCGGGGCGCGATCGAGGCGGCCGGCCTTTGCCCAGGCGACGAGCTGCGACCCTCCATGCCCGTCGAGACCACCGTTTAGATTGGCGGCCGTCGGCCCGATCGGCGTGACCGCGCCCGATTGCTGGTGGCATTGCTTGCACTGGTTGATGTTGGGAACCGCATAATCGATCTCGCGGCGCTTGCCGGCAGCATCGATGAACGCCACCGGGATGCGCGCGCCGGTGCGTTTCAGCGTCGCGTCGCTGCCATCGGCGTTCCAGACATAGGACAGCGGCACCCAGCCCGAAGCGCGGCGCACCAGCAGCCGGGTTTCGAGCAGGCGCAGATCCGACGCCGGCGCCCGGAAATCGGCGGGGAAGCCGAAGCTCTTGACGATCGTCGTGCCGATCGGAAAATCGATGACACCCGCCGCGGTGTAAGTCGCGTGCGTGCCCGGCGGCAGCCACACGTAGCGCCGCTTTTCGGCGTAATCGCTGAACAGCGGCGTGTTGAGTGTGTAGCGCACCAGGCCGGCGGCCGGCACGCGGCCGCGGCCATCGGCGAACAGGCGGTAATCCGAAAGCCGCGGCGCCGGCGTTTCCTCGAGCAGCCGCGCGCCATCGACCGTGGGCAGCGATGCTGCCCCCAGCGACATCATCGCTGCGGCAACGGTCAGCGCCCGCCTCATCGCGCCGCCAGCGACCCGGCCGCGCGGGCGCGCGCGCGGGCTTCCTGCGCCGGCGGCAGCACCACCGCGGCCGGTTCGGGCATCGCCGCCATCGCCGTCGCCGCGCCGACGCTCGGCCGCGCCGCGCTTGCCGGGGTGCCGTGCGTCTTGAGGTTGAGGTTGAGCAGCGGCGCATCGCCGACCATGATGCCGCCCTCCGCGGTCACCGCCGCGCCGCCGGGCACTGTGTAGCCGGTGATCCCGTCCCACATCACCGGCGGCAACGTCCCGCCCACTGCCGCCGCGATCTCGGCGCCGCCGGGGAAGCCAGGCTTGCCGCCATTGCCGGCGTAGCTGTTGTTGCGCACCGCGATGCCGCGCGGCAGCGGGTTGTAATTGCTGTCCGTGAACGCCTGGGTATAGGCGACGAGCATCACTGCGTTGCCGGCATTGTCGCGGATGTCGTTGCCGATAATGTGGACGTTGCGGTTGGCCATCACCATGATGCCGGTGCCCGAAGGCACCCCGGCGACGATATTGCCGGGCGCTGCGAAATTGACATGGTTGTTGGCGATCACCCGGTTGCGGAACAGCCGGACGCTGTGGCCGCCCTGTTGCGGCAGATCGGGCAGGTCGAACACCAGAATGCCGCCGGCGTTGTTCGTCGCGACATTGTCGTGGACATCGGCATTATAGCTGTTCTCGATCTCGATGCCGGCCACATTGCCTTCGGCGCGGCTGTTGCGAACGACGATCTGGTCCGACTGGCCGACATAGATGCCGGCATCCGATGCGCCGCGCACCACGACGCGATCGATCAGCACATGCTTCGACGACACCGGATAGACGCCATAGGCGCCATTCGTCGGCTTGGGCCCGCCGGTCCATTCGACACGCAGGTTGACGAAGCTGATCCCGTCCGATCCCTTGGATTTCAGGCCGTTGCCCTTGGGGTTTTCCATGCCAAGATCGCGGATCAGCACATCGTTGGCGGTGATCAGAAGCCCCTCGCCCTCGCCCTTCTGGCCGGTGAAATCGAGCACTGTCGCGGCCGGCCCGGCACCGGCGACGGTAACGCCGGCGACATCGAGGCTGAGGCCACCGGCAAGTTCGAAGCGTCCGGCACCGAGTTGCACGACATCCCCCGGCTGCGCTTCGATGAGCGCGGTCTGCAGCCGTTCCTGCGCGTCGGCACCGGCGGCGATCGTCAGGGTCCGTGCTTCCGCAGCGGTGCCTGCCAGCACGGCGGCGATGTACAGCCAGGTCTTCATCGATCACCCTTCGCGGTAGCAGCCAGCCAAGTGTCGCCGACGCCCCGGTGCCGGGCAAGCTCCCGCTTTTGCAGGTTATGGATTTCCGTGTCGGCACCCCGGAACGCCGTGACCTTTCGCCACGGGCGTGGCCGCGCGAACAAGATGTTGCCGCGCCGTCGATAATGGTTAAGCCGTTGTAACATCTTGGCAATGTCATGCTGCGCAAAAAATCGGGGTGATGAATGGCGACGATCAACGGAAGTGTTGGCAGCGACATCCTCGACGGCAGCGGCGATGCAGACCAGATCAATGGCCTGGGCGGCAATGACGTCATCAACGGCAATGGCGGCAACGACAATCTGAACGGCGGCATCGGCGACGATACGGTGCGTGGCGGCGATGGCGATGATCGGGTCAGTGGCGGCGACCCCTTCAGCGCTGGCAGCGACCAGGTGTTCGGCGATGGCGGAACGACACGATCACGCTGTACGCCGCGATCGCGGGACTGGCCGACGGCGGCGATGGCAATGATAAGATCGATGCATCCGGAACCGCCGTCGTGCGCGGCGGCGCCGGCAATGACCGTATCCGGCTGCAGAACTTCGGTACGGTCACGGTCGATGGTGGCGCGGGCGACGATGTCTTCGAATAGAGATCGCCGTCTGCCTTTGTGCTGACATTGGGCGATGGCGCCGATGAAATCATTTTCAGCGGCAATTATGCGCCGCAGCAGGTTACCGTCATCAGCGATTTCGCGCCGGCCAGCGACCGGCTGACGACGTCATGGGCCACCCTGCAGCGCAGCTGGCCGGGTGGCGGCAACCCGTTCGGCAAGGGTTTCGCCAGGCTGGTGCAAAGCGGCGCCGACACGCTGCTGGAGTTCGATTCCGATGGCGGCGCCAACAGCTTCACGCCGCTCATCCGTTTTGCCAACACCCAGGTCGCGGCTTTCGGCGCCAGCAACTTCGGTGGTTTTGCGCCGGATAATTCGGTTCCGGCCGGGCAGGTGGTCGTCGGCACGGCGGCATCCGACACGATTACCGGCGGCGATGTGATCGGCGATTTCGAAGTCGGGGCCGACAAGATCCGACTGATCGGCCTCGGCCTCAACAATTTCGCGCAGGTGCAGACCGCTCTGGTCGAAGTCGGCGGCACCACGGCGATCAACCTTTTTGCTGGCGATTTCCTGGTGATCGCCGGGGTGGCCAATGCGGCGCTGACGGCAAACGATTTCATCTTCGGTTGAGGCGCGGCGCCGGGCGTGCCGAAAGGGCCGCAAGCGCCGGGATCACCGGCGTGCGGATCAATCCGGCGCAGCCCGAAGCCGCAGCGGCGGCAGGCACGACCGCCGCGCGATGCGATATACCCACGCCGGCGGTGCATTGAGCAATGCACTGCCGACCCGCGTCGCCGTCAGCCCCAGCCGGTCGAGGATCGCCGGCGCCACCGGGCAGCGCGGCCGGTAGGTGAACTGATAGAGGCCGCCATCGGCGCGCAGCAGCGCAAAGGCACCGCCAAGCACGCGCATCACCTGACGCGGCGACATGTTGAGCAGCGGCAGCCCGCTGACGACCAGACCGACCGAACCCGGCGCCGCCATCTCATGGCCGATCAACCGCGCCGCATCGGCGCGGATCACCCGCGCCGCCGGATAGCGGCGCTGCAGCATTGCTGCAAAATCACGGTCGGTCTCGACAAGCAGCAGCCGGTTTTCCGCAACGCCGCGCGCGCGCAGGTGGCACGTGAACACGCCGGTGCCCGGGCCCAGTTCGACCACCAGCCCCGAATGCGGGCTCGCCTCGATCGTCATCATCCGCGCCAGCGCCGGACCCGACGGCGCGATGGCACCGACCTTCGCTGGGTTGGCCATCAGGCTGCGCAGGAACGCCAGCTGCGCCGCAACCGGCGGCGGCGATGATTGTAACGAATATGACACACAGGGCTGGTGCCACATCGGGCCGGCGATGGCGAGCTTTTGCAGCAAGGCAGGGAAGCCTTCGGCGGCGGCCGGCGGCAATCTTTCCCTGCGGGCTTTCTGGCGGCTACCCGCGGCCGGCGGCAATCGCTACGGAAGGCGCATGGACGCTGCCCTTGCCATTGCCCGCCTTCACAAGCGCTTCGCGGTGCCGGCCGTCGATGGACTCGATCTCGCGGTGGCAGCCGGAGAGCTTTATGCGCTGCTCGGCCCCAATGGCGCGGGGAAAACGACGACGTTGCGGATGGTCGCCGGGCTGGCGACGCCCGATTCGGGAAGCATTCGGGTGTTCGGGATCGATGCGCTTGCCGATCCGATCGCAACGAAGCGCCTGGTGGCGTGGCTTCCCGACGAGCCGCTGTTGTACGACAAGCTCAGCCCCGAGGAATATCTGGCTTTCGTCGCCGGGTTGTGGGCGGTGCCGCCGGCGGTCGCGGCGGCGCGGGCCGATGCGCTGATCGCCGATCTGGGGCTGGAGGCGCAGCGCCGGGTGCGCTGCGAAACGCTGTCGCGCGGCCAGAAGCAGAAGGTGGCGCTGGCCGGCGCGCTGATCCACGACCCGCGGTTGCTGATCCTCGATGAACCGCTCACCGGGCTCGATGCGGCGGCAGCGCGGCAGGTCAAGGATCTGCTGCTGGCGCGCGTCGCCGCCGGCGGCACGGTGATCCTGACGACGCATATCCTGGAAGTCGCGGAGCGGCTGGCGACCCGCATCGGCATCATCCGCGCCGGGCGGCTGATCGCCGAAGGCACCTTGCAGGAATTGCGCGCCGGCGGCGATGCCAGCCTGGAAACGCTGTTCCTCGCGCTGGCGAGTGCCGAGTGACGGCCGGCGCAGCGACGGCGACGGCGACGGCGACGGCGACGGCGGCAGCGACGGCGGCGGCAGCGACGGCGGCGGCGGCGGCAGCAGCCGCGACGCCCGTTGCCGGCACGCGCCTGCCGCCGGGCAGTGTCGCCTGGCTGGTGGCGCACGAACTGCGGCTGGCCTGGCGGGACGGCAATCGCCCCGGCCGGGCGTTGCGCATCGCCGCGACCTTGTTCCTGCTGGCCTTTCCGGTCGTCGGCGGCACGGCGCTGGCGTGGCGGCTGCGCGACCTCGATACGCTGCCGCCCGGCAGCATCGGGCTGATCGCGGCGGGGTGGTACGGGCTGTTGTTCCTGCTGCTGTCGGCGGCGTCGATGCACGTGCTGCGGGTGTTCCACGATCGCGGCGATCTCGATCTGCTGCTGGCGGCGCCGCTGCCGCCGGCGCGGGTGCTGGCTGCCAAGGCCGTGGCGGTGCAGATCGCCGT
>JBBQWE010000091.1:0-11100 GCA_038210855.1 Sphingomonadales bacterium | reverse complement strand
GCAGCCACGGCAGGGCCCGAGCGCCGTGGCCGGCAGCCACGGCAGGGCCCGAGCGCCGCGACGATCGAACCATCATCCCGGTGTCGCCGGCCGGCAAGGTTCGGGTGCAGTCACGCTCCTCGTGCAGTGGCGGTCGCCTCGCGAAACGGCATCTGCGCCGCATTGGCAAGAGGGTCGGCGGCGACGTAGGGAACACACGATGCGTGCCGAGGATGGTCTTTCGAAAGCACGGCCGATGCCGGTTCCGGCCGCATTCGGTCGGCGCCGCGCCGGCGTGATGCGCGCCGAGGATCTGTCGGCAACGCAGCGTTGGGGGGCGCTGCTGTTCCTGCTGCTCGGCTATTTCTGCTACGCGTGGGCGTGGAACACGGTCGATATCCTGCGGCCCTACATCCGCGATTCCATCGGCCTGACTCTGGCGCAGTCCGGCTGGCTCTACACCATGCAGTCATCGGGCGCGCTGATCGGTGCCGTCGTGCTGGGGCAGTTCGCCGACCGCATCGGCCGGCGCAACGTGCTGATGCTGGTGATGGTCGGTTTCGGTGCCGCGCTGCTCGCCGGGATCGTCGTTGCCGATTTCGCGCAATTGGTGGCGCAGCGGATGGCCATGGGATTTTTCATGGGGGCGATGTTCCCGGTTGCCGTCGGCATCTATTCCGGGCTTTTCCCGGCAGATTCGCGCGGGCTGGTCGCCGGCATCGTCATGGCCACCTACAATATCGCGGTCGCCGCGCTCAGCTACATCGCCGGCCAGGTCATCGCCGCCGGCCATGACTGGCGCAGCCTGACCTGGATCGGCGTCGTGCCGATCGTGGCGGCCGGCTTTGCGCGCTGGGCAATTCCCGATGACCGGCGGATGCTGGCATGGGGCAGCCGGTTCGGGGATCGGCAAACCGCCGGCCGCCTGCCGATCGCCGAGCTTTTCGCGGCCGCCGTGCGGCGCCGCACGCTGGCGCTGGTGATGATGACCGGCCTCAATTTCTTCGCCTATCAGGCATTCACCGGCTGGGCGACGACCTATCTGAAGGACGTGCGGCAGGTCGATCCGGCGCTGATCGGCACCGTGCTGGCGGTGCAGTTCCTCGCTTCGGCGCTCGGCGGATTTGCCTGGGGGATGATTTCGGATCGCATCGGCCGGCGCCGCGCAGCCTTCGGTTTCATCGGTGCGGCGCTGATCATCCCGGTCTATCTGTTCGTCGCGATGTCCGACACGGCGTTCATCGCGCTGGGCTTCACCTATGGTTTCATGCTGTCGGCCAGCACCGTCTGGGGGCCGTGGCTGACGGAACTCTACCCGCCGCACCTGCGCTCCACCGCAGCGTCGATCTTCAACTGGGGGCGGATCATCTCGATGACGGCGCCGATCCTGACCGCGGCGCTGGTGCCTGTCATCGGCATGGCACCGGTCATGCTCGGCGGCTGCGCGGCATTCCTCGCGGCAGCGGCGATCTGGCTGCGCTTGCCGGAAACCGTCACCGCCCGGGCCTGACTCTCCGCCCGGTTGCAACCCCCGGTTGCAAGCCCCGGCTGCAACGAAGGGCGTGCCACTCTGCGACCAAATGTAGCAATTCCGATAGTCGGCGGCGGCATGCGGCAAAATTGCGTTTGCATGCGGCGCAAATCTCGCGGCCAAGCGGCGCCGCAGAACCCGCCGCGGGCGCAACAGGGCAAAGTAATGATCGAAACCAGACTATCGCTGCTGATCGCGGCTGCCGTCGTCGGTCTTGCCGGCCCCGGCGCCGGGCGCGCGCAGACTGCCACCGCAGCCGCGGCAGCTTTGGACGACGCAAGCGCCGCCGACGAAATCGTGGTGACGGCGCAGCGCCGCGAACAGCGGCTGCAGGACGTGCCGCTGTCGGTGACCGCCATCAGCGGTGCGCAGCTTGTCCAGCGCGGCATCAACGATCTGTCGACGCTCAACACGTCGGTTCCCGGCCTCAACTTCGGCCAGTCCGGCACCGATGCCCGGCCGGCGATCCGCGGGGTTCGCACCGAAGAAGTCGACGCCGCAAACGATCCGGTCATCGGCTTCTTCGTCGATGGCATCTACAAGCCGCGCACGTCGCAGGCACTGGCAGCGTTCGTCGATCTCGATCGTGTCGAAGTGCTGCGTGGGCCCCAGGGCACGCTGTTCGGCCGCAACACCTATGGCGGTTCGATCAACCTGGTGTCGCGGCTGCCCGGCGACGAGCTCGGCGGTTCGGGATCGATCCGCTACGCCAGTTTCGACGATATTCGCGTCGAAGGCGTCATCAATGCGCCGATCGGCGACCGCACGGCAGTGCGCCTCGTCGGCCTGTTTCAGCAGTCGGACGGCTTCGTCAACGTGCTCGCACCGCGCGTCGCCGGCGGCGGCCAGGCCAGTGATTTCAACGACAACGACCAATGGTACATCCGGGGCACGCTGCGCCATGATTTCAGCGACGACGTCCGCCTGATAGTCCGCGCCAGCCGCTGGCAACAGGACGGCACCGGCGCCGGCGGCTTCGGTTATGCGACCGTCGGCACCCTGCGTGCCACCGCCGGCACGACGCCGGGCAGCGCCACCGGCACGCAGGACCTCGGCGGCTTTCTCGATCGCAACAACCCGCGCGCCGGGGCGACGCCGGGGCCGTCCGATGTCGATCCCTACAATGTCTTCCGCAACACCGACCTTGCCCGGCGCACCCGCGAGACGACGCTGAGCGCCGAACTTTCGGCAACGCTCGGCCCGATCCGTTTCAAGTCGATCACCGGCTATGCCGATTTCAGCTCGTTCCGGCAGAGCGACGAGGATTTTTCGGAAACCTTCGCCACGTTGCTCGAACTCGAAACCCGGTCGAAAAGCTTCAGCCAGGAAGTGCAGTTTCTTTCGGAATATGGCGGCCCGGTGCAATGGGTCGCCGGCTTCTTCTATTTCAAGGAGAATGTCGTCGAAGATTTCTTCTTCCGCACGCCGACCAACCCCAACAACTTCACCTTCCGCCAGGATGTGGCGACCGACAGCTTCGCCGTATTCGGCCAGGTCGACTGGAAACTTGCGGAAAACATCACGCTCGTGCTCGGCGGCCGCTATACGTCCGACCTGAAGCGCTTCATCTACCAGAGCCCGGTCGGCGTGCCCGACCTCGCGCCCGACAAGGCCGAATTCGATCGCTTCACCTGGCGCGCCGGCATCAATATCGACCTGACCCCCGACCATCTGCTTTACGCTTCGGCGTCGACCGGCTTTCGCTCCGGCGGCTTCAACAACGGCGGGTCGCCGCCGGTGCCGTCCTATGGCCCGCAGACCGTCACTGCCTATGAAATCGGCCTGAAGAACGAATTCCGCGATGCCGGGCTGACGCTCAACATTTCCGGCTTCTACAATGACTACGACGACATCCTCGCCAACACCTTCGTCGATATTCCGGGCACCACCACCACGGTCGTCGCGCGGTCCAATGCCGGCTCGTCGCGCGCCTATGGCCTCGAAGCCGAAGCGACGTGGCGGCCCGCCGATGGCGTCGTCATCGACGCCAATGCCACCTGGCTGAATGCCCGCTTCGATCGGTTCACCGCGACTCGGCCGCTGGCGCAGGCGACCGGCTATCGGCTGGTCGCCGGATCGACCAACCAGCTCGACCTGTCGGGCAATGTCGTGCCGTTGTCGCCGGACTTCACCGTGTCGATCGGGGCAAGCTACCGCGTCGAACTGGGCAACGCCGGCAGCCTGACGCCGGCGGGCCGGTTCTTCTGGTCCGGCGGCTATTTCGTCAACGAATTCAACTATGACGCCGGTATCGACGGCCGCGCCGTCGGCCGCCAGGGCAGCTACACCCGAACCGATCTCAGCCTGACCTGGGCGGCGGCGCAGGACCGTTTCACCCTGCAGGCCTTTGTCCAGAACCTCGAAAACCGGGCGATCCTCAACCGCTCGGTCATCGGCGGCCAGGGCGCGATCTTCCAGAACTTCGCTCCGCCGCGCATATTGGGGGTAAGGGCCGGCTTCAACTTCTGACGGTTTCGCCCGACAGGAGGCTGCGTGCGGCGGTCGGCGCTTCGCCGGCGACCATGCCGCGGTGGAGGGTGCGCGGGCCGGAAACGCCGTCGTGATCGGCGCGGTGCATCGTCACCCGATTGTCCCAGATCAGCAGGTCGTCGGGCCGCCAGGCGTGGCGATAAAGGCCCGCGGCGGGCTGGCTGCGGCGGTACAGAATGGCCAGAATGCGCCGCGCCGGTTCGGCATCGATGCCGTCGATGGCGATGCATCGCGCCGGGGTCGATAGGTACAGCGCCGTCTCCCCGGTGATCGGGTGGCACCGAAACAGCGGGTGCCAGTTCTGTTCGTCGATGCCGTCGAGGCCGGTGCAGCGGTGCAGCACCCGGCGGCCATCGAGGCATTGCCGCCAACGCCGCGGCAGGCCGGCGGCGGCGCGGACCTGGTCGCTGAACACGGTGGTGCCGCCGCTTTCCGGTACCTGCACCGGGCGCAGCGCGGTCAGCGCCGGCGGGCA
Source organism: Sphingomonadales bacterium (assembly GCA_038210855.1). Lineage (GTDB taxonomy): Bacteria > Pseudomonadota > Alphaproteobacteria > Sphingomonadales > Sphingomonadaceae > Sandarakinorhabdus. The sequence goes on along the minus strand of JBBQWE010000091.1, from coordinate 6,625 downwards.
GGCGAAATAGCTGGAATCGGTATGAAAGCGGCTGACCGGCGGCACACTGCGGCCGACGTTGGTGACGATGTTGAGCAGCGGTGCGCCGGGAACCGGAACCTCGCCTTCGGTGAAAACCAGCGGGCCGAACCCGCCCAGCAACGCGGTGAACGCCTGATCGTCGCCACGCCGGCCGCGCAGCACCAGCACACGGTGGCGGGCGACAAGTTCGGCCAGCGCGCAATGATCGACGCGGCCGCTTGTCCAGTCGAGGCCGATGATTTCGGCCCCGAACGGCGCCAGCGGCCGGACGATCACGCGCCGAACAGCGCGAGCAGCCGCGGATCGAGCCGGCCGTCGGCATCGGCAAGCTCGTCGAGCACGAGGTCAGCCTGCCAGAAATCCTGTTCCTGCGCAAAGGCGCCCGGCACCGCCACGGTGGTGATGCCGGCGCGCACCGCGGCCATCACGCTGCTGGCGGTATCCTCGATGGCGATGGCGTCTGCGGGCTGCGCGCCGAGCCGTTCGAGTGCTGTCAGGAAGGCCTGCGGGTGCGGCTTGCCCTGCGCGACATCGCGGCGGCCGATCACGACATCGAAGCGATCGGCTGCCACGGCCCCGCCCAGCGCCAGAATGGCATCGATATTGGCGCGTTCGGTCGAAGTGACGAAGCCGCACCGCCAGCCGCGCCCGGCGGCGAACGCCAGCGCCTGCGCCACGCCGGGGCGAAGCGCCGGCTGCCGGGCCGCGATTTCGGCGCAGGCCAGTTCGGTCTTGCGGGCATGGATTTGCACCAGCGCCGCCGGTTCCAGATGCTGCCCCGTCGCCCGCGCCAGCATCGACAGGCGATCGAGACCGCCAGATTGGGTCAGCAATTCGCGATAGACGGCGGCATCCCACTGCCAGTCCAGCCCGGCTTCGTGCAGCGCCAGGTTATAGGCGCGGCGCTGGATATCGGAGGTTTCGACGATGGTGCCGATCGACCCCATCAGCAGCACGGATATGGGCATGCAACACTCCGTAACGGGCCGCAGCGGGCCGGATCGCGCCATCCCGCGCCCGGCACGGCGGCGCCGGCGGCGGGCGGCGCGTCTTGTGTCGCGCGATGTGGCGGGGCAGGCCGGGCCTGTCAACCGCGCCGGCGGCCGCCGCTTCGGGCGCGGCTTCGGGGCGCGGCTTCGGGCGCGGCTTCGGGGCGCGGCTTCGGGGATCGCTACAGCCGCTGCGTCGGCAGCCGCGCCGGCAGCCGCTTCTGCAACAGCTTCAGCAAAGCGATCGATCGCGCGCGATCATTGCGGCATGCGTGCGATTGCGCGCCCCCAGCTTGCGGCAGATCAGTTGCACATGCAGCTTGATCGTCGGCTCGCGCAGATTGAGATCACGGGCGATTTCCTTGTTGGCATGGCCAGCGCACAACCCGGCGAGCACTTCGCGTTCGCGCGGCGACAATCGGGTTTCGGCATTGTCGGCGGCCGGGTTCGGCCGCGCCAGTTCCAGCGGCACATAGCGTTCGCCCGCCGCCATGAAACGGATGGCATTGACCACCGATCGCGCCGCCAGCGTCTTGGGCAAATAGCCGGCAGCGCCGCAGGCCAGCACCTTTTCGGGAACGCCGGCCGGCGCCAGGCCCGACATCAGCGCCACCGGCCGATCGCCGCTGGCGGCAACGGCCGCCGCCAGACCGGCGAAACCGTTCATGCCGGGCATCGCGTAATCGAGCAGCACGAGACCGAACGCCGGCCCCGCCGCGATCGCCGCCAGCGCCGCCGGCAGATCGGCGACGCAGCTGACGTCGAAGCCGCCTTCGGCTTCCAGATAGGATCGCAGCACGTCGCGCAGCAGTTCATGGTCATCGGCAATCAGGACGCGCATTCATTCCCCCGTTCGCGGGCGACCGCCAGCGCCCGGCGCGCCGCTGCCGTCAACGCCTCCAGCTTCGCCGGCTTCGTCAGCACGGCGTCGAACAATTCGGCTTCACCCGCCCGCCGCTGCGGCACCCGCGGCAATGCCGATAGCAGCATCAGCGGCAGGTCGGCGCGAATTTCGCGCAATGCCCGGGCCAGCACGGCACCGTTCATGCCAGGCATGTCGAAATCGGTGATGACGAGGTCCCACGCCTGCGGGTCCTCGCGCACGGCCGCCAGTGCATCGGCGGGATCGAGGCACGGGCCGGCCTCGGCGCCGGCCTGTTCCAGCATCGCGACCAGTGTATCGACAACGGCCGGATTGTCATCGACGACAAGGACCGCCATGCCGGCAAGCAGTTCGGCATCGGCAGCCGCCCTGGCCCGGAGCGGATCGGCACCGTCGATTTCGCAGTGCAGCGGCCACCAGATTTCGAAAACGCTGCCGGCACCGGGCGTGCTGGCAAGCGCGACGGCGCCGCCGGCATCGGCAACGATCCCGGCGACGACGGCGAGCCCCAGCCCGGTGCCGGCGTCACCCTTGCGGGTGTAGAAGGGTTCGAAAATCTGGCCGATATCGTCCGCACCGATGCCGCAACCCGAATCGCTGATCCGGATGATCGCGGCCGGGACGGCGGGCAGGCTGCCGACCAGCACCGGACCGGCCGGGGCCAGCGCACCTTCGGCACCGGCGCCGGAGTCATTGCGGGAATCGACAAGCGCCAACCCGATCCGCCCGCCGACGCCCGGCGGCAGCGCGTCGCGAGCGTTGATGACGAGGTTCAGCACCACCTGCATCAGTTCGGTATCGTCGGCGAGCGCCGGCACCGGCACCGGTGGCAGATCGAGGTCGATCCGGTGGCGCGCATCGGCCAGGCTGGGGCCGACAAGATCGCCGACACTCGACAGGATATCGCGCAGGTCGACCAGCTTGCGGTCGGGCAACCGGCGACCGAGCGCCAATAGCTTGTCGACCAGCCCGGCCGCCGTCCCCGCCGCCGACTGGATGCGCAGTGCGTGGCGACGAACCTGCGGATCGGCAGCACGTTCCAAAAGGCTGGCCGTGCCGGCGATGGCAGCGATCAGATTGTTGAAATCATGGGCAATGCCGCTGGCGAGCAGGCCAACGGCCTCCTGCCGCTGCGCCACCGTCAGCTGGTCGCGAAGCCGCCCGCGTTCGCGTTCGAGGGCGAGCCGCCCGCCGATATCGCGCGTCACGCAGACAATTCCGCCGGCGGCGGAAAGCGACAGGCTGACTTCCTGTTCAAGCGCACTGCCATCGGCGCGGCGGCCCTGCACCTCGCCGCGCCAGCGCCCGGCAGCGCCCAGCTGCGGCATTGCCACCTCGGCAATCGTGCGGGCGTTGGCATCGTCGTAGAGCAGGCGCCAGGGCTGGCCGATCAGCGCCTCCACCCGGTCATATCCGAACATCGCGGCATGTGCCCGGTTCATGAAGATGAAACAGCCTTCGGCATCGGTGGCGGCGATGCCGTCATCGGAGGCTTCGAGGGCGGCGATCTGCTCCGCCAGCCGGGCTTCGGTTGCAGCGCGTTCGGCCTCCAGCGCCTTGCGCGCCGAAACATCGCGGATGATCGCGGCAAAGCCCTGGGGTTCGCCGGCGGCATCGCTATCGCCGGCAGCATGCGCACCGGCCGCATCGCCACCGCCGGCAGCATGCGCACCGGCGGCATCGCTATCGCCGGCAGCATGCGCACCGGCGGCCGGCCACATGCCGAGCGAAAGTTCGACGGGAATCTCGCGGCCGTCGCGGCAGATCGCCGGCACTTCGACGGTCTGGCCGACGATCCGCGGCAGGCCACCGCGGCGCAGCCGGTCCATGCCGGCATCATGCCCGCGACGATGCCGATCGGGAATGATGCGGTGCAGCGGTTGCCCCAGCATCTCGCCCGCGCCCCAGCCGAACATGGCTTCGGCGGCACGATTCCAGTGGATGATGCGGCTGTGGGCATCGGCGCAGACAAAGGCGTCGGTGGTGGTTTCGGCAATCAACTGCGAAACCCGCTGTTCCCTGGCGACGCGTGCCGTTTCGATCAGCATCATGACATGCCCCGCCATCAATTGCAGCGCCGCGGCATCGCGTTCCGAAAAGCCGGCGCGCGGCGCCGTGTCGATGACGCACAACGTGCCGATCCGGCAACCGTTGGCCGCCACCAGCGGCGCGCCGGCGTAGAAACGGATGAACGGCGGCCCGACCACCAGCGGGTTTGCGCGAAATCGCGGATCGGTTCCGGCGTCGGGAACGACGAACACGCCGTCGCCGGCGATGGCATGCGCACAGAAACTGTCACCGCGCGGCGTTTCGCAGGCATCGAGGCCGTGGCGCGACTTGAACCATTGGCGCTGGCTGTCGACAAGGCTGACAAGGGCGATGCCGGTATCGAAACGATCCGCCGCGAGACGCGTGATGCCGTCGAAACTCGGCTCCGGCAGCGTGTCGAGCACTGCCAGCGACTGCAGCGTCGCCAGCCGCAGCGGCTCGTCGGGCAGGGTCGGCGGTGAAGGAAGTAACGGCATCGGCAGCCCTGGTTCGAAACGATATCCCCGCCAAGCGCCGGCGGTACCCCCGCCAAGCGCAGGCGACGCAAACGCCAAGCGCAAGCTACACTAACGCCATCCGCAAGCGACACAAACGCCCAGCGCAAGCGACACAAACGCTATGCGCAGGCGACACAATCGCTGAGCGCAAGCGACACAATCGCTATGCGCAGGCGACACAATCGCTGAGCGCAGGCGACACAATCGCTGTGCGCAGGTGACACCCCCGCGCGCAATGCCGCCATTTGGCACCGGCAGGCCATACTTTCGTATAGGCCGCACCGCCGATCGGCAGCCATGGCCTGCCGTTGGCGGCAAAACGCTGCCGATCGCCGGGGGCGGCCCTGCCACGGCAGGGGATCGCTAGTCCGACGCCGCCGCGACAGCCGCACGTTAAGCCGCCATTAACGCCTCTGCCACGGCGACCCGCCGATCGGTGCAAACCCCTGATTGCAAGGAACCTACCTGATGATGACCAAGCTGTTCGCCGGCGCTGCCGCGCTCGTTGCCATTGCTGCCGCCGGTGCCGCCTCGGCCGCCACCGCCGATGCCGGCGCCGGTGCCAAGATCGTGGCACCGCTCGAAATCACCCGCACCGCCGACCTTTACTTCGGCACCATCGCGCCGTCGACGACGGTCGGCGACAAGGTCGCCGTGGCGGCCGATGGCTCGCGCCAGTGCGGCCCGGCGCTGACCTGCCTGACCAGCGATCACACCGCTGCGGCTTTCGCCGTCACCGGTGAAGCCGATGCAATCTACACCATCTCGCTGCCGACCAAGATCGAGATCGTCAACGCCAATGGCACCGCGATGCTGGTTTCGGCATTCAGCGGTTCGAAGGCGAACGGCCAGCTGCTCAGCGGCGCCGACAGCTTCACCGTCGGCGGCACGCTCGATGTCGGTGTTCGCCAGGAAGCCGGCCGCTACAAGGGCAGCTTCACCGTCGCGGTGGAATACCAGTAAGCGGCTCCCTGGCAGGGGGGAACGCTGCCCCGGCGCCCGGCGCGGCCTCCGCCGCGATGGCGGGCGCCGGGGCAGCCGACCCCCTGCCCGGCAAGGCAACGCCTCGCGCGGCCGCTGCCCTTTTTGCAGCGGCCGCAACGGGCTTTCCCGATTCCCCAGACCCCCCCCTGCCATCCGAAGGTCTGCATTCATGAAAATTCTCCCCGCGCTGGCGCTCGCCGCCACGGTTTTCGCCGGTGCCCCGGCGCTTGCCGAACTGCTCGTCGCGCCAACGCGCGTCGTTCTTTCGCCCGCCAGCCGGACGGCGGAACTGGTGCTGGTCAACAAGGGCAGCGAGGCTGCTGCCTTTCGCATCGCGCTTGAAAATCGCCGCATGCGCGCCGACGGCAGCCTGGAAGCCGCCACCGAGGCCCTGCCCGGCGAACAATTCGCCGATGACAAGGTCCGGTTTTCGCCGCGCCAGCTAGTGCTGGAACCCGGCGCCCGCCGGGTCGTGCGGATCATGGCGGAGGCCCCGGCCGGCCTCGCGCCGGGCGAATATCGCAGCCATCTGCGCCTGATGTCGGCCCCCGTCAGCGCCGGCCGCAGCGCCGTCGGTGCAGCCAAGGCCGGCGACAACAGCCTGTCGATCGAACTGATCGCCATACGATCGCTGACTGTTCCGGTGATCCTGCGCGTCGGCCGCCTCGATGCCGGTGTCGCCATCGATGCCGCGGCAATGGCGACGGCCGCCAGCAACCAGTTGATCATCAAATTGCAGCGCCAGGGCAGCCGATCGACCTATGGCGATATCAGCCTGACGATCGTCGGCGAAAAAGACCCGGCGTGGCTGGTGCGCGGGGTCGCCATCTACACGCCCAACAGCCAGCGGGACGTGGTGCTGCCGCTGCCGCCCGAAGTCCGCGCGCGGCTGGCCGGCCGGCAGGTGCGCATCGCCTATACCTCGACCGACAGTTCCGAACCGGCGATTGTCGGCAACCTGCTCGCCAGCCTGACCGCCACGCTCTGATCGCCCTGCTCTGACCGCCCTGCTCTGACGGCCCTGCTCTGAGCGTCGGGCTCCGGGCGTCGGGCTCCGGGCGTCGGGCTCCGGGCGCCCTGCTCCGGGCGTCGGGCTCCGGGCGTCCCGCTTGGAACTGCAACGCGCTGACCTGCAACGCGCCGACCGCTCCGCTCTGACTGGCGTGCTCTGGCCGGCGTGCTTCGGCCGGCATGCTGCAATG
>JBBQWE010000090.1:0-11618 GCA_038210855.1 Sphingomonadales bacterium | reverse complement strand
CTATGGCGGATCGCTGATCTTTGTCGGCATCCGGCCCTATATCGACGGCCGTGCCGACCTTTATGGCGACGCGTTCGTCAAGGCGTTCTGGCGGCTGCATCAGGGTGATATCACGGCCTTCCGCGCCGATGCGGCGCGCCGCGGCATCGTCTGGACAATCCTGGCGCGCGACGCGCCGCTGGCCGCAGCGCTCGATCGCGAGCCCGGCTGGCGGCGGCTGCACGCCGATCGCCTCGCCATCGTTCATGTGCGGACAAATTGATGGAAACGCTGCCGATCTTCGTGAGTGTCGCTGGCCGCGCGGTGATCGTCATCGGGGATGGCGAGGCGGCTGCGGCCAAGGCCCGGCTGGTCGTCGCCGCCGGCGGCATCATCGCCGATGAAAGTGCCGACGCGCCGGTACTGGCTTATGTCGCCCTCGACGACGAAGCGGAAGCGGTTGCAGCGGCGGCAAGGCTGCGCGCCCGCGGCTTGCTGGTCAATGTCGTCGATCGGCCGCAGCTCAGCGATTTCCTGATGGGGTCGATCGTCGATCGCGCGCCGGTGCTGGTGGCGATTTCGACCGGTGGCGCCACTGCCAGCCTGGCGCGAGCGCTGCGCGGCCGGCTGGAAGCCCTGCTGCCGGCATCGCTCGGCGGCCTCGCCCGGGCTATCGGCGATGCCCGGATGACGGCCGCAGCGCGCCACCCGACGGTTGCCGACCGGCGGCGGCTGTGGGAACGCGCTCTGGCGGACGGCGGCGCGCTCGATCCGCTGCGGCCGATGGACGATCCCGATGCAGCCGTGGCAGCAGCGTTCGCCGGCGGATCGGCGGCAGCGACCGAGGTTTTCGAGATCCGGGTGACCAGCGATGACCCGGGAGAATTGACGCTCAACCAGCTCGGCCGGTTGGGGCGGTGCGATGCGCTGGTGGTGCTGGGGCAAGTAGCGCCGGCGGTGGCCGACCGCGCCCGGCGCGACGCGGTGCGGCTGGCGGCGGTGCCCGACGAGCCGCCGGAGGGGCTGACGGTGGTCCTGCGCGGGGTGTGAACCCCCTCCCGCCGGGCAGGAGGGCGGGGACTCACGCCGTCAATTCGATGTCCCAATAGAGGTAATCGCGCCAGGTTTCATGGAGATAGTGCGGCGGGAACGCCCGGCCGTTTTCCTGCAACTGGTGCGTCGAAGGCTGGAACGGCCGCTGGCGCAGGCCCATGTGCGCTTCGGCCGGCGTGCGGCCGCCCTTTTTCAGGTTGCACGGCGCGCACGCGGTGGTGACATTTTCCCAGGTCGTGCGGCCGCCATAGGCGCGCGGCACGACATGATCGAAAGTCAGGTCGTGGCTCGCTTCGCAATATTGGCATTGGAAACGATCGCGCAGGAACAGGTTGAACCGCGTGAAGGCCGGGTGGCTCGACGGCTTCACATATTGGCGCAGCGCGATGACGCTGGGCAGTTTCATCTCGAATCGCGGGGATCGGATGACGCGATCATATTCGGCGATGATGTCGACGCGTTCGAGAAACGCTGCCTTGATCGCCGTCTGCCATGGCCATAGCGACAGCGGGTAATAGCTGAGCGGCGTGTAATCCGCATTCAGCACCAGCGCCGGGCACGCATCCGGCGGCGACAGGACGTTGGGATGATACATGCGAACGCCGCTCCCTAGCTTGGGAATGGCGCCACGGGCCCTGTCGCACAGTGCTCTCGCACTCAAGGCCGCGTTGCGGCCGTTCCGTGGTATGACCGCGCTATACAACAGATCGTGTGTCAGACAAATGACAATACCGTATTTGGTTATGGATGAATTGGCGCACCCGGTGCCGCAATGATCGTCACGCGCTTTGCCCCTTCGCCGACCGGCCGGCTGCATCTTGGCCATGCCCTGTCTGTCGCCACCGGTTGGCACCGGGCCCGTGTTTCCGGCGGCGCGTTCCGGTTGCGGATCGAAGACCTCGACAGCAGCCGCTGCCGGCCCGATTTCGATGCCGCCATCCTTGCCGATCTCGCCTGGCTGGGGATCGATCCCGATGGCCCGGTGATGCGCCAGTCGCAGCGCCGCAATGCCCATGGCGCGGCGCTGGCACGCCTTCGCGCGCTGGGTGTCGTCTATCCCTGCACCTGCACACGCATCGATATCGCCGCGGCGGGCGCCGCTCCGCATGGTCCCCCGCATGGCCCCGACGGCCCGATCTACCCCGGCACTTGCCGCGAACGTCCTGCGGCGCCGGAGAATGCGGCGTGGCGGCTGGACTCGGCCCGCGCCGCGGCGCTCACCGGCAGCATCGATTTCACCGACAGCGGCGCCGGGCGAATGGCGGTCGATCCGCTGCTGTTCGGCGATATCGTCGTGGCGCGGCGCGACATCGGTGCCGCCTACCACCTCGCCGTCGTCGTCGATGATGCAGCGCAGGGCGTCAGCGAAGTGGTGCGCGGCATCGATCTGCTGCCGGCATGCCATGTCCAGCGGCTGCTGCAAGCGCTGCTCGGGTTGCCGGCGCCGCGCTACCATCACCACCCGCTGGTCACCGATGCCGATGGCCGGCGCCTCGCCAAGCGCGACCGGGCGGCGACGCTGGCGGCGCTGCGCGACGAAGGCATCGACGGCACCATGCTCCGCGACGCGCTGATCGCCGGCGACTGGTCGGTATTCCTGCGTCCGGGCAGCGAGCGATAGCGGCCGTCCGGACGGCCTGCCGCGACATTTCGGCACCGTCCGGGAGTCGGACTGCCCGGGGGCTTTCGGCATAGGGACGCCGACTGTAACGAAATGTCCGGGAAACAAGGCGTTCAGGGGGGTTATCGACCATGCACAAGCTTCACACGCCGGTTCTCGCATTGCTGGTGGCGGCAACGCTGGCCGCGCCGGCTGCGGCAGCGTTTCGCGTGCGCGCCGAAGGCACGATCGCTTTCAACGCGGCGGCGAACCCCAATCCGGTGGCGGGTCTCGGCTTCGGTGCCGGCGATCGCTTCTCGGCAAGCTGGGTCGTCGATCTGCCGGCCGGAACGCCGGCCGTCGCGCCGACCCCGGGTTTCCTCGGTACCCAGACCTATTATGTCGGTTCGGTGACGAAGGGGCAGGCGACGATCCGATCGGCCGATGGCAGGCTCCGCCTGGCGCAACTGCCGGCCAGTTTCGGCGCCGTGCTGGTCGGCGACAATCTGACCCTCACCGATCCCACCCTGTCGTTCCTGCGGGTCGATCAGGTAAGCATCAACGACGCGCCGCGGGTGGAAAACGGCGCCCTTGTTCCGGTTTACGCTGTCGATGGACCGGTGCCGGCCGATGTCTACCTGCGGCAGCTGAACTTCGGCGTTGCCCGCGCGCAGCCTTTCAACAACGTGCCCACTCTGGTCACCTCCACCGCCCGGCCCGACTTCGCGGCATTGCTCGCCAGCAACGGGCCGTTTCTGTCGTTCACCTTTTCGCGCGGCAAGCCGACCAGTGCCGGGCAGCTCGGCAGCCTGCCGACCAGCACATTTTCCGTCATCAACCCGGTGTTGACCATCGGTACCGTTCCGGAACCCGGCACCTGGTCGATGCTGATCACCGGCTTCGTACTGACCGGGCTGGCGCTGCGCCGCCGGGCTGCGACACCGCCACGAGCGAGCGCAGCGTAAGCGGCGGTTTCACCGGCGCGGCAAAGCGCCTACACCGGGGCGGTAATCGCGAGAGTCTGACCGATGAACACCCTTTTGATCGTCTTCATGGTGTTGGCCGCGCTGGCGACGCTCGGCGTGCTGGCGCGCGGCATCATCACCATGGCGCGCGGCAAGGATATTACCGGCCAGCAATCGAACCGGATGATGACCTATCGCGTCGGCCTGCAGGCGCTGGCAATCCTGTTCATCATCATCCTGTTCGCCATCAATCGGCCGTAAGGCTTGCCGGGGGCCGTCATGGTAAAGCTCAATCGCATCTACACCCGCACCGGCGACGATGGCAGTTCCGGCCTCGTCGATGGCTCGCGGCGGCGAAAGAACGACCCTCGCTTCGCCGTCATGGGCAGCGTCGATGAAGCCAATGCAGCGATCGGCATCGCCCGGCTGACCGCGTCGCCGGCGACCGATGCGCTGCTGTCGCGCATCCAGAACGACCTGTTCGACCTTGGCGCCGATTTGGCAACCCCGGGCCAGATCGATGGTGCGCTGCGCATCGTCGGATCGCAGGTCGAATGGCTGGAGACAGCGATCGATGCCGCCACCGCGGCGCTGGCCCCGCTGACCAGCTTCATCCTGCCGGCCGGCACGCCGGCCGCAGCGGCGCTGCACCTGGCGCGCACCATCACTCGCCGGGCGGAGCGCGACGCGGTATCGGCCGTGGCCGCCGGCGAGGAAATCGGCACGCCGGCCCTGCAATATCTGAACCGTTTGTCCGATTGTCTGTTTGTGCTTGCACGGATCGAAAATCCGCAAGGCGATGTGCTGTGGGTGCCCGGCGCCAACCGCTGACGCAGCAGGAGGGGTTGATGGGCCAGGTGCTGACGACTGCCGATACCGGCCTTGCCGCGCGCTATCGCGCCGTGCGCGGGCTGTCCGCGGCACTGGCGGGGCCGCTTTCGGATGCCGATGCCTCGGCGCAATCGATGCCCGATGCCTCGCCGGCGAAATGGCATCTGGCGCACACGACGTGGTTTTTCGAAACCTTTCTGCTCACCGGCCGGCCCGACTATCGCTTGTTCGACGATCGGTTCGGCTTTCTTTTCAACAGTTATTACGAAGCCATCGGGCCGCGCCACGCCCGGCCGCAGCGCGGCCTGCTCACGCGGCCCAGCCTCGACGATGTGCTGGCCTATCGCGACCATGTCGATGCAGCCATGCTGGCGCGCATCGGCGGTTTCGATCCGGCGGCGCTGGCGCTGCTGGAACTTGGGCTCAACCACGAAGCGCAGCACCAGGAACTGCTTCTGACCGATATTCTCGATCTCCTCGCGCGCAACCCGTTGCAGCCAGCGCTCTATCCGCCGGACGAGCGGCCGCGCGGCATCGAACGCGACACCGGCTGGGTCACCCACCCCGGCGGCATCGTCGCGATCGGCCATGCCGGGACGGACTTCGCCTTCGATTGCGAAGGCCCGCGCCACCCGCAACTGCTGCAACCCTTCGCGCTGGCCGACCGGCTCGTTTCGAACCGCGAGTGGCAGGATTTCATTGCCGACGGCGGCTATCGCAACGCCGCGCTGTGGCGGTCCGACGGCTGGGCCTGGGTGCAGCGCGAAGGCATCGAGACTCCGGCGCACTGGCGCCGCGAGGATGATGACGGCTGGACCGGCTTCGGCCTTGCCGGACGCCGACCCATCGACCCGGCGGCGCCGGCCACGCACATCAGCCATTACGAGGCTGATGCCTTCGCCGCCTGGGCCGGCGTGCGGCTGCCGACCGAAGCCGAATGGGAAGCTGCCGCCGCCGGCCACGACTCCGATGCCGGCAACCAGCTCGATCGGCCCGGCCCGGTGGCACCGCAGGGCGGTGCCGCGCTGTTCGGCGATTGCTGGCAATGGACGATGTCGGCGTTCCTGCCCTACCCCGGCTTTCGCGCCGCACCCGGCGCGGTCGGCGAATACAATGGCAAGTTCATGAACGGCCAGATGGTGCTGAGAGGTGCCAGTTGCGCCACCCCGCGCGGCACGTCGCGCGCTTCGGTACGCAATTTTTTCTATCCGCACATGCGCTGGCAGTTCACCGGGCTGCGGCTGGCGCGTGATGTCTGAGAAAAGCGAGCCTCCGGCGGCTTGGGCCTTGGGCCCCGGACCCCGTTTTGTTTCCCGGCTCATGCGCCAACCATTGATGGCGGGATCAACCGGGGGTCTGGGGCCTCAGGCCCCCGCCGCCGGAGGCCGCTTTTCGACACCTTCGTTCACGCAGGAATAGCGCCATGCCCAAGCCGCTTGCCGTGATGAAAACGCACGACAGTTTTGCCGAAGCCGTGCGTGCCGGGCTGGCGCAGCCACGCAAGACGTTGCCGGCGCGCTATTTCTACGATGCTGCCGGATCGGCGTTGTTCGAAGCGATCACCGACTTGCCCGAATATTATCCGACACGGACGGAGATCGGCATCCTGTCCGACTGTGCCGGCGCAATCGCGGCGAGGGTCGGGCCGGGGCGGGCGGTGATCGAGTTCGGGTCCGGATCGTCGGCAAAGACGCCGCTGCTGCTGCAGGCGATCGCGCCGGCGGCCTATGTGCCCGTTGATATCTCGGCGGAGTTCCTGGCGGTTTCGGCCGCTGCGCTGGCGGCGGATTTCCCGGGGCTGGAGGTGGCGGCGGTCGCTGCCGATTTCACCGCGCCGTTCCGCTTGCCGGCGCTGGCGGCGGCGCTGCCGCGGCTGGGGTTCTTTCCGGGGTCGACGCTCGGCAATTTGGCGCCGGCGGCTGCGGTCGACCTGCTGCGCAGTTTTGCAGTGACCCTGGGCCCGGCAAGCTGGCTGGTGATCGGCCTCGATACGGCACCGGGGCCGACCAAGTCGGAAGGCCAGCTGATCGCTGCCTATGACGACGCGGCCGGCGTGACGGCGGCGTTCAACCTGAACCTGCTGGAACGGATCAACCGCGAACTTGGCGGCAGCGTCCGCGTCGCCGATTTCGCTCATCAGGCCCGCTGGAACGCCGGTCTCGGCCGGATCGAGATGCACCTCGTCGCCCGCTGCGACACGCGTTTCGAAGCGGCCGGAGAGGCCTTCGCCATGGCCGCCGGCGAGAGCATCCACACCGAAAACAGCTACAAATGGACGATTGCCGAAGCCCGGCTGCTGGCGCGCGCCGCCGGCTGGCGACCAGTCGAGCGGTGGGACGATGCCGACGAACGCTTCAGCGTTCACCTGTGGCAGCGCGACGAAGGTGCCATCGAGCCCTGAGCCTGGACAAACTGTGGCAACCGTGGCGGTTGACTGGCGGGCGGGGCTGCGCCAACACCCTCGTCAAACAACCTTGAGGGAAACCCAATGAAGGTTCTCGTGTCCGTCAAGCGGGTCGTCGACTATAACGTGAAGGTCCGCGTCAAGTCGGACCAGACCGGCGTCGAACTTGCCAACGTCAAGATGAGCATGAACCCCTTCGACGAAATCGCCGTCGAGGAAGCCATCCGGCTGAAGGAAAAGGGCATCGTTACCGAAATCGTGGTGGTTTCGATCGGCGTCACCCAGTGCACCGAAACGCTGCGCACCGCGCTGGCGATGGGCGCCGATCGCGGCATCCTGGTGACTACCGATGTCACCACCGAATCGCTGGCCGTCGCCAAGATCCTCGCCGGCATCGCCCGCGAGGAAGCGCCGGGCATGGTCATCCTCGGCAAGCAGGCGATCGATGACGACGCCAACCAGACCGGCCAGATGCTCGCCGGGCTGCTCGGCTGGCCGCAGGGTACTTTTGCATCGAAAGTGACGCCGGAGGGCGAGACCGTCCACGTCACTCGCGAAGTCGATGGCGGGCTGGAGACGGTGGCGCTGAAGCTGCCGGCGATCGTCACCACCGATCTGCGCCTCAACGAACCGCGCTACGCTTCGCTGCCCAACATCATGAAGGCGAAATCGAAGCCGGTCGCGCAGAAGACGCCGGCCGATTACGGAGTCGATCCGACACCGCGGCTGACGGTGGTCAAGGTCACCGAACCGGCCAAGCGGTCGGCCGGGATCAAGGTCAAGACCGTCGACGAACTGGTCGAGAAGCTGAAAGTCATGGGAGCAGTGGCATGAGCGTTCTGGTTTGGGCCGAACATGACAACAACGTCCTCAAGGACGCGACACTGGCCGCGGTCACCGCTGCCGGGCAACTGGGCGGCGACGTCCATCTGCTCGTCGCCGGCCATGGCGCGCATAGCGTTGCCGATGCAGCAGCGCAGGTCGTCGGTGTCACCAAGGTATTGCTCGCCGATCACGACGCCTATGCCAATGCGCTTCCCGAAAATGTCGCGCCGCTGATCACCGCGCTGATGGCCGGCTACGATGCCTTTGTCGCGCCGGCGACGACGCGCGGCAAGAACATCGCGCCGCGCGTCGCAGCAGCGCTCGATGTCGCGCAGATTTCGGAAATCCTGTCGGTCGAAAGTGCCGATACCTTCACCCGGCCGATCTACGCCGGCAACGCCATCGCCACTGTCAAGTCGTCGGATGCCAAGAAGGTCATCACCGTGCGCGGCACGGCCTTTGCCAAGGCAGCGACCAGCGGCGGCAGCGCCAGCATCGAAGCCGCCAGCGGCGGTGCCGGTGAATCCGGGCTGTCGAGCTTCGAAGGCGCCGAACTGACGACCTCGGCACGGCCGGAACTTACCGCCGCCAAGATCATCGTTTCGGGCGGCCGGGCGCTCGGCTCTTCGGAGCGGTTCCACGAAGTCATCGATCCGCTCGCCGACAAGCTCGGCGCGGCCATCGGCGCCTCGCGCGCCGCCGTCGATGCCGGCTATGCTCCCAATGATTATCAGGTCGGCCAGACCGGCAAGATCGTTGCCCCCGAACTTTATGTCGCCGTCGGCATTTCGGGCGCCATCCAGCATCTTGCCGGGATGAAGGACAGCAAGATCATCGTCGCCATCAACAAGGACGAGGAAGCGCCGATCTTCCAGGTCGCCGATGTCGGCCTGGTCGGGGACCTGTTCGCGCTTGTCCCGGAAATGACCGCGCGCCTCTGATCGCCTGGGCCCGGGGGGCGGGACGTGGCAAGCACTCCGGCCCTCGCGGCATTTCGCGAAGCGACGGCGCTGCACCGCCAGGGCCGCGTCGGCGAAGCGCTGGCTGCCTATGACGCGCTGATCGCGGCGCTGCCCGGCCATGCCGACCTGTTCAACAATCGCGGCATCGCGCTTGCGCAGCAGGGCAGAGCCGGCGAAGCCGCCGCGAGTTATGCCCGCGCCATCGCCATCGACCCGCGCCACGCCGATGCCCATGTCAACCTTGGCATCGCCCGTGGCCACCAGGGCGACTTCGCCGCTGCCATCGCCGCCTTCGACACGGCGCTGGCACTGGTGCCAAGCCATGCCGCGGCGCGCGGCAATCGTGCCGCTGCGGTAGCCGCCCGCGATGCAGCGGCGCGCCCGGCAACGGCGCTGCAGCCAGCCGCCAGTGTCGCCGATGCAGCCGTTGCAGCCGGGGTGGCACGCGGCGAGGCGGGCGACACCGCCGGCGCATTGGCGGCGTTCGATGCCGCGGTTGCCGGCGATCCCGGCCACGCCGTCGCCCATGCCAATCGCGCACTGGTGCTGCTCGCGATGGATCGCCCGGCCGAAGCCGTGGCCGCCATCGACCGCGCGCTGGAACTCGGCCTCGACGATGCCGCCCTGCACCGGGCTCGCGCCGGGGCCTGTGCCGGCCTTGGCCGCCACGACGAGGCGCTTGCCGGCTTTCATGCAGCGCTGGCCCGCGGCGGCGGCGATGCCGCGCTGCACGCCGGCATGGCGCGTTTGCTCGCAGGGCTGGGCCAGTTCGACGCCGCCGTGGCGAGTTTCGATGCGAGCATCGCAGCCGGCGCCGCGCCAGGCCACATGGCGCTGCTGCACCAGGACCGCAGCGAAGCGCTGGCCCGGCTGGGCCGACCGGGCGAAGCGCTGGCAGCGGTCGAGGCGGCGCTGGCGATCGATCCGGCGCTGCCGCTGGCGGCGGGGCAACGCCTCCACCTCGCCATGCAGGTCGCCGACTGGACGGACCACGCGGCGCGGCTTGCCGCCATCGCCGCCGCCGTCACCGCCGGCCAGCCGGCGACGACGCCGTTCGCGCTGCTGGCGATGATCGACGATCCGGCGCTGCACGGCCGCGCCGCGGCGCAGCACCTGGCCGGCGCCTTTCCGGCGCAGCCCGCGCCAGCCTTCGCCCGCGTGCCGCGCGACCGGCTGCGCATCGGCTATTTTTCCGCCGATTTCCACGATCACGCGACGCTTTACCTGTTCGCCGATGCGCTGGCGGCGCACGATCCGGCGCGGGTCGAGACGTTCGGATTCTCGTTCGGCAAGGATCGGCCGGGGCCGATGCGGGCCCGGGCGCCCGGGCTGTTCGATCATTTCATCGATGTCCGCGAGGCCGATGATGCCGCCATCGTCGCCCGGGCGCGCACCGAAGGTCTCGATATCGCCATCGACCTGAAGGGCCTGACCGGCGGCGCCCGCACCGCGATCCTCGCTGCCCGGGTGGCGCCGGTGCAGGTCAATTTCCTTGGCCATCCCGGCACCATGCCGGCGCCGTGGATGGATTATCTGATCGCCGATCGCGTCGTGGTGCCCGCTGCCGAGCGCCACCATATCGCCGAAGCACTGGTCACCCTTCCGCACTCCTATCAGCCGAACAGCGCCGCCGAAGCGATCGACACGCCGCCGCTGCGGACCGAGTGCGGCTTGCCGGCAGAGGGCGTCGTGTTCGCCTGCTTCAACCAGGTCTACAAGATCACGCCGCCGGTTTTCGCCGGCTGGATGCGCATCTTGCGCGCCACAGGCGGCAGCGTGCTGTGGCTGTGGTCGCAGGATGCAGTGGCGCAGGCCAATCTGCGCGCCAATGCCGCTGCCGCCGGGGTGGACCCGCAGCGCCTGGTGTTCGCCGCCACGGCGCTGCGGCCGGCGCATCTGGCGCGCCTGTCGCTCGCCGATCTGGTTCTGGATACCCTGCCCTACAACGCCCATACCACGGCCAGCGACGCGCTGATCGCCGGCGTGCCCGTGCTCACCTGCCCGGGCCGGTCGTTCGCGGCGCGAGTCGCTGCCAGCCTGCTGACCGCCGTCGGCCTGCCCGAACTGATCGTCGCCGATGCAGCGGCGTACGAGGGCTTGGCCATCGCTCTCGCCCGTGACCCGGCGCGACTTTCCGCCCTCCGGCGCCATCTCGCGGCGGCGCGCACGACGGCGCCATTGTTCGATCCGCGCGGTTTCGCCGCCGCGCTGGAGACAGCCTGTGCCGCGATGCACCACCGCTGGTGCCGCAGCCTCGCGCCGGCCGACATCACCATCGAACCGCGGCTGTGACCGAAAAGCGCGACGGCGCGGCGGTTCGGCCATTGCATCGGGGGCCGGCTCCGGTCCAATCTGCATGCCGAAGGAGACAGGCGATGACGACAAAGACGATGGTGGCAGTGAAGTCGGGCGTGGCGGCGATGCTGTGCGCGATCCTGGCCGCCGGCGCCGTGGCGCAGCCGGCCAACCCGATGAAACAGCGCGAGAAGTTGATGGAAGAGAATGGCCGCGACGCCAAGGCCGGCGGCCAGATGCTGAAGGGCGATGCGCCCTATGATGCCGCCAGGGCGGCGGCGATCTTCACCAACATGAACAAGGTGTCGATGCAGTTCGGCAAGCTGTTCCCCAAGGGCACCGAAACCGGCGGCGGTACCGAAGCCGGCCCGGCGATCTGGACCAGGCCGGCCGAATTCCAGGCCGCCGTCGCCAAGTTCCAGAAGGATACCGCTGCCGCCGCCGCTGCCAAGCCGGCAACTGCTGCCGAATTCGGGCCGCTGTTCGCCAATGTCACCGGCAATTGCCGGTCCTGCCACGAAGCCTTCCGCGTCAAGAAGGGATGATGCGCCGCATCGCCGGCGTCGCCGCGGCGCTCGCCGGCGGTATCGCCGTGGCGGGGCTGCTGCTCAGCGCACCGCAGCGACTGGCGGCGTCGGAAATCGCTGCGGCACCGGGCGATGCCGGGCGCGGCGAACGCCTGTTCAATGCCGGCGGCTGTGGCT
>JBBQWE010000089.1:0-11717 GCA_038210855.1 Sphingomonadales bacterium | reverse complement strand
AACTATCGGTGCCGAATTACATGTTGGGTGACCGAAAAACGCCGGGCCAAGTGCGAGAGAATTTTTGTTGGGGG
This sequence comes from Sphingomonadales bacterium, assembly GCA_038210855.1. Taxonomy (GTDB): domain Bacteria; phylum Pseudomonadota; class Alphaproteobacteria; order Sphingomonadales; family Sphingomonadaceae; genus Sandarakinorhabdus. The sequence goes on along the minus strand of JBBQWE010000089.1, from coordinate 11,643 downwards.
CCGTTTTGGTGGCCTTCGATTTTAACGTCGATTTTTGGTTGTTCAGCACCAGATAGATAGTTGACCTATTCGATGCCCCTGGGCGCACCATCCAATTCTGCGCGGGATTACGCGCAACGCGCCGGGGGCTTTCCCGCGTCGCGGCGGGTGCGCTGCCGTTTCCGGATCGCGGTGAGAGTCTCGCACCGATCCCGGGCCGCGGTTGTGCGCCAGTGCAGGTTGCAGTCTCGGGCACAGCACGGTGCGGACAGTCCGATATTGGCGCAGACAGCCAGAATGCTGGCGCGCCGCGACGTTGCCGGGGGCATCTTGCCGGGCGACCATCGGTGGCATTCGGGCGGTTGACACAGGTCGCCGTCGGACAACAGCCAAAGGGGTTCCCGGGCGGTGGAAGTGTTGGAACAGGCTGCAGAGAACAGCACCATGGCGGTCGAGACGTTTGACGTGCTGATCGTCGGCGCCGGCATCTCAGGCATCGGCAGCGCCTATCATCTCAAAACCCAGTGTCCCGGCAAGAGCTTTGCCATCCTGGAGGCCAAGGACGACATCGGCGGCACCTGGCACACCCATCGATACCCGGGAGTGCGATCGGATTCCGACCTTTACACCTTCGGCTATCGTTTCAAGCCCTGGGTCGGCCCGCCGATCGCGACCGCCGAGGAAATCCGCAAATATCTGCGCGCCGTCGTCGCCGACAACGGCCTCGACACGGCCATGCGGTTCGGCACGATCATCACGCGCTGTTCGTGGTCGAGCGCCAACAAATGCTGGACTGTCGAAACGCGTCGCCGCGACGGTTCGGCCGGCACCAGCTATCGCGCCAATTTCCTGTGGATGTGCCAGGGCTATTACGACCACGAACGCCCCTATCTGCCGGCGTGGCCGGGCACGGAGAATTTCGAAGGCCGCCTCGTCCATGCCCAGACCTGGGACGAGGGCATGGATTACACGGCCAAGAAGGTCGTGGTGATCGGATCGGGCGCCACGGCGGCGACCGTCATCCCGGCGCTGGCCGACAAGGCGGCGCATGTCACCATGTTGCAGCGGTCACCGACCTATTTCTTCTGCTATCCCAACCGCAGCGACCTTGCCGACCGGCTTCGCGAGATCGGCGTCGACGAGGATACGGTGCACCGCGTCACCCGGCTCGATTACCTCAACACGCTGAAGACCCTCGATCGCCGCGCCCGCGAGGAGCCGGAAATGGTATTCGAGGAACTGAAGGAGATGATCCGCCAATATGCCGGGCCGGATTTCGAGTTCGCGCCGCATTTCACCCCGCGCTATCGCCCCTGGCAGCAGCGGCTGGCCTTCGTTCCCGACGGCGACATGTTCACCCGGATCCGCGAAGGCAAGGTTTCGGCGGTGACCGACACCATCGATCACTTCACCCCGGGCGGCATCAAGCTGGCATCGGGCGAGGAGATCGCAGCGGACATCGTCGTTGCCGCCACCGGCTTCAAGCTGCTGGTGATGGGCGGCATCGAATTCGAAGTTGATGGTGTCGCCGTCGACTGGTCGAAGACCGCGACCTACCGCGGCATGATGTTCGCCGGCGTGCCGAACCTTGTATGGGTTTTCGGCTATTTCCGCGCCGCCTGGACGTTGCGGGTCGACCTGCTCGGCGATTTCGTCTGTGGCCTGCTGCGCCACATGGAGCAGCGGCAGGTGTCGCAGGTCGCCATCACGGTGCCGCCCGAGCTTGCCGGCGAAGCGCTGCTGCCGTGGATCGAGGACGACAATTTCAACCCCGGCTACCTTGTCCGCGACATGGACAAGCTGCCGAAGCGCCTCGGCGACCGGCCGGAATGGCGCCACACGCAGGATTACTGGCGAGAGATCGTCGACATCCCGGCCATCGACCTCGATGGCCCGGAATTTGCGTATCGCTAGGCTTTGTCGAAGGGCTGCCGGTGCCAGACCGAGCAGCTGCCGGCTTCGGTTGCGTCGAGGGACGCCGCGCACGGGTTGGTTGCAGTCGAGCAGAGCCGGTGCTGGACCGGCACCGCTGGCCTGCAATCAACCCTGGCGGCGCCGCAGCCGCCGGTATTCCACGACGCCCATGCCCGACCAGCGCTTGAAGGCTCGCGAAAAACTCGAAGGTTCTGCAAAGCCGACGGCAAAGGCAACGCCTTCGACGGTCATGCGCCGATCGAGCAGCAACTCGCGGGCGCGGGCGTAGCGGGCGTCGTCGACCATCGCCGAAAACCGCGTGCCCTCCTCGGCCAGCCGACGATGCAGCGTGCGTTCGGAAAGTGCCAGTTGGCGCGCCGCTTCCCCAGCGCTGGGGAACGCGCCATCGGCGCGATTTAGCCGTGCCGCCAGCCGATCGCGGATCGTGCTGTCGGCAGTGGCGCGGCCCAGCACGCGTTCGCAGCGCGAGGCATAAAGGCCATGCAATTCTCCATCGGCCAACGGCAGCAGCCTGCCGGCCGATCCGGGCAGGAACTGCCATTGGGTGCGATCGGCGTCGAATTCGACCGGACACGGAAACTGCCGGCGCAGGTCCGACCAGTTCGGCGGCGGCGGCGAAGCCTGGGTGACGCGTTCCAGCGGCAGTTCGCCGGCCATCAGGTCGCTGATCAACGTGCGGATTGCGCCAAGGTCGCGGTGGTGCGTGAAATCGTGCAGCTGCGGCAGATGCCCGGCCCAGCTGCCGAGCAGCACGCAGGAACCATTGGGCGCCGATGCGAAGCGATAGTTGATCAGCGAGTAGGTCAGCGACTGGTAGCGGCAGGCAATCTCCAGCGCGTCGCCAAGGCTGCGGGCGGTCATCATCGCCAGCCCCAGCGCGCCATATTTGATCGACCGGTAGCGCGAACCGACATCGAACCAGATGTTGGCCATGTTGGCGGTGCAATCGGCGAAACCCTGCTGCAGCAGCATTTCTTCCTGCGCGAGCAGCTCGCTGGCCTGATCGTCCAGCGGCACTGGTCGCATGTTGCTGCTGCGGCAGAAGGCATCCCAGTTCATCTTGAAATCATTGGCAAGCACATTGCGCATGATGCGCGCGCTCAGGTCCGGCAGCGCGGCGTAGAGTGCGTTGGAGTCCATGACACCGTGCCTCCCCAGACTATTATTATTGTGCGTCGAAGGTAGCGGCGCATGGCCGCATACGTCAACAACTTGGCAGCCAGCGTCATGGCGTCAAGCCGTCAAAGCCGTCAGGCTGGCATCACAAGATCAAGAATAGGCTTGGGGAAGCTGTGCAAAGACATAGGGTTACCGCAGCGATGCGGACCGTTCATATCGCCATTGCTGCAGCCTGCGCGCCGCGGCAAGAACCGGCAGCCGGCTGTCGCGGGCGCCCCGGGCGTGCCGGCGGCGGCGGCAGCACGACGGCATGACGTCGCCTTTCGTTCTCCCCGAAACCGCCGCCGTGCTTGCCGGCCTCGCAGCGCAGGAAGGCCCGCACCTCGGCGACATGTCGGCAACCGACATGCGCGAGACCTATCGGCAATTGGGCGCCATTTTCGACACGCCCCCCGAAGCCGGGGTGCGATCGGCCGATTTCAGCGGCGCCGGATGCAAGCTCCGCGCCTATTTCCCCGCAGTGGCCGCAGCCGGGCCGGTCATCGTCTACCTGCACGGCGGCGGCTGGGTGATCGGCGACCTCGAAACCCACCACCCGCTGTGCACGCTGATCGCCGCGGTGACCGGCCTGCGCGTCGTGGCCGTCGACTATCGGTTGGCGCCGGAAGCGCCCTGGCCCGCCGCGCACGATGACTGCCTCGCCGCAGCGCGCTTCGTCGCGGCCGGGCCACCCGCACTCGAAGCGCCGGTGACGGGCATCGCCATGGCCGGTGACAGCGCCGGCGGCACGCTGGCGCTGCATGTCGCATCGGCGCTGGGCAGCGCCGGCGTGCTCGCCCAGTTGCTGGTCTATCCGCTTGTCGATTGCACCGGGCCAGAGGGGTCCTACGCCGAATTCGCTACCGGCTATCTGCTCGATCGCAAGCTGATGGATCGCTTCATCGGCGATTATCTGCCGAACCCTGCGGACCGGGGCGGAGCGGCGATTTCGCCGGTGCTACATCCCGTCGCCGATCTGCCGGCCACCATCGTCGTCACCGCCGGGCTCGATCCGCTGCGAGACCAGGGGCGCGCCATCGCGGCCGCCATCGCGCAGACCGGCACGGAAACGCATTTCATCGAAGCCGCCGGCCTCATCCACGGCATGGCGACGATGCGCGCCGCGCTGCCGACCGCCGATCGGACGATGCGGCGAGCGCTGGCAATGTTCGCCGAAGCGATGCGCCGATGACGCGCGCCGGCGGGGGGAATGCGCCGGGGCCGAAGCGGAAACCGCCGCCGGGCCGCGGGCCGACAATTGCGTCATGCCAAACAACCGGAAATACCCAGGGGAGAGCCAGATGAAGACCGTTCTGCGTGCCGTTCTGACCGCATCGACTGCATTCGGCCTTGCCGGCGTCGCCTTTCCGACGCTTGCCAGCGCAGCGGCGGCCGACGAAGTGGCGGCAGCCGACGAGATTGCGGAAGGCGAGATCATCGTCACCGCCAACAAGCGCAACGAGAGCCTGAGCAAGGTCGGTGCCAGCATCGCAGCGTTCGATTCCAACATCCTGCAGAACCGCAATATCGTGCGGATCGAAGAGCTGGCGAAGTCGGTGCCCAGCCTGGCACTGGCGCCGTCGACGCACGGAACCCCGGTGTTCACGCTGCGCGGCATCGGTTTCAACGCCGATTCGCTCGGCGTCTACCCGGCAGTCAGCGTCTCTCTCGATCAGGCACCGATGCCGTTTCCGGTGCTTGCCGGGCATACGCTCTACGATCTCGAACGCGTCGAGGTGCTGAAGGGCCCGCAGGGCACGCTGTTCGGGCAGAATTCGACCGGCGGCGCGATCAACTTCGTCGCCAACAAGCCGACCGAAGAACTGCAGGCCGGCTTCAACCTCGATTACGGCCGGTTCAACGAAGTGCATGGCACCATGTTCATCAGCGGGCCGCTGAGCGACACCCTCGGCATTCGCCTGTCCATCGATGCGGCGCACCGTGACGATTGGCAGTATAATTTCACCCGGCCCGACAGCATCGGCGAACAGAATTACATCGCCGCGCGCATCGTCACGGTGTGGAAGCCTTCCGATCGGCTGCGTTTCGAACTGAACCTCAACGGCTCCGTCGATCGTTCCGACCCGCAGGCGCTGCAGATCATCGCCTCGCTGCCTTCCAATCCGGCGGCGCCGACAGTGCAGGAACTGACGGCGCCGCTGACACCGCGAGACCTGCGGGCGGCGAACTGGTCGAACGCCGGCCGCCGCGGCGTCGGCAACCAGTCGGACAGCGCATCGGCGCTGCCGCGCGGCAACCGCAAGCTGTTCCAGGCTTTCTTGCGGGCCGACTATGATCTGTCGGACGACGTCACGCTGACGTCGATCACCACGTTCAATCATCTCGACCAGAAGATGTCGTTCGATCTCGACGGGTCGCAGTTCGAACTGGTCGATAACCCGCGCGATGATGGTCGTATCACCGATTTCAACCAGGAATTGCGGCTGTCGAACGCTTCGGCGCCGGGCGTCGCCTTCCGCTGGACCGTTGGCGCCAACTACAATTACAGCAAGGTCGATCAGGTCCAGGTCATTACCTATGGCGACAACTCGCTGAGCAATGCCGGCACCAACTTCATCCATGATTCGACCGTGACCAACAACGGCCGGATGAACACGTACGCGTTATTTGCGAACGGCGAATATGACCTGAGCGAAAAAATCACCTTCAAGGCCGGCATCCGGTACACCAATTCCCGCAACCGCAACACGATGTGCAACGCCGACACGACGGGCGACCAGAATCTGTCTTCGCTGTTCACGCTTCTCGGGACGCTGCTTGGCGGCCAGACGATTCCGCTGGCACCGGGCGACTGCTATTCGCTCAACGAGCAGAATTTGCCGGGTGGCCCGTTCAATTTCACCCTTGCCGAAGACAACGTCTCGTGGCGCGTCGGCGTCGATTTCAAGCCGTCGGACGTCACGCTGGTCTATGCGAACATCTCCCGCGGCTACAAGGCGGGCGCGTTCCCGGTGATCACCGGGGCGACGCAATCGGTGTTCCTGCCGGCCAAGCAGGAATCGGTGACGTCGTACGAAGCCGGCATCAAGACCCGCCTCGCCGACAACGCCATCACGCTGAGCGGCGCCGTCTTCTACCAGGATTATCGCGACAAGCAGATCCAGGGCACGATCAATACCGCCCTGTTCGGCCTGCTGCAGCGCCTCGACAACGTGCCGCGGTCGCACATCTTCGGGGTGGAGGCCGATATCTCCGTCCGCCCGACCCGCGGGCTGACGCTCTCGGGATCGGCGAGCTACCTCAAGACCCGCGTCGATGAATATTCGGGCATCACGGTATTCGGCGTGCAGAGGGATTTCGCCGGCAGCCGCCTGCCCTTCGCACCGACCTGGTCGATGATCGGCGACATCGACTATCGTTTCGCCACCAAGTCGGGCGGCGAGGTTTTCATGGGCGCCAACGTCAATTATCGTACCCATCAGGATGCCTATATCGCCGGCAGCGACCTGCAGATCCCCGACAATGGCGTCAACCGCTGGCTGAACCGTACCCCGTTCCGCATCGACGGCTATGCGCTTGTCGATGCCCGGCTCGGCTACAACTTCCCCGGCGACCGCATTACGGTTTCGGTGTGGGGCAAGAACATCTTCAACACCTTCAACGTCCAGAACATCATTTCGTACAACAACATCATCACCCAGGCGACCGGCCAGCCGGTAACCTACGGCCTGTCGTTGCGGGCGCGCTGGAACTGACGGGCGGTTGGCCCGTGGTTGCAGGGTTTGCTCGTGTCGCCTGATCCGGTCATCGCCAGCGCCGCGGGCCAGATCATCGCTGCCCGGTCGCAGTCGCTTTCCGCGATGCTGCGCCGGGCGGCGGAGCGGCACGGCAGCCGCACCGCCATCGTCTGCGGCGCGGTGACGTGGAGCTACGCCGGCCTTGCGGCGGAAGTCGAACGCCTCGCTGCCGGCTTGCGCCACGCCGGCGTTGACGCCGGCGTTGGCGCCGGCGTTGGCGCCGGCGACCGCGTCGCCATCCTGGCGCGCAACAGCCACGCCTTCATCGCACTGCGCTTTGCCATCGCTCGCGCCGATGCGGTGCTGGTGCCGATCAACTTCATGCTGAATGCCGACGACGTGCGCTTCATACTCGATCATTCGGGCGCCCGAATGCTGTTCGCCGATACGACGACGCTGGACACCGCGCTCGCTGCGGCGGGCGACGGCGTCGCAGTGTTCGGCATGGACGGCGAAGCGACACCGCCGCCGGCCGGCGTTCCGTCGTGGACATCGCTGCGCCGCGACGAAGCCCTGCCGCCCGAGGCGCACGGCGGTGATGACCTGCTGCAGATCGTCTACACCAGCGGCACGGAATCGCGGCCCAAGGGCGCGATGCTGTCGCACAATGCCGTGCTCTGGCAGTATCAGAGCTGCATCATCGATTGCGAATGGACCCGCGACACCGTCGCTCTCCACGCCATGCCGCTGTTCCACTGCGCGCAGCTCGATGCCATGATCGGCCCGGCATTGCACGTCGGCGCGCGCAACATCGTCACCGGCTCACCGACGGCCGACAATCTGCTCGACCTGCTGGCGCGGCACCGCATCACCTCGTTCTTTGCGCCGCCGACCGTGTGGATTTCGCTGCTGCGCGCGCCTGCCATGGCGGCGGCCGACCTGTCGGCGCTGGAAAAGGGCTATTACGGCGCCTCGATCATGCCGGTCGAAGTGCTGCGCGAGTTGTCGGAACGGCTGCCGCGGCTGCGGTTGTGGAACCTTTACGGCCAGACCGAGATCGCGCCGGTGGCGACGGTGCTGTTTCCGGAGGAACATACCGCGCGCCTCGGATCGGCGGGGCGGCCGACGCTGCATGTCGAAACCCGCATCGTCGACGATGCGATGGACCCCGTCGCCCCCGGCGAAATCGGCGAGATCGTCCACCGATCGCCGCAATTGCTCGGTGGCTACTGGAACGACCCGGGGCGGACCGCCGAAGCCTTTGCCGGCGGCTGGTTTCACAGCGGCGACCTGGGGATCGCCGACGCCGATGGCTATATCACCGTTGTCGATCGCAAGAAGGACATGATCAAGTCGGGCGGTGAAAACGTCGCCTCGCGCGAAGTCGAGGAGGCACTGTACACCCACGCGGCGATCAGCGAGGTCGCCGTGATCGGGCTGCCCGACCCGAAGTGGATCGAAGCCGTGACTGCCGTCATCGTTCTGCGCGCCGGCAAGAGCCTGACGGCCGCCGAAGTGCTGGACCATTGTGCGGGCTGTCTCGCCAGGTTCAAGACGCCCAAGAACGTCTATTTCGTCGAAAACCTGCCGCGCAATGCCAGCGGCAAGATCCTGAAACGCGAGCTGCGCCTGTCGCTGCTCGCCGCCGAAGCCTGATGCACGACCGATGGCCGGTCAGGCCGCGAGGTAGGAACCGCCGGTTACGAACACCACCTGGCCCTGGATCATCGCCGCCGACGGGCTGGCCAGATATTCGATCAGGCTGCAATAATCGTCGTCGACAACGTTGCGGCCGGTCGGATTGGTTGCGGCCGACTGGCGCATGATTTCGTCGGTGCGATCGCCATAGACCTGGCGCAGCGCCTCGGTGTCGACCGCGCTCGGCGCCACGCAATTGGCGCGGACGCCCAACGGTGCAAGTTCCAGCGCCAGATAGCGGATCAGGCTTTCAGCGAGCGACTTGCCGGCGCCGACGGCCGCGTAGTTGGGCAACGGCGTCCGGCTGCCGCGGCTCGACAGGAAGAACACCGTGCTGCCGGGCCGGAACAGCGGGCGAGCGGCCTGAACCAGATAGACAAGGGCCGTCCCGTTCAGGGTGATCGCCTCGGTCAAGGCCACCGGATCGACCGTCAACAGTGATTCGGCGATCACCTTGACGGCGCAATGGACGAGCTGGTCGAGCCGATCGGTACGGGCGGCGACGCCGGCGAGCACCGCCCGGGCACCTTCCGGCGTTCCGACATCGCCCTGGATCGGGTGGCAGCGGGCGCCGAGCGCTTCGATTTCGGCGCGGGCCCGATCGGCAGCGGCGGTGTCGGCGCGGAAGTTCAGGAACACGTCGGTCCCGGGCCTGGCAAAGCGACGCGCGATGGCAAGGCCGATGCCCTTGGTGCCGCCGGTGACGAGGATGGCCATGCCGCCCGCCCTCAGCCGTCCGCACCCATCGACGACGTCAGCGTCACGCCGAACCGTTCGATCATCTGTCCGGCGTCCGCACGCACGGCGGCCCATTCGGGTGTGCCGGTATCGCGTTCGAACGCCGCCATGTCCGGCCAGCTCATCACCGCGACGCGGTGAAAATCGGGCGCCGAACCTTCAAGGCCTTCGCCAAGCAGGATGGTGTCGAGGCCGGCAAGGTTGGGCAAGGCACGCGCGAGCGGGGCGTGGACATCGAGGTAAGCGGTTTCGAAATCGGCCCGATCCGCGGCCGTGGGCGAGGTCCAGAGGGCCACCAGCTTGAACATGCTCATCTCCCAAGGGCTCGGAAGGCCGCCCCAGCTACCGGTTTCGGTTGGCGCTCGATACGCACTTTTTCGATTACAGAAAAGGGTACCAAACAAGCGATTGCTATGTCAATTACCGGCTGATATTCAGGCGTCAGCTTCCGGAGCCGCAGCGCCTGATGTCGAACACCAGCCTGATTTTCGATCCCCGCGACCCCGATGTCATCCAGCGGCCGCTCGACACGCTGTTGCGCCTGCAGGCCGAGGATCCGGCGCACTGGTCGCCGGTGCTGAAGGGATGGGTGCTGACCCGGCATGCCGATGTGAAATCGGTCCAGATGAACAGCGGCATTTCGGCGGACCGGCTGATGCCGTTCTTCAAAAGCCAGCCGAGCGGCGAGCAGGACCGGCTGCGCGACCTGATCCGCTATCTGAACACCTGGGTCGCCTTCAAGGACCCTCCCGATCACACGCGACTGCGCGGCTTGCTCAACAAGGTCGTCACGCCCGCCGTGATGCGCGGGCTGGAAACCGGCATTGCCGAACTGGCCGACGGGCTGCTCGACCGGATCGCCGCGAGCGACAGCGATTGTTTCGAGTGCATCGGCGCCTTCGCCAATCCGCTGCCGGCAAGCGTGATCATGGACCTGCTCGGCGTGCCGCGCGAGGACATGGACACACTGCGGGACTGGTCGATGCTGCTGCAGCCGTTCCTCGGCAACGCGACCGCAACCGACGACAAATACGAAGTCGGCCGCACCGGCATCGTCGCGATGGCCGATTATTTCCGCGCCGCTGCCAGCGATCGGCAGCGTCATCCACGCGAGGACGTGATCACGCACTTCGTCACGCTGCAGCAAGGCGGGCAGATCAGCGAGGATGAACTGATCGGCTCGTGCATCCTGTTCCTGTTCGCCGGCCACGAGACGACGACCAATCTGATCGGCAACGGCATAAGGGCAATGCTCGCCAACCCCGACCAAAAGGCGCGCCTTGCCGCCGATCCGACGCTGGTCGCCAGCGCGGTCGAGGAAATGCTGCGCTTCGAAGGGCCGACGGGAGCGGTGGTTCGCGTGGTGACGTCACCCTTCGAACTGCACGGCAAGATGCTGCGCCGCGGCGACCGGCTGTTCGCCATGGTGAATGCCGCCAACCATGATCCCGAGGTGTTCGCAGCGCCCGAACGTTTCGACATCACGCGGACTCCGAACCGGCACCTGACCTTCAACCACGGCATTCACTTCTGCCTCGGCGCGCCGCTGGCCCGGGCGGAGGCTCGGATCGCCATCGGCCGGATGTTCGCGCGCTTTCCCGATGTGGCGATGGCGACCGACACGGTGACATATATGGATACGCTGACGATGCGCGGCGTGCGCGAAATGTGGATGGTGCGAAAGTGATGCAGCCTCTGGAGGATGCTGTGCCGATCGCCTGCCGGATCGGCGCCGTACTGCCCGAACCACGGCCCCGGCGCTGACATGATCGACGCGTCGGTTTCCAGCCTGACGGCAATCTGGGCAGCGCACGCCCGGTTCGCGCCCGACCGGACCGCCGCCATCTGCGGCGACCGCCGGTTGCGCTGGGGCGATTTCGACCGCGGCACCAGCCGGGTCGCGAACGCCCTGCTGCAGACGGGGGCCGGGCATGACGCGCCGGTCGCGCTCGTCATGACCAACTCGCTCGAAATGCTTCAGGTGATGTTCGGCATCGTCAAGGCCGGAGCGTGCATGGTCCCGATCAGCGGCCTGCTCACCCCGGCCCAGGTAGCGAGCATGGTTGCGAACAGCGGCGCCGAAACGATGTTCGTGTCCGCCGGCTACCGGTCCCTCGTCGAAGCTGCCGCGCTGCCCGACGATGTCCGGCGCATCGCCATCGGTTTTCAGGGCGACGGCTGGGTCGATGGCGATGCCATGCTGGCGCTGGCGCCCGATACCGATCCCGGCGTGAGCAGCCGGTCCGAGGATCGCTTCAACATCATCTACAGTTCGGGCACCACCGGCGTGCCCAAGGGGATCGTGCAGAGCCACGCCGCCCGCCTGCACTTCGCCTGGTCGAATGCACTGCAGCTCGGCATGTCGGCGGACAGTGTCGCGCTGGTCACCACACCGGTTTATTCCAACGGCACGATGTTCATGGTGCTGCCGCCGCTG
>JBBQWE010000088.1:0-11758 GCA_038210855.1 Sphingomonadales bacterium | reverse complement strand
GACCCCATTTGATTTTTCAACCGTTTGGCGAATTCTTCGGGACCGAAAACAACGAAATGGGGTCTGGGGCCTGAGGCCCCAGCCGCCGGCGGCAATTCTTAATAAACTTCAAAAAGCCCCGCCGCGCCCATGCCGCCGCCGACGCACATCGTGACGACGACATATTTCGCACCGCGGCGCTTGCCTTCGATCAGCGCATGGCCGGTGCAGCGAGCGCCGGTCATGCCATAGGGGTGGCCGATCGAGATGGCGCCGCCGTTGACGTTGAGCAATTCGTGATCGATGCCAAGCACATCGGCGCAGTGCAGCACCTGCACGGCAAAGGCTTCGTTCAATTCCCACAGGCCGATGTCGTTCATCGTCAGGCCGTTGGCCTTCAACAGCTTGGGGATGGCATAGATCGGCCCGATGCCCATTTCATCGGGTTCGAGACCGGCCACCGCCATGCCGCGATAGGCGCCGAGCGGCGTCAGCCCCTTCTTCGCCGCAACCGACGCTTCCATCAGCACGCTCGCCGAGGCACCGTCCGAAAGCTGGCTGGCGTTGCCGGCGGTGATGACACCATCGGGGATCACCGGCTTCAGGCCCATCAGGCCTTCCAGCGTCGTTTCCGGGCGGTTGCCCTCGTCTTTCGCCGTGGTCACTTCGTGGTAGGTGACTTCCTTGGTCTCCTTGTTGACCATGGCCATCCGGCTGGTCATCGCCACGATCTCGTCATCGAACTTGCCGGCGGCCTGTGCGGCAGCAGTGCGCATCTGCGACCGGAAGCTGTATTCGTCCATCCGGTCGCGGCTGATGTTGTAGCGCTTGGCAACGACTTCGGCGGTCTGCAGCATCGGCATGTAAATGGCGGGATGCATGGCGACGAGGCCGGGATCGCCTTCGACGCGCATCTTGTCGTTCTGCACCATCGAGATCGAATCGACCCCGGCGCCGATGGCGATGTCCATGCCATCGACGATGATCTGCTTGGCCGCCGTGGCGATCGACATCACGCCGCTCGAACACTGGCGGTCCATCGACTGGCCCGAAACCGTTACCGGCAGGCCGGCACGGAGCAGCGCGGTGCGAGCGATGTTGCCGCCCTGGACACCCTGCTGCAGCGCAGCACCCATGAAGACATCATCGACCTCGGCGCCGTCGATGCCGGCGCGCTGCACGGCATGGGCGATGGCGTGGCCGGCGAGCGTCGGCGACGGGGTGGCGTTGAAGGCACCGCGATAGGCCTTGCCGATCGGAGTCCGGGCAGTCGAAACGATGACGGCTTCACGCATGGGGCAGATCCTTTTCTTGTTCCCTCGCCGGTTCGGGGAGAGGGAGGGGCCCGCGCGCCGCTTCGGCGCGTGGGAAGGTGAGGGGGCGGGTCGGTCTCGAACTCAATGATATTGCAGGGTCAGCCATTCGGCGATCAGCGCCGGCTTGTCCGACCCCTCGATCTCGACAGTGACATTGGTCGTCGATTGCCAGCCGCCATCGGGGCGCTGCGTCAGGTCGGCGAGAACGAAGCGCCCGCGCACCCGGCTGCCCGATTTCACCGGCGCCATGAAGCGGACTTTGTTGTGACCGTAGTTGACGCCCATCTTGACGCCTTCGACCCGCGGCAGCGCCATGCCGGCGAACTGCGAACACAGGCTGAGCGTCAGATAGCCATGGGCGATGGTGGTGCCGAACGGCGTCATCTTGGCGCGTTCGGGATCGACATGGATGAACTGGTGGTCGCCGGTGACATCGGCAAAGGCGTCGATCATCGCCTGATCGACGAGCACCCAGTCGGAAACGCCCAGCTCGCTGCCGACCAGCGCCTTGTAATCATCCATCGTGACAGGCTGCGACATCGATCCATCCCCAACGCGTTTTGGGTACCTAGGCGCGGGGTCGCGCAAGCGTCAACCGGTAGCGTCAACTGCGAGCGTCAACTGCGAGCGTCAACCTGCCGACACGAAACAGCCATGAAATCCCACCGGCATCGCCACATCGGCGCGCCAGCTGGCGATCGGCCCCGCCGCCACGCGCGCGGCGTCGAAGACGTGCAGCTCCGTTGCCCGCGCCGCCAGATTGACCGTGGTGCCCAGCAGCCAGCCGTCGCGATCGCCGCTGCCGCCCGGGCGGGGCACCATCACGAATTCTTCCACCAGGTGATCGCCGCCGAAATGATGGGCATCGTCGCGGCCGGTCGTCCAGTCCCACACGCCGACCGCCTCGGCAAACGGCCGATCGGCGCGATAGCTGCCGACGTGCACCGTCGCCGATCGCCGCACACCGGCGCGTCGCGGATTGCTGCGCGGAAATTCGGCGGCGGTGCCGCTGGCGGTCAGTGTCGCGCGGCCATCGGGAAACAGGGCGATCGGCCCGGGATCGGGCATCGGCGATCCGCGGTGGATGCCGGCGACCAGTTCGCGCGCCGACCGGGCACCGAAGGTCGTATCGGCTTCGCTACAGCCATCGAAGCGGATGGTGCCGTCGCTTTCCTCCCACGCGTCGCCAAGGTGAAAAAAGGCGAACGCCGGCAGTTCGTAAATCCGCTGCCTCGTCAGATCGGCCTTGTCGATGACCAGCATTTGTGTGCCCAGTTCCGGCCGCCAGCCAAGGCTGTCGACGAACGGCAGGGCCATCCCGTCCTCGATCCACGGTTGCAGCACGATCACCAGATGGCGCGCCGTGGCGGTAAAATCATGCAGGTAGTTGTTGCGCGGCAGCTTGATGCCCTGCGCTGCCTCCAGCGCGCCGTTCGCCGCCAGCCGCCAGACCAGCGCCGATCTGCCCGACAGGCCCAGGTTCCAGATGCGGCCGTCGGGTTCGATACGCGGGTGGGCAAGGAACGGCATCTGGCGCAGATCGGCGCGAAACGTTCGGAAATCGCGGGTTTCGAGTGTCACAGGGTCCATGCGCAGCGGCGACCCGGCCTCCCACAGCGCCAGCAGCTCGCCGCCGGCAAGGATGACACCGGTATTGGCAGGGTTGGTATCGTCCGGCCCGGTGACGGCGGCGCCCGGGCCGGCCGCCGTGCCGAAACCGGGAACGATCATGCGTCCTGCGGCGGTTTCGGCGCGGCGCTTGGGGGTATCGGCGAAACGCGCCGCCAGCCGCGCCGAACCGTCACCGGCGAGGGTGAAGGCGCGCAACAGCCCATCGCCATCGAACCAATGGCCCGATAAGGCGCCGGTTTCAATGCGTGAATCGACAGCAGATACCATTCGCGCTTCGCCAACGGCAGGGCGGGATTTCCGGCGCGGCATGATCATCGCCGGCATCGCGGCGGTTTTCATGGCGATCATCGGCGCGCTCGGTACCGATGCGGCGGCGCTGCCGGTGCGATTGGCCTATTGGATCGGCGTGATGCTGGCCGGGTCGACGCTGGGTTTGCTGGTGACTTTCGCCGTGAAGGTCTGGGGCCGGCTGCGCGGCAACCGGCTCGCCGAAGGCGCGCTGGTCGCCGTTGTCATCTCGCTGCCGCTGACGGCGGTGGTGATCGTCGCCGGGCAGCTGTCCTTCGGCGTCACGGCGCTGGCAACGGCAGAGATCATCGTCGGCTGGGCAATCGTGCCGATGGTTTCGTCACAGATGACCGCGGTGAATTATGCGACGGCGCCGGTTCCGGCGGTGGTGCCGCTGCGATCCGCCGAACCCATGCCGGCGGCGACCGCACCGCTCGCCGCGCCGATCGGCGCGGCGGCGATGCCGGCACGGCGGGCGATATCGGCGGCGCGGAACGCATCGCGACGGGCGATTTCGGCGGCGCGCAGGCCTTCGCTGCGCGCTTCGTCGGCGTAGCGGCGAGCGATTTCGGCGTCGCGGCGAGCGATCCGAACGTCCTCGGCGGCGGCCTCGGCATCGCCGGCGGCAGCTTCGATGTCCCCGGCAGCAGCTTCGATGTCGCCAACGGTCGCCGCAGCCCGGAACTCGGCTTCGCCGGGAAGCGGCGGCAGCGGCGGCAGCGGCGGCAGCGGCGGCAGCGGCGGGGCTGGCGGGGATGGCGGCAAGGATGCCTCCGGTACGCCAGGCGCTGCGGGTGATGCCGGCGGCGCCGGGATGGCAGCGGGGGCCGGCGGCGCTGGCAGTACCGGCGGCGCGGTGCCCGATGCAGTCAGCAACAGCCCGGCGCCGATCGCCGCCACGGCGAAGCCGGTGCCGGCAACGAAGCGGCCCAGGCCGACACGCTGTTTCATCATGGTGATGCGCATCTTCATCTGGTTCTTGTGGTTCATCGCCAGCGCAGCGGCCGGCATCGCCGCGCACGCCGATTTCAGCACGGTGCGGCCATAGGTGGCGCGGGTGTCGCCATCGGCCTGCGCCAGCACGGTGGCGTCGCAGGCCTGTTCCTGGTCGCTGCGGAAACGCGCCCAGGCGAAGTGTGCCAGCGGGTTCCACCAGTGCAGCGCCACCACCACCAGCCCGGCCAGATTGGCGATCAGGTCGCCGCGATCATGGTGCGCCCCTTCGTGAAGCAGCGCGAGGCGGCGTTCATCGGTGCTGTAGCGCGCGGCGAAATCGGCCGGCAGCAGGATGTGGCGGCGGCGGATGCCGGCGGCCATCGGCCCGGCGACCACCGGCGACAGCCAGACGGAGATGCCGCGGATGACGGTCAGCCGCTCTCCGGCAGCGATGGCGCCGCGCACGAAAGCGCCGGTGCGCAGCAGTTGCACGGCAAGATAGAGGGCAGCGCCGGCAAGCCAGATGGCGAGCAGCAACGGGTTCGCGGCAAGGCCTTCGACGACCGCTGCCGGTTCGGGCACGAACGGCGGCAGGTGGCCGGCGCGTTCCGCCGGCACGTCCGCCGCCAGCAGCGCTGCGTGCTCATGCGGCACGATCCCGAACGCCAACGGATAGGCCGGCCCCGAATGGGCGACGGGGGCATAGAGGCTCGTCCAGCCCGGCAGCGGCGGCAGCACGAGGCGCAGTGCCGGCAGCGCCCATAGCGCATAGGCGACATGGGCGCCCAAGGCCCGCGCCACCGGGCGGCGCAGCACCAGCACCGCCGCCATCAGCAATGCCGAACCGACCAGCGCCTCGACCAGCCAGTTCTGGATATCGATGGGGTTCATTTCTTCAGCTCCCGCACCAGGGCTTCGAGTTCGGCGATATCGTCGGCAGACAAGCGCTGCTGTTCGGCAAGATGGGCGACAAGCGGCGCGGCGCGGCCACCGAACAGCCGATCGACCAGCCGGCCGACATCGCCGGCGACATGATCGGCGCGGGCGATGACCGGGCGATAGAGATAGCGGCGGCCGTCTTCCTCGTGCGCCAGCGCGCCCTTGGCAAGCAGCCGGCCGAGCAGCGTCTTGACGGTGGCCGCCCCCCAGCCGCGCGCCGGATCGACAAGCGCCGCGACATCGGCGGCGGTCAGCGGCGCCTCGCGCCACAGCACCTCCATGACTTCCAGTTCGGCTTCGCTGATTCGTTCGGTCATCGGGGCTCGCATCACGGTCCGTTTCGTTTACGATTGTAGTCGTATGTGATTACGTCCGTAGTCGTCAAGCGTGAAAAGCAACGACGCGTGACCGGCTGCCGGCGCCGCGCTAAACGACGGCGATGACCGATCTTGCCGCCGCCCGCGCCGCCATGCGCACGCTCCACCGCGCTCCCGAGGCCGACGTGATCGGGCAATTGTTGCCCGCCGCGACCCTGGCGCCTGCCACCCGCGAGGCTGTCGTCGGGCGCGCGCTGGGCCTGCTCGCCGATCTGCGCAGCGCGCAGGCCGATGGCTGGGTCAATCGCTTCCTGCATCAATATCGGCTCAATACCGCCGAA
The DNA here is from genome assembly GCA_038210855.1 of Sphingomonadales bacterium. GTDB lineage: Bacteria > Pseudomonadota > Alphaproteobacteria > Sphingomonadales > Sphingomonadaceae > Sandarakinorhabdus. Next base: position 6,010 of record JBBQWE010000088.1, on the reverse strand, counting down.
GGCGTCGCGCTGCTCAGCCTTGCCGAAGCCTTTCTGCGGGTGCCCGATCCGGAAACGGCCGACCTGCTGATTCGCGACAAGATCGGCACTGCCGACTGGGCGGCGCATATCGGATCGTCCGATTCGGCGCTGGTCAATTCGGCGACCTGGGGCCTGGTGATGACTCGCGCGCTGATGGGCGAGGATGCGGGCGCCAGGGGCACTCGCGGCGGCGTGCTGCGCCGGCTGGTGGCACGCGCCGGCGAACCGTTCGTGCGCCAGGCCGTCGGCGCCGCGATGCGGATGATGGGCCAGGTATTCGTCATGGGCCGCACCATCGACGAAGCGCTGGTCCGCGCTGCCGACAAGGACAATCGCGGCTTCACCGCCAGCTTCGACATGCTCGGCGAGGCAGCACGTACCTATCCCGACGGGATGCGCTATTTCGCCAGCTACCAGGCCGCCATCGCCGATACGGCGAAAGCGGCGAAGGCGAATCGTATCGAGGACCGGCACAGCGTCTCGGTCAAGCTTTCCGCGCTCCACCCGCGCTACGAAACCGCCCATGCCGCGACTGCCGTGCCGGCGCTGACCGACATGCTGCGCCAGCTCGCCGAAGCCGCCGCCGCCGCCGGCATCGGGCTGACCGTCGATGCCGAGGAATCGGAACGGCTGGTGATGAGCCTCGACATCATCGAAAGCGTCGCGCAGCTGCCGCAGCTTCGCGGCTGGGGCGGTTTCGGCATGGCGGTGCAGGGCTATGGCAAGCGCGCCCGCGCCGTCATCGGCTGGGCCGATGCACTCGGCGCCGCCACCGGGCAGCGGCTGACGGTGCGCCTCGTCAAGGGCGCCTATTGGGACAGCGAGATCAAGCGCACCCAGGTCGAGGGGCTTGCCGATTATCCGCTGTTCACTCGCAAGGCGGCCACCGATGTCAGCTACCTTGCCTGCGCCCATGACATGCTGGCGGCGCGGCACCTGTATCCGGCGTTCGCCAGCCACAATGCGCTGACGGTGGCGACCATCCTCGAATGGGCCGGCGAATCGCGCGATTTCGAATTCCAGCGCCTGCACGGCATGGGCGAGGGCCTGTACGAACGGCTGGTTCGCGAGGACGGTTACAAATGCCGGACCTATGCACCGGTGGGCGGCCATCGCGACCTGCTCGCCTATCTCGTCCGCCGGTTGCTGGAAAATGGCGCCAATTCCAGCTTTGTTCACCAGCTCGCCGATGAAAAAATCAGCGATGCCGATCTGCTCGCCGATCCGGCGGCCAAGATCGCGCAGGTCGGCGGCGCGCCGCACCCGTCGATCCCGCTGCCGGCGCGGTTGTTCGGGACGCGCGAAAACAGCGCCGGAATCGATCTGGCCGATGCGGAGCTATTGTCCGCACTCGCCGGGGCGATCGGCGCGGACCGCGATCCTGCCGGGCAGCGCATGGCGGGAGAGGCAGTTGCCCCGGCCACGCCGCGGGGCCTTGCCACTGCCATCGCTGCTGCCGAAGCGGCGCACCCCGCATGGGCAGCCACGCCCGTCACCGCTCGTGCCGACATGCTCGATCGCCTCGCCGCGCTGATCGAGGCGGACCGCGACGGCCTGATCGCCGCGCTGGTCCATGAAGCGCGCAAGACCATCCCCGACGCGCTCGGCGAAGTGCGCGAGGCAAGCGATTTCTGCCGCTATTACGCCGCCGGCGCGCGCGAACAATTCATCGCCGTCACCCTTCCCGGCCCGACCGGCGAACGCAACGAACTGCGGCTGGAAGGCCGCGGTGTGTTCGCCGCCATCGCACCGTGGAACTTCCCGCTCGCCATCTTCATCGGCCAGGTCGCCGCCGCACTCGTTGCCGGCAATTGCGTCATCGCCAAGCCGGCGCCGCAGACGCCGCGAATCGCAGCGCGCGCCATCGCACTGGCGCACCAGGCCGGCGTGCCGGCCGACGTGCTGCACCTCGTCACCGGCGGCGGCGAAGTCGGCGACGCGCTGGTGCGCGCGCCGGCCATCGCCGGCGTCGTCTTCACCGGATCGACCGCCACCGCCCGCCGCATCGCTCGCGCGCTGCTCGACGATGATTCGCGGCCCCTGGTGCCGCTGATCGCCGAAACCGGCGGCATCAACGCGATGATCGTCGATTCGACGGCGCTGACCGAACAGGTTGTGCAGGATGTCGTTACCTCGGCATTCCGTTCCGCCGGGCAGCGCTGTTCGGCGCTGCGGCTGCTGCTGGTGCAGGAAGACGTTGCCGACCGCACGCTGGCGATGCTGAAAGGCGCCATGGACACGCTGGGCATCGGCGATCCCGCCGACCCGGCGACCGATGTCGGCCCGGTGATCGATGCGGCGGCGCAGCGCCGGCTGGAGAGCTATGCCGCCAGCCAGCGCGAACGCTGGGTGCATCGCCTTCCCGTTCCGGCCGGCGGCGATTTCGTCGCGCCGACGGTCATCCGGTTGCGTGCCATCGCCGATCTGCGCGACGAATGGTTCGGGCCACTTCTGCACGTCGTCACCTGGCGTGCCGGCGAGCTTCCCGAAACCATCGGCGCCGTCAATGCGCTCGGCTATGGCCTGACCATGGGGCTGCACAGCCGCATCGCTGCCACCGCCGCCGCCGTTGCCGCCGCGGCGCAGGTCGGCAACCTCTATGTCAACCGATCGATGATCGGCGCTGTCGTCGGATCGCAACCGTTCGGCGGCGAGGGCCGGTCCGGCACCGGTTTCAAGGCCGGCGGGCCGCATTACCTGCTGCGCTTTGCCACCGAACGGGTGGTGAGCACCGACACGACGAGCGCGGGCGGCAACGCGACGCTGCTGTCGATCGAGGATGTGGCGGGGTAGCGCGGGCGCGCGCACCCTCAGTCTCCTGCGGCCAGCACCGGCCGCGGGTCGATCAAGGTGCCGTCGGGGGCGGCGGTGAAGGCAACTTGCGTCGGATAGGCGAAGTCGATGCCCAGTTCGGCGAAGCGGCGCAGCATGGCGATGCAGATTTCGTGGCGAACGCGCATCATCTCGGCATAGTCGCCGTCGGTCACGAAAAAGATCAGCTCGAAATCGAGGCTGGAGCTGCCGAAGCCAATCATGTGCAAGCGGCCGAACCGAGCCGCCTCGACGCCGCCGACCAGCGCCTCGACGTGGCCGGCAAGGCTGGCGACGACGGCCGGCGGCGTCCGGTAGACGATGCCGAACAGCAGGGCGACGCGGCGTTCGCTGACCCTGGCGAGGTTCGTCACCTGGTTTTCCAGCAGCTTGCTGTTCGAAACGATCAGCTGTTCGCCCGACAGCAGCCGGATGCGGACGGTTTTCAGCCCGATCGCTTCGACCGTTCCCGAATTGCCGGCAAAGCTGATGTTGTCGCCGACGGCGAACGGCCGATCGAACAGGATCGCCAGCGCCGCGAACAGATCGCCGAAAATGCCCTGTGCCGCGAGGCCGATGGCGATGCCGCCGACGCCGAGGCCGGCGACCAGCGCGGTGACATTGACGCCCAGATTGTCGAGCACAAGGATAAGCGCCAGCGCCCAGACGATGACGTTGACCAGCACCGTGATGATGCCCAGCGCCGAAGCGAACGCCGCCTGGTCGGCCACCGTCGCGGCGCGGCGCTGGACGAGGCTGAGGATGATCTCGCGCAGCCAATAGGCACCCTGCACGGCAAAGGCGACGGTGAAGGCGATATCGACGGCGCGCAGCAACGGGCCGGGTGCCGCGACGGCGTTGGTGACCAGATCGGCGGCCAGCGCAGCGATGAAGAAACTGCGCGTGCGCCGGACGATGCGGCCAAGAAAGCCGCGCCAGGTGGTGACCGGGTGATCGATGCCGAGGATGCGCACGATGCCCCAGCGGACGGTGCGAAAGCCGAAGAACAGCCCGACCGCAACGCCGATGGCGATCAGCGCGGTGGTGCTGTCGTCACGCAGCCAGAACAGCGTGTCGCGGGAGACGACGAAGACCTCGTCGGGCAGGCCCTTCAGGCCTTCGACGGCGCTGTTGCCCGGCGCGGGGGTCGCTGGAATCGGATCGGCCATCACCCGCCAACCGGTGCAGCGAACACCGGCTCCGCCCAGCCGCCACGCGCGACGACGAGCGGTGCGCCGCCGAGGGTGAGCGGCCCCGCCGCTGCCTCCACGCGCAGATGGGCGATGCCGCGGCGCCTACGAAATCCGCGCAGCGTGCCGGCATTGCGGCCCTGCGGATCGAGGATGGCGCGCTCGTCGCCGGGATCGGCGGACAGCGTCACCGGCAGCAGCCGGCGGCGCACCTTGCCACGATGATGCATGCGCGCGGTATTTTCCTGGCCGACGTAGCAGCCCTTGGTGAAGCTGACACCGCCCAGCAGATCGGCACCGGTTTCCAGCCACAGCAGTTCGTCGTTGCCGATGTCGGCGCTGCCGGGAACGCCGACGGCGAGGCGATGGTCATGCCACGCCGCGGCACCGGCCACAGCCTGCCCCGGCTCCGCCAGCCAGCGTCCACCGAGGTCGGGCGTGCGCGGATCGGCCGGACGGCCATCGGCGTCGCCATCCCAAGCGGCGAGCACGACCAGCGGCGACGGCGTGACGGTGACGGCCTTGCGCAGCCGGTACATCTGCAACCGCTTCGCCAGCGCTTCGGCACGGTCGGCAGCGACATCGATCAGCACCTGTTCGGATCGGGCGAACAGCAGCATGTCGAACAGCGCCTTGCCTTGCGGGCCGAGCAGCCCGGCATAGGCCGGACGGTCGGCGGCGAGCGTTTCGACATCCTGCGTCAGCAGGCCCTGCAGGAAGCTGCGGGCATCGGTGCCGCCGATGGCCAGCACGGCGCGGTCTTCTAGATGGACGATCATGCCTCGCGATGTAGATGGCTGCGGCGATTCGGCAAGCGCGGCGGCATGGGGAAGGCCGGGCCCGAGCCGGAGGCGGCTTGACTTTCGCCACCGCCGCCGCCAATGACGCGCACTTTCCGCAAGCCTGCATGGCCGGCGGTCCGCTGCTATCGAACCGAGAATTGCCATGGCCAAGCCGACAACCATCAAGATCAGGCTCGTGTCGACTGCCGACACCGGTTATTTCTACGTCACCAAGAAGAACCCGCGCACCCAGACCGAGAAGCTGAGCTTCCGCAAATATGATCCCGTCGTGCGCAAGCATGTCGATTTCAAGGAAGCCAAGATCAAGTAGGCCGCCGCGGCGCGTCTCGCGCCGCAGGGGTTGGCTGCCGGGTTCGTGCCGATCAGGCGGCTTCCGACACTCGGTTGCGCCCGGTGCGCTTGGCAGCATAGAGCGCCGCGTCGGCACGGGCGAGCAGGCTGGCAGCATCGTCGCGGCGTCCGGCCATCGCCACCCCGATGCTGATCGTCAGCCGCTTGCCGTTCCCGTCCATCGCCGCGGATCCGACCATCGCCACCAGCCGCTTGGCCAGCGCCCGCGCTGCGGTGGAGTTGGTATCGGGCAGGATCACCGCGAGTTCATCGCCGCCGAAGCGCGCCAGCACATCGCCGGGGCGGAGGTTGGCCTGCAGCGTTTCGGCTACCGAGCGCAGGGCGCAATCGCCGGCGGCATGGCCCCAGCTGTCGTTGAACCCCTTCAGATCATCGACATCGATCATCAGCACTGTCAGCGGCCGGTGGTCGGCGTGCGCCGCGGCGATGGCGACCGGCAGCACGGTATCGAGGTGCAGGCGGTTGGTGAGCCCGGTAACCGGATCGACGACCGCCAGCAGCAGCGCCGCGCGGCTGCGCACCGCCAGCGCTGCCGCCTGTTCCTGGCGGCGGACCAGCGCCGCAACCCGCGCCCGTACTTCGCCGGCGTCGATGGGCAGGCCGGCGGCATCGGCGACCTGCAGATCGAGCGCCATGGCCAGCGCATCGGCTTCGTCGCGCGGCACCAGCGCCAGCACCGCCGGCCGCGCTTCGGCAACGGCACAGCCGGCGAGCAGCAGCACCAGCGCCTCCCGCCAGCCGGAGCCATCGGCGACAAACACCAGCACATCGGGGGCGCCGGCATCGCCCGGCTGCCACGCCATCGCCGCCGCTCCGGCCGGCAGCAGCGGCAAC
>JBBQWE010000087.1:0-11868 GCA_038210855.1 Sphingomonadales bacterium | reverse complement strand
CTCTACAACCGCTGGAAGCGATGGAGCGACAAGGGTGTCTTCGCCCTGATGATGGATGGCCTTTCGGCCAAGGGCACCGAGCGCAAGACGATCATGATCGATGCGACCTATCTCAAAGCGCACCGCACGGCATCCAGCCTGGGGGTAAAAAAGGGGGTCCGGGTCGGCTGATCGGGCGCACGAAGGGTGGCATGAACACAAAGCTGCATGCTGTGACGGATGCCATTGGCCGCCCGATCAGCTTCTTCCTGACGGCGGGACAGGTCAGCGACTACACCGGCGCTGCAGCCTTGCTGGATGGCCTGCCCAAAGCAGACTGGCTGCCGGGCGACCGGGGTTATGACGCCGACTGGTTCCGCGATGCCCTTGAGGAAAAAGGCATTACCCCGTGCATTCCGGGTAGGAAATCTCGGAAAAAGCCTGTCAAACACGACAAGCGCCGATACAAAAGCCGTAACCGGATTGAGATCATGTTCGGTCGCCTCAAGGACTGGAGGCGTGTCGCGACACGCGACGACAGGTTCCCAACCGTCTTCCTATCAGCCGTCGCCCTTGCCGCCACCGTACTGTTCTGGCTATGAAACCTGACCCTAATGATTTGAAGGTGGTGGACACACTTGGGTTCGAACCAAGGACCCGCTGATTAAGAGTCAGCTGCTCTACCGACTGAGCTATGTGTCCATCCGGGCGAGGCCGCCATCGGGAACGGGGCTGCTAGCAAGCCGGCAGGTGGTTGTCCAGCCGAATTCTGGCCGCCGGCGCTGTCGCGATCAGGCTTCGGGGCGGTTGTTGTCGCGGGCGATGCCCATCAGCAGGCCGATCAATATCATCACCGTCATCATCGCCGACCCGCCATAGCTGATCAGCGGCAACGGGATGCCGACGACGGGCGCCAGCCCCATTACCATCATCAGGTTGATCGCCAGATAAAAGAACAGCGTCGCCGTCAGCCCCAGCGCCATCAGGCGCTGGAAATGGCTGCGGCCGCGCATCGCCACGCGCAAGCCCCACGCCAGCACGATGCCGAACCCCGCCAGCACGCCCAGGCCGCCGATCAGCCCCCATTCTTCCGCCATGGTTGCAAAAACGAAATCGGTCTGCAGTTCGGGCAGATAATCGAGGTGGCTTTGCGTGCCTGCCAGGAAACCCTTGCCGGTGATGCCGCCCGAACCGATGGCGATCTTGCTCTGGGTGATGTGATAGCCGGCGCCGCGCGGATCGGTCGAGGGATCGAGGAAGATCAGCACGCGCTTGCGCTGATAATCGTGCAGCATCGTCCAGGCGAGGGGTGCCGCCGCTGCCGCCAGGCCTGCGCCGGCGCCGAACAGCCATAGCCGCACGCCGGCGGCGAACATCACCACCAGCCCGCCGAAAACAATCGACATGGCGGTGCCAAGATCGGGTTGCAGCATCACCAGCGCCGCCGGCATGGCGATCAGCGCCAGTGCCGGGAACAGCCCCTGCGGCCGGGTTTCGAAACCGCGCGGGAAAAAGTGATAATAGCGCGCCAGCGCCAGCACGATGGCCAGTTTCATGAATTCCGACGGTTGCAGCTGGATGATGCCGATATCGAGCCAGCGCTGGCTGCCGCCGCGCACCGCGCCGAGCAGTTCAACTCCGATCAGCCCGGCCAGAACGACGCCATAGATCGTCCAGGCGTGCGTCAACCAGCGTTCCGGCGGCACCATGGCGATGCCCAGCGCCAGCCCGAGCATGATGACGAACCGGATGGCATGCTTCAGCGCCCAGGGATCGAGATCGCCGCCGGCCGCCGAATAGAGCACCACCACGCCGAACCCGGCGAGCGCTGCCAGCACCGCGACGATCGCCCATGGCAGCAGCGCCAGTTCGCGTCGCCACGGCCCGTTGATGAGGCTGGTCAGCATGGCGGCACTGCCATCATTCCGGTTCGCGGATCGGTTGCGGTGCTTCGGCTTCGGCGATTTCGAAGGTCGGCGGCTGCGGCGGGTCCCAGTGCAGCCATGGCGGCATCAACGGCTCGGCAGCGGCGGCGGCGGCGATGGCAGCGGTTTCGGTTTCGGCCCGGCGCGCCGCGGCCTGGCGCTGCTGCATTTCGGCCTCCACCGGCGCCAGTGCCGCCAGCGCGCGTTCGGGATTGTAGAGGAAGGTCAGCACGTCGCGCGCCACCGGCGCTGCATAGCGGCCGCCGGCGATACCGTGTTCCAGGATGACGCTGACGGCGTAGCGCGGCTCTTCCGTCGGCGCGAAAGCGACGAACAGCGCATGGTCGCGCTGTTTCCACGGCAGTGCTTCGTTGCGCAGCACGCCGCGGCGGCGTTCGGCCATGGTGATGCGGCGCACCTGCGCCGTGCCGGTCTTGCCGGCGGCGTGGATGCCGGCGACCGGCAGCCGGGCGCGCGGCGCCGTGCCCAGCCCGGCGTTGACCACATCGAACATGCCCTTGCGAACGATCCGCAGATGTTCCTCCGGAATGCCGAGCGAGGCGAATTCCGGCACGACACCGGCGGGATCGATCAGCAACCGCGGCTGCACCGCCCAGCCGCTGGCGATCCGCGCCGTCATCACCGCAAGCTGCAGCGGATTGGCGATCAGATAGCCCTGGCCGATGGCGGTGTTCAGCGTTTCGCCGGCGTTCCAGCCCTTGCCGAAGCGCTTGCGCTTCCAGGTGTCGTCGGGAACCAGGCCGCTCGCCTGGCCGGGCAGCGGCAGATCGTATTTCTGGCCCAGCCCCAGCCGCCGCGCCATCGCGGCAATGGCATCGATGCCGATGCGGCGGCCGATGCTGTAGAAATAGACGTCGCAGCTTTGCGGAATGGCGCGCGCCAGATCGACCCGGCCATGGCCGCGGCGGGCGTGGCAGTGCCAGACGTTGTTGCCGAGACGGTAGCGGCCGTTGCAGCCGACGCTTTCATCGGCGCCGACACCGGCTTCCAGTGCCGCGAGCGCCGTCACCATCTTGAAGGTCGATCCCGGCGGGTAGAGGCCCATGGCGCTCTTGTTGAGCAGCGGGTTGTGGTCGTCGCTCTGCAGGTCCTTCCACAGCGCCGCCGGCACGCGCTGCGAAAAGATGTTGGGGTCATAGGCCGGCATCGACACCATGGCGAGCAGGTCGCCGGTCCAGCTGTCGATGACGATGACGCTGCCGCTGTTATCGGCCAGCCGGCGCGCGGCGTAATTCTGCAGGTCGCGATCGATGGTCAGGCGCAGCGTCGTGCCAGGTTCGTCGCCGCGGGCGCCCAGTTCGCGCACCACCTTGCCGCGCGCCGTCACTTCCACCCGGCGAGCGCCGGCGGTGCCGCGCAGCCGGCTGTCCTGGTGGCGTTCCAGCCCGTCCTTGCCGATGCGAAAGCCGGGAAACACCAGCACCGGGTCGCGCGTCGCCTTATATTGTTCCGGCGTCGGTGCGCCGACATAGCCGAGCAGATGGGCAAAATGATCGGCATCGGGATAGACGCGAGCAAAGGCGCGTACCGGCGACAGGCCGGGGATATCGGAAAGCTGGACGTTGGCAGCAGCAAATCGCGGCCAATCGAGGTCGCGCGCCACTTCCACCGGCACATATTTCGGCTGGATGGCGATATCGGCGCGGATGCGCAGTTCCTCGTTCCAGTCGAGCCCGAGCACGTCGCGCACCCGCGCCAGCAGCGCATCGAGATCGCCGACCTGGTCGGGAACCAGTTCGAGGCGGTAATCGGGCTTGTTGAGCGCCACCGGAATGCCGTTGCGATCGACGATCCAGCCGCGGCGTGGCGGAATCAGCCGCAGCTGAATGCGGTTTTCTTCCGACGCCAACCGATATTGTTCGCCTTCGAACACCGAAAGCCACGCCATTCGCCCGGCCAGCGTCGCCCCGACCGCTACCATGCCGCCACCCAGCAGCAGCGCGCGCCGGGTAAAGGCGGTATCGCGCGGCGGCCGAACCGTCACTGCACCAGCCCGTGCCCGAAACTGCGGCGCTGGACGACGGCGCACAAGCCGACGACGAGGGGATAGGCAGCGATCGTCGTCAGCACCTGCCAGCCGAGCGGCAGCAGCGGCACCGGCTGGCCGGCCAGTGCCATCAACTGCCACGACCCCAATTCGAAGCCGATGATGACGGCGACCGCAAGGCGCCATTCGAACAGTCGCTGCTGATGACCATGGCGGGCATCGAACAGCCGCACGCCGGCGGCGACAAGCGCGAACAGCGTCGCATCGAGCCCGAACGGCTGGGCGAAAGCCAGATCGGCAACCAGTCCCGTCAGGAACGCCAGCCATGGCGGCATCAGCCCGGGCTGGAAGCTCGACCAGATGAAGACGCCGAGCAGCGCCAGATGCGGGAACACCGGCACCGGCACCACCAGCGGCGCGGTCATCGCGAAAATCATCGCCAGCACCGTCAGCGCCGGCACCGCCAGCCGCCACTGGCTGCGCCAATATCGCCGGCGCTCGTCGGCATCGAGCAGGCGCCACGGGGGGATTTCGCCGATCATCAGCGCAGCGCCGGCACCGGTGCCGGTACTGGCGGTCGCCTTATGGCCTGGCGCGCTTCCGTCGGCACCGGCACGGCGCCTTCGGGCAGGCCGGGTCCGGCGACGACAGGCAGCGGCAACCACGCGGCCTCGATGCGCACGAAAGCCGCGCCGACCGGCGTGGCTGCCGGGCGGATCTGCGCCGGTTCGTCGGCGACGATGATGGTGCCGACCGGAATGCCGGGCGGGAAAACGCCGCCATCGCCCGATGTCACCAGCCGGTCGCCGGCGCGCAGCGGCAGATCGGCGCCGACGCGGTCGCGCAGTTCGAGGCGCGGCCCGTTGCTGCCGACGACCAGCGCTGCCTGGCCGGTGCGCAGGATGGTGACCGGTACCCGGCTGGCCGGATCGGTCAGCAGCAATACCCGTGCCGACCAGCGTCCGGCCTCGACCGTGCGGCCGATCAGGCCATCGGCACCGATCACCGGCAGATTCGGGCGCACGCCGCTGCCGCTGCCGGCAGCGACCAGCGCGGTGCGTGCCATCGACCCCGACGTCGCCGAAACGATGCGCGCCGTGACGATCAGACGGCGACCGGGTTCGCGGACCGCCCCCAGCCGGCGCAGCTGCGCCAGTGCCAGCCGATCGGCGGCGGCGCGCTGCAGTTCGGCGCGTGCCGCTGCAAGTTCGGCCGCCAGCCGATCGGCGCGAGCGACGGCGCCGATGTAATCGCTGCCGGCGGCAACGGCGCGGCCGATACCGTCGAACGGCGCGCGCACCACGCTCCACACGGGCGTCATCAGATCGAGCATAACTCCGCGCAGCCGGGCAGCGCCATCCGGGTTGACCCGGGCGAACAACAGCATGATCAGCCCGGCGGCGATCACCGCGCCGGTGATCACCGCGCCGATCAGCGCAAGGTTCTGATCGCGCCGCATGGCGCTCGATCGGCGATTGCCGGGCGTCCAGTCCATCGTGGCAGCAGCTTTCGGGTTCGTCGGCTCAAGAGGCGCTGACCGGCGCCGCGTCAAGAGGGCAGAATGGCGTTACCGACGCTTCTGCCCGGCACGGTCATGCCGAAGCGGCGCTCAGACCGCGCTCAGGCCTTGGCCGTTCTCACGCTGTCGTCAGCACGCCGCGGTAGAGCGGGTCCTCGAGCGCGCGGCCGGTGCCGATGGCAACGCAGGTCAGCGGATCATCGGCGACGGTGACCGGAAGGCCGGTCGCCTCGCGCAGCACCTGGTCGATATCGCGAAGCAGCGCGCCGCCGCCGGTCAGCACGATGCCCTGGTCGACGATATCGGCGGCCAGTTCGGGCTGGGTGTTTTCGAGCGCGGCGCGGACGCCTTCGACAATGGTGGCAACTGGCTCCGACAGCGCTTCGGCGATCTGCGCCTGGTTGATGGTGATTTCCTTGGGCACGCCGTTCATCAGGTCGCGGCCCTTGATTTCCAGCGTCATGCCGATGCCGTCGGCAGGCATCTTGGCGGTGCCGATTTCCTTCTTGATCCGCTCGGCAGTCATTTCGCCGATCAAGAGGTTGTGGTTGCGGCGGACGTAGCTGACGATGGCTTCGTCCATCTTGTCGCCGCCGACGCGGACGCTGGTGGTATAGGCGAGGCCACGCAGGCTGAGCACGGCGACTTCGGTGGTGCCACCGCCGATATCGACGACCATGCTGCCGATCGGTTCGGTGACCGGCATGCCGGCGCCGATCGCCGCCGCCATCGGTTCCTCGATCAGATAGACCTGGCTGGCGCCGGCATTGTTGGCGGCATCGCGGATGGCGCGCTTTTCGACACTGGTCGACCCCGACGGCACGCAGATGACGATTTCCGGATAGCGCGGCAGTTTGGAGGTGTGCACCTTGGCGATAAAATATTTGATCATCTGTTCGGCGATGTCGATGTCGGCGATGACTCCGTCGCGTAAGGGGCGGATGCATTCGACGTTGCCCGGGGTCTTGCCCATCATCACCTTGGCGGCGAGGCCGACGGCCTTCACCGTCTTGGTGCCGCGGATCGTTTCGATGGCAACGACCGATGGTTCGTTGAGCACGATGCCGCGGCCGCGGACATAGACGAGCGTGTTGGCGGTGCCGAGGTCGATCGCCATATCCTGGCTGAGGAACGAGAACATCCGGCTGAAAAGCGACATCGGGGGGACCAGCGGCTGGAGGAGCGCAAGCAAGCGGCGCAGCGACGTGCATCGCAAGGCCGCATTAGGCGCGGCGCGGCGTGGTTTGCAAGCGCCGTGCCGGGATGCCGGGCAAAGGTTCCGGCGGCTTGCGGTGGGCTGCCCGGCGCGGGTGGCTGGGCGACCGGCTGGCGGCCGGGGCGGACCAATCGCTGCAAGACAGCGCCGCGCCGGCCGGATAGATTGCTCGGGCCATGCCGATCCGCCGCCTGCCCGATACGCTGGTCAACCAGATCGCCGCCGGTGAAGTCGTCGAACGGCCGGCCGCCGCGCTGAAGGAACTGATCGAGAACAGCCTCGACGCCGGTGCCCGCCACATCGCCATCGCGCTGGGCCTTGGCGGCATCGACCATCTGTCGGTCAGCGACGATGGCTGCGGCATGGACCGCGAGGCGCTGCACCTTGCCGTGCAGCGCCATTGCACGTCGAAACTGCCCGATGGCGACCTGGCCGCCATCGCCACCATGGGGTTTCGCGGCGAAGCGCTGCCGTCGATCGGCAGTGTCGCCACCCTGTCGCTGACCAGCCGCACGGCAGCCGCCGACACGGGCTGGCAATTGACCATCGACAATGGCCGCGTCGCCGAAGACCGCCCGGCCGGGGCGGCGGCGGGAACCCGAGTCGCCGTCGATGGTCTGTTCGCCGCGGTGCCGGCCCGCCGCAAATTCCTGAAATCACCGCGCAGCGAGCTTTCGGCCTGCCTCGATGTCGTTCGCCGGCTGGCGATGGCACGGCCTGAAGTGGGCTTCGGTCTCGACCATGACGGCCGCCGGCTGCTGGCGCTGCCGCCGGTCGCAGAAGGGCCGGCGGGGTTGGTCGAGCGGCTGGCGGCGCTGCTGGGTGCCGATTTCGCCGAAAACGCCGTGGCGGTCGATCTGGAGCGGGAAGGGGTACGGATCGGCGGGCTGGCGGCGATCGCCACCTGGAACCGCGGCGTCGCCGACCATCAATATCTGTTCGTCAACCGCCGGCCGGTGAAGGACCGGATGCTGACCGGCGCGCTGCGCGGCGCCTATCACGACCTGCTGGCGCGCGACCGCCACCCGGTGGCGGCGCTGTTCCTTGATGTCCCGGCCGATTTCGTCGATGTGAACGTCCACCCGGCCAAGACCGAAGTGCGCTTCCGCGATGCAACGATGGTGCGCGGCCTGATCGTTTCGGGGCTGCGGCGAGCCCTCGACAGCGCCGGCCATCGCGCCGCGACGCAAGTCAGCGATGCCGCAATGGCAGCGTTCACGGCGCCGCCTGCCGGTTGGGCGGTGGCGCCGGCGGTGGCGGCGGTTCGCCCCGAAAGCCGCGCCGGGCTGGCGCTCGCCGAACCGCCGCGCCTGTTCAGCGAATTTCCGCCGGCGTTTCGGGCAATGGCCGATCCGGCAGCCGCGGCGGCGCCGGCGCCGCCGGCCGATCATCCACTGGGCGCTGCGCGCGGCCCGGTCGCCCACACCTATATCGTTGGCGAAACCGCCGATGCGCTGATTCTCGTCGACCAGCATGCAGCGCATGAGCGGCTGACGCTGGAACGGATGAAGCGGGCGCTCGCCGGCGGCGTTGATGGAGGGCGGGCGGCGGCACAGGCGCTGCTGGTGCCGATCGTCGTCGAACTCGATGTCGTCGCCGCCGGGCGCGTGGCGGCGCGCGCCGCCGAACTTGCCGAACTCGGCCTCGATGTCGAAGCCTTTGGCGATGCAGCGATCCTGGTGCGGGCGACGCCGGCGCTGCTCGGCTGCGCCGATCCGGAAAGCCTGGTACGCGACCTCGCCGATGATCTTGCCGCCTGGGGAAGCGCCGCGACGCTTCGCGAAAAGCTTGATCTCGTTGCAGCGACGATGGCGTGCCACGGCTCGGTCCGCGCCGGCCGGGCGCTGTCGATCGCCGAAATGAACGCGCTGCTGCGCGAGATGGAGGTCACCCCGCACAGCGGCCAGTGCAACCACGGCCGCCCGACCTGGGTGCGGCTGGCCAAGACCGACATCGAGAAATTGTTCGGGCGGCGATGACGCCCGCACTGTTGAGAACGGCTTGCATTATCATTCGGTGGTGATAATGTTTCGCAACAACGAGTCGGGAAGACATCACTTGATCGTCTGCGTGTGCAATGGCCTGAGGGATCGCGACGTGCTGGCGGCAGCGCGCTCCGAACGCAGCATCTGCCCGCGCCGCGCCTATGCCCGCCTCGGCGCCGAACCGCAGTGTGGCCAGTGCCTCGATCACGCTGAAGAATTGATCGTCCATGATCAGGCCGATGCTCTTGTCGGCGCCGATTGACTGCGACAATCGTCGCAATCAGTAATCACTCGCAGTTTCATCGGCAATCGACTGATAATGCGAACATATCGCGTTAGTTGATCGTGTATTGACGCCTGCTCGGGATTGGTTCAGTCAAACCGCACAAGTTCAGGAGCCTTTTTCATGCGCGGTGACGCCAAAGTAATCGAACATCTCAACGCGGTGCTGAAAGGCGAATTGACCGCAGTCAACCAATATTGGCTGCATTATCGCCTGCTCGACAATCTCGGCATCAAGAAGCTTGCAGAGTACGAACGCCATGAATCGATCGACGAGATGCGCCACGCCGACAAGCTGATGGAGCGCATCTTCTTCCTCGACGGCGTGCCGGCGATGCAGGCGCTCAACCGCCTGCGCATCGGCGAAACCGTCCCCGAAGTGCTGCAGGCCGATCTCGAACTTGAATATGAAGCGTTGGCGCTGCTTCGCGATGCCGTCCAGCACAGCGAAAGCGTGCGCGATTTCGCCAGCCGCGATCTGTTTGCCCACATCCTCGCTGCCGAGGAAGAGCATGTCGATTTCATCGAGACGCAACAGGCGATGATCGAGCAGATGGGCCTTGCCAACTATCTCCAGCTTCAGTCGAAGCCGGCCGAAGAGGGCCATTGATCCAGTCTGAAAGCGTCACCCCGGGCCCGGCCCGGGATGACGCGTCCTTGTTTCGCGGTTTCGCGGTTTCGCGGTTTCGCGGTTTCGCGGTTTCGCTCAGGCCTTGATCGTTCCGCGCGTCGACGCATAGAGTACCCACAGGTCGGCGATGTCCTTCATCCCGGCCTTGTCCGTCACGCCCGCAAAAGCCGCCTTGCCCATCGGCACATTGCCGGCGCGCAGCGCGGTAATGCCCTTGAACACCCGCGCCTGATCGGCGTCGTTGCCATTGGCGGCGATCGCCTTGTCGAAGGCGGCGATCGCCTGCGGATATTGGCCGAGGCCGAGATAGGCATTGCCGCCGCGAACCGCGGTGCCCGGCGCCGCCGCCAGCTTCGGTGCTTCGGCCGCGGCCTTGGCGGTCATCATCTGCGCCGCCTGGCCGAGCTTCTGGCTCTGGGCATCGGTCGGCGCGCCGGCATGGGTCAGCGCCAATCTGGCGATGCCGGCCTGGTTCGAGTTCAGCGCCAGCTTGGCGAATTCCTGCCAATCCTGCGGGCGTTCCAGCGTGTCGGTGGCCAGCATCAGGTGATAGAGCGCCAGCTTGGCATCGGGCCGCATCTGGTTCTGGGCGAAATTGAGCAGCAGCGTCTTCCACCGCGCCGATGAACCGTCGACGCGTACCAGCCGCTCGGTGGTCGCCAGATAGCCCTTCTTGTCGGCGGCCTTGTACTGCGCACCGGCAAGGTTTTCGAGATAGATCGGCTTGGCGCCATTGGCCTTGATCAGCGCCTGATAGGCGGTCACCGCCTGCGCCGGCCGACCGGCACGGCTGTTGGCCTGGGCGATCAGGATCTGCATGTCCTCGCCGCCGCTCTTGCGGGCTTCGGCGATGGCGCGATCATATTGGCCGGCGCGATAATAAAGCGGTGCCAGCTGCTTGGGGCTCGCCCCCGCCGATGCCAGCGCACCGGCGGCGGCGGCATATTGGCCGGCGCGGGTGTAGACATAGCCGGCCATCTGCGCGGCCTTCTGCTTTTCCTCGGCACTGGAGGCGGCGGCTTGCGCCTGCTTCACCGCAGCGATGGCGGCGCCGTTGTTGCCGGCGGCGGCGGCGCGCTGCGCCTGCTGCAACGCCGTGCCGACGGCCTTCGAAACGGCGGCGCTGGCGGGGGCGACAAGGCCGACACCGGCGACAACGCCCGCAACAACGAGCAGTATGGGCAGTCGGCTGGCAAACGGTCGCATGAAATCCCTCTCGATCGATATGGCGGTTCGGCCGCAGGCAATCGGCCCCCTGCCGAACCCCTTGGACGGCGGCGACTGGCCGGCGGATGAACCGCCGGCAGCCGATGAAGACCGATTCAAAGGTTTATCGAATCCGCACCGGCGTGCAACCGTCGTCGTGCGAAGCACCTCAGCGACGTTGCGACCGATGCGCCGCGGGCCATCGGTTGCGCCCCGGCGGCGAAATGCCTAGGGCGGCGAGGCAGACCCGAAGGGTCGCAAAGGGGGAGGCAGACATCCGCGCATTCATCTTTCCGGGCCAGGGCAGCCAGTCGGTCGGCATGGGCCGTGGCCTCGCCGTTGCCAGCCCGCACGCCCGCGCCGTGTTCGAGGAAGTCGACGACGCGCTCGGCCAGAAACTTTCGGCGCTGATGTGGGATGGGCCCGAAGACGCGCTGACGCTCACCGCCAATGCCCAGCCGGCGATCATGGCGGTTTCGATCGCGGCACTGCGCGTGCTGGAAGGCGAAGCCGGCATCCGCCTTGCCGACAAGGCCGGCTTCGTCGCTGGCCACAGCCTTGGCGAATATACCGCGCTTTGCGCCGCCGGCAGCCTGGGACTTGCCGATACCGCACGGCTGCTGCGTCGGCGCGGGGAGGCGATGCAGGCCGCCGTCGCGCCGGGTGTCGGCGCGATGGCGGCGCTGCTCGGGCTCGGTTTCGAAGCCGTGGCGGCAATCGCCGAGGAAGCCGCGAAGCAGGTCGGCGGCGGCCAGGTCTGCGCCGCTGCCAACGACAATGCTCCCGGCCAGGTCGTCGTTTCCGGCCATGTCGAGGCGGTCACTCGCGCCATGGCGCTGGCGCGAACCCGCGGCGCCCGCCATTCGGTGCTGCTGCCGGTATCGGCGCCTTTTCATTGCGCGCTGATGGCACCGGCGGCAGAGGTGATGGCGGCGGCGCTGGCCGCGGCCGATCTCCACCGCCCGCTGGTGCCGATCGTTGCCAATGTCACCGCCGCCGCGGTCGCCGATCCGGCGTTGATCCGCGAACTGCTGGTGGCACAGGTAACCGGCACGGTGCGCTGGCGCGAATCGGTTCTTACGATGGCGGAAGCCGGCGTCACCGGTTTCGTTGAACT
>JBBQWE010000086.1:0-11964 GCA_038210855.1 Sphingomonadales bacterium | reverse complement strand
TGCTGCGAAAGGCGTCCGAACGAACCGCCGAGGCAACATGGCGCAAAATCGGAACACTCCTCGACGCCTTCAGCCCGCAAGAATGCGCCAACTATCTCGTCAACTCAGGTTATGCATCAACGGAATGTCATCCCGCTCTAGGGATTTTCGCAGCCAACCGGTCGACCGGGCGGAACCCGTGCGGTTGCCGGCCATTGAAACTCCGGCGTCTCAGGTGCTTCCGGTTCCCGGGGGCCAACCGCCCGAGCTTCAGGCGTCGGCGACGGCGCGGTCGAGAAGGGCCGCGACCGTCGCCGCTTCGGCCGGGAACCCTGCCGACACCCAGGCGCGTTCGAACCGGGCGAGTGCCGCCGCGACCGCCGGGCCGGCTGCGATCCCGCGCCCGATGATATCGCGTCCCGATACCGGCAATCGCGGCCGCTGCCACGCCATCAGCGCCGGCACGTCGGCGCTGTTGCCGGCGATGAGCAGGCGATCGATAACGGCCTCGCTGCCGTCACACCAAGCCGCGGAAAGGATCGGCGCGCCCTTCCAGGGAACGACGGCAGCAACGATTCGACCCCGATCGGCATTCGACAGCCGAAGCCGTGCCGTGACGTCGCCGGCCACCGATGCATCCGCCGGCAGCAGCGCCGCCAGCCGCCGCCGCCAGTCGCCGCCGGCACCGCTCGCCGCTTCCGCCGCCAAGGTCCGCGCCAGCACCGGCAGGCGCGCTGCGACGATCTCCGGCAGCGCCGGCCGCAGGATGCCGGCCTCGATCATCGCGGACACCACCGGCAACGGATCGGCGACCGCCAGCAGGCCCTGCAATTCCATGGCGATACGCTCTCGCGACAGCGCCATCAGGTCGTTGGCGCGCGCCGTGCAGGCCGCCATCCCGTCGCCATCGAGCCCGGCGGCAAAGCGCGCCGAAAATCGGAAAAAACGCAGGACCCGCAAATGATCCTCGGCAATGCGCTGCAGCGGATCGCCGATGAAGCGCACTCGCCGCGCCGCCAGATCGTCGAGGCCGCCAAAATAGTCGCTGATCCGCCCGTCGGGCAGCGTCGCGTAGAGCGCGTTGATGGTGAAATCGCGCCGGCTGGCGTCTTCGTGCCAGTCATCGGTAAAGGCGACAAGGGCGTGGCGGCCATCGGTGGCGACGTCGCGGCGCAGCGTCGTCACTTCGACGACCAGCCCCGGCGCCACCGCCGTTACCGTGCCGTGCGCCATGCCGGTCGGCACCGCCTTCAACCCGGCCGCCACCAGCCGCCGCATCACTTCGGCGGGCGGATACTGCGTCGCGAGATCGATATCCTTCGCCGTCAACCCAAGCAGTGCATCGCGCACCGCGCCGCCGACCAGCCGTGTCACCCCGCTGCCGGCATCAAGCGCCGCCAGCAGCGCCTGCCCCGCTTCGCTCGACTGCCAGTCCGGCGCCGGCAGCATCATGGCAATTGCCGCGACAGGTTGACGAGGATCCCCGCCGTTGCCCCCCAGATTTCGCGGGCGCCGGCCTGGATCACATAGAATTCGCGCGCCCGGCCCTGCCATTGCCCGGTGCGGCGCTGGTGATTGGCGGGGTCGATGACATGGTCGAACGGGACCCGGAACACCTCGGCGACTTCGCGTTCATGCGGTACCAGCGCGACATCCGCCGGCACCAGCCCGACGACCGGCGTGATGACGAAGCCGGTTCCGGTCGCATAGGGCCCCATGGTCCCCAGCACTTCGACAGCGGCGGGCGGCAGCGCCACCTCCTCCTCCGCTTCGCGCAGCGCCGCAGCGATGGCATCGGCGTCACCGGGGTCGATGCGGCCGCCGGGAAAGGCGATCTGGCCGGGGTGGCGCTGCATGGTCAGCGGTCGCCGGGTCAGGATCAGCTGCGGCCGCGCTTCGTCGCTGATCGCGATCAGCACGGCTGCCGGCGTCAGCAGCCCGGTCGAATCGGGCCGGCCATCGCGGTTGACGTCCCAATCGCCTTGATAGGCCCCCCGATCGACAGGTGTCGCGGCACCAAGCAGCCCGGCGCGGAGGCGAGCGATGGTCACGGGATCATCACGCGAGGATCATTGCGCGGGGGTCATTGCGCGGGGGTCATTGCGCAGCGAACGGGAAAAACGCGCCGCCGCTCCACAATCCCGGCGGTGTCGCGCCCTCCCCGAGAGCGATGTCGGCAAGCTGGTAGAACACCGCCCGATTGACCAGCGCTTCCAGCCCGTTGCCGATGCTGCCGCGAACATGAAGATAGGGTCGCGGCGTACCGTCTGCGGCAGTCTCGACACGCAGCGGATGGTCGGCTCCGCAGGCGACCAGGTCGTCGGTATTGAGCCGGAAGACGATGCGGCGATCGGCCCCCTCCCCCTCGCTCGTTGCCTCGACGGCGAGGAAGGGTGCGTCATCGACAGCGATGTCGAGCTTTTCCACCGGCGTCACCAGCACATGGCCGCCATCGGCCTCGCGGCGCAGGATCGTCGAGAACAGCTTGACCAGTTCCTTGCGACCGATCGGCGAGCCTTCGTGAAACCAGGTGCCATCCGCAGCGATGCGCATCAGGCTGTCACCGCAATGCGGCGGGTTCCACAGATGCACTGGCGGCAGTTTCGCCAGCCCGATGGCAGCAGCAAGCGCCGCGGGGCCGCGGCCGGCGGAATCGGTGATGGTCATGGCGAAGCTCTAGCCGACTCGCGCCGGCTTGTCAGGCAGCGCGGCGGACAGCACCAGCCGCTTCGACCCAGCCGAGCCCGGGCAGCGCTGCCGAACCGCCGCGCAGCAGCAGCCGGGCGCGATCGACCGGCCCCGGCATCGCCCATTCGGCCGTCGCCGCTGCGCTGAACCCGAACCGCCCATAGAAGGGCGCATCGCCGATCAGCAGGATTGGCGGCCGGCCGAGAGCATCGGCAGCCCCGATCGCTGTACGCATCAGTGCCGATGCCAGCCCCTCGCCTTCGCGCGCCGCAGCGACGGCGACCGGGCCGAGCAGGACCAGCGGCTGGATGGCGCCGGCCGCGCTGCGCAGCGCGATCGGCCAGCATTGCACCGAACCGATCAGCACTGCACCATCACGCGCCACAAACGACAGGGCGGCATCGGAGACCGCGCCGTCGCGCAGGCGATAGGCCGTGCGATTGCGTCGCGCCGGGCCGAAGCGGGCGTCGAGAAGTGCATCGATTTCAGGCAGGTCGGCGCTTTGCGCAGCAGTGATGGGAGCCAATGACAGAATCTTCCAGATGGGCATGACAGAGTATAACGCCGGACCACCAGATCGGTGGCAGCGTGTCAGCCTCGTCGGCTCATCGGAGATTTCAACGTCATACTGCGAACGCAATAGCACGCACCGGCTGCAGGCGCAATGAACGGCGCGCCGGGCGACTGCGCTCAGTGAAGGCGGCGATCGAGTCCGGCGATGGCTTCGTCGGTGAGCCGGGCCTGCAGCGCGGCGTCGGCATTGGCGGCGATGATTGTCGCAGCGGCCGCCGTGACACGGCGAGCGACTTCGGCGCGCAATTCGGCTTCGGCTGCGCGGGTGGCGGCAGCGATCTTGGCTTCAGCGGCAACGGTGCGACGCACGATCGTCTCGCTGGCGGCCTTTTCACCGGCGGCGGCGACTTCGGCCGCTTCGGCATGGGCACGGGCGACAATGGCTTCGGCGTCGCGGCTGGCGGCCTCCTGGCGCAACCTTGCGCCGGCAAGCAGTGCCTCGGCTTCGGCACGGATGGCGCTGGCATCGCCCAATTGGCGCTTCACCAGCGCGATGCGGGCGTCGAGACCGGCAGCGATGCGCTGCGGCAATTTGCCGATCACCACCGCGAGAACAAAGAAAATGAAAACCGAGACATAGACCCAGGATTCGGCGCCAAGGCCGAGAAGCTCGGGCTCGGCATGATGCTCGCCGCCTTCGGCAGTCGTGCCGGCGTGGAGCTCACCGGTAGCAACCGCATCGGGTGCCGGCTCGGCCGCAGCATCGATAGGTGCCGAAGCTTCGGTGGCGGGGCTGGTCTGCATCATGTCCTACTTCTGCGCCGCCAGCGCCGCTTCGACCTGGCCGGGCGCCGGATCGATGCCGATCAGGCGGCGAACGGCATCGGTGGTGAGGTCGGCGGCCGTCGCGGCGAGGCTGCCGCGCGCCGCATCCCGGGCGCCGTCGAGCCGGGCCGCGGCAGCTGCGGCTTCGGCGTCGAGACGGGACGCAACGTCGCGCAACCGCGCTCCGGTTGCCCGCGCCGCACTTTCACGCGCCGCGGCAACCTGTGACTGCGCCGCCTGGCGAGCATCGGCCATGCCGCTGTCGTAGCGGGTGCGGATACCGTCAGCTTCGCCCTTGGCAGCCTCGGCGGCATCCAGATCGCCCGCCACGCGGCCTTCGCGTTCGTCGATGATCCGGCCGACCTTGGGAAGAGTCGGCCGTACCACGGCGAAATAAAGGACCGCAAAGATGATCCCCAGCCAGAACAGCTGGGGCACCCAGGAGGCGGGGTCGAACTGGGGCATCGCGGTTTAGCTGAACGCGAGTGCGAGAGCGACGACGGCAGCGATCAGGCCGAGCGCTTCGGTGACGGCGAAGCCGAAGATGAGGCGGGCGCCGAGCTTGTCGGCAGCCGCCGGGTTGCGCAATGCACCCTGCAGGAACATGCCGAAGATGATGCCGACGCCGATGGCGGCAAAGCCGGCGCCCATGGCGGCAAGGCCGGCCCCGATCATTTTGGCAGATGCGACGTCCATTATTCTTCCTTCCGAGTGGATAGCGTTCAATTTGCTTGGGGTATTCAGTGCAGGTTGACGGCGTCGTTCAGATAGATCGACGCCAGCAGCGCAAAGACATAGGCCTGGACGACAGCGATCAACAGTTCGAGCGCTGTCAGAGCGATGTTCACCGTCAGCGGCACCAGCCCGAATACATAAGGCAGGGCCTCGAACGAACCGAGCGCGACGACGAATGTGCCGAACACCTTCAGCAGCACATGGCCCGCGGTCATGTTGGCAAACAGCCGGATGGCCAGCGTGAACGGCCGCGACAGGAACGACACGAATTCGATGGCCGCAACCAGCGGCGCCACGAAGATCGGCGTACCTTCCGGCAGGAACAGGCTGAAGAAATGCAGGCCGTGGCGTGCGAAGCCGACGACGACAACCAGCACGAAGACGATTGCAGCCAGGCCGAAGGTGACGGCGATATGACTGGTCGGCGTGAAAGCGCCGACGAAGGGGATGAGGCCGAGCAAATTGCAGACGAGCACGAAGATGAACAGCGCGAAAATCAACGGGGCATAGCGCATGCCTTCGGGGCCGACATTTTCGCGGACCATGCTTCGGATGAAATCATAAAGATATTCGACTGCCGCCTGGGCACGGCCGGGAACCAATTGCGGACGCGCGGTGCCGATGAACAGAAACGCCGAGATGGTGACGAGAGCGATGGTCATCCACAGCGCGGAATTGGTGAAGCTCAGATCGAAACCGCCGGCCGACATGGGGGCACCCATCGGCTCGATCGCGAACTGCTCCATGGGATTGGCCATCTACTTCTTCCCGTCGAACTTCTTCTGCTGGCGGAGCACCGACCGAAGGCCGACGCCGAAACCCAGCAGCAACATCACGATCATTCCCCAGGGGCCGGTGCCGGCACTGCGATCGATGGCCCAGCCGAGGAAACCCCCGACCAGCATGCCACCGATGAATTCGGTGGCGATCGTCCACGCCTGGCTTTCCTCGCGCTTGGCGCCATCCCGCCGCGACGGCTCGGCAGCTCGTGCTGCCGCGATGCGGCGCGCCAGCGCGTCGTCGTCATGGGGGTTGTCGGCCAAGGCGAAGCCCCTGAAACTTGGAGCATCTGCTGCCCTGTACCATCCGGCACCGGGCTGACAGACACCAGCTATTGACGACGGTGCCGCCAAAGCTTGCGCGGCGTCTATCCATGGGGGTGCGCAGTGTCAACACGGCGCAGGCTGCGCAGCGCGCGTGGCAATGGCGCCGGGAAGCGCTACGATAGCGCCATGAACAGATCCGCCGTGCCCCGCACCGCCATGCCCCTCGCTCTGCTTTTTCTGGCGATGCCGCTGCCGGCCATCGGCCAGACGGCTGTAGCACCGCCGGTTGCCCCGGTGCCGCTGGCATCCCCGGAACTCCTGCTGCCGCGGGTCGCCATCGTCACCAGCGCCGGCATCATCACGCTGATGCTGGAACGCGGCAAGGCGCCGGCGACGGTCGCCAATTTCCTGAAATATGTGGACGGAAAACGCTTGGATGGCGCCAGTTTCTATCGCGCGCTGCGCTTTCCGGCGCCGACCCCCACCGGGCTGGTGCAAGGCGGCATCCGCGGCCGGTCCGACAAGGTGCTGCCGCCGGTGGCCCATGAACCGACCAGCCGCACCGGATTGAACCATGACGACGGCGCGATTTCGATGGCGCGCGCCGCCCCGGGCACTGCCAACGGCGATTTCTTCATCATCCTGGGTGATTTGCGCGGCCTCGATGCCAGCGAAAAAGACCCCGGTTACGCGGTTTTCGGGCGTGTCGTGGAAGGCATGGATGTCGTTCGCGCCATCCAGGCAGCGCCGGTGTCGCCCACCGCTGGCGAAGGCGCCATGAAAGGCCAGATGCTGCTGAAGCCCGTCACGCTGGTCAGCGCGCGGCGGCTGGCGCCGATGGCGCGACCAGCGCCGCCGGTGCCGAGCCTACCACCCGCCGAACCGGTCAGCGCGGCGGCCGCGGCGGCC
Source organism: Sphingomonadales bacterium (assembly GCA_038210855.1). Classification (GTDB taxonomy): domain Bacteria; phylum Pseudomonadota; class Alphaproteobacteria; order Sphingomonadales; family Sphingomonadaceae; genus Sandarakinorhabdus. Next base: position 5,269 of record JBBQWE010000086.1, on the reverse strand, counting down.
GTGCCTGCCGAGCCAGCGGCCGGGCAATCGCCCCGCTGACCGAACCCGGCCCGCGGCGGTTGTTGCCGATGCCGTAATCGCGGCGGTCCTGGCGACGATCCTGCCGGAAATCGCGCTGGTCGGCACGGCGATCCTGGCGGAATTCCTGCCGATCGTCGCGGCGTTCGGCGCGGTACTGCTGCTGGTTTATGTTGCCCTGGCGCAGATCACGCTGATCCTGACGGCGATCCTGCCGGAAATCGCGCCGATCGAAGCGGCGTTCGGCCCGAAAATCGCGGCGATCACGGCCCCTTTCGGCCCAATAGGCACGGTGCTGCGGCGGCAATGCAAAGCGCCGGCCACCGCGATCAAAAGCGTAGCCGCCGTTGCCCGGATAGTAAAAGCCATTGTGCCAGCCGAAGCCGGCGCCGGCAAAGCCGTAAGGCACCGATTGCCAGCCGTAAGGATTGCCGTAGAAATTATCGTAGGAAGCATAGCCGGGGTAGCTGTTGCCATAGCTACCAATTCCGCCGCCGTAATAATCGTTGCAGCCCGCGATTGCCATCAGTCCGATACCGAGCAAACCTGCCTTCAAAAGTTTGGGTATGGCCATATCGCGGCTCCTTCTCTTGCCCTTGTCGGCTCTACCGGTTGAACAAGGGGTGAACCCGCAAAGCGCGGCAGGCGTTGCCAAAACGCCGCGTTTTCCTTTTCTAAACCGCCGAAACCAGCCGTTCGGCGGCGCGAAGATCGACCGAAACCAGCTGCGAAACACCCGGTTCGCCCATGGTGACGCCGAAAAGCCGGTGCATCCGGCTCATCGTCACTGCATTGTGGGTGACGATCAGGAAGCGCGTCGCGGTTTGCGCCGCCATCCGATCGAGAAGATCGCAGAAACGTTCGACATTGGCGTCATCGAGCGGCGCATCGACCTCGTCGAGCACACAGATCGGCGCCGGATTGGCGAGGAAAAGCGCAAAGATCAGCGCCGCAGCCGTGAGCGCCTGTTCGCCGCCGGACAGCAGGGTCAGTGACTGCAGCTTCTTTCCGGGCGGCTGCGCCATGATTTCGAGGCCTGCTTCCAGCGGATCGTCCGATTCGATCAGCTCCAGCCGCGCTTCGCCACCGCCGAAAAGATCGGAGAAAAGCGCCCTGAAATGCGCGTCCACGGCGGTGAAAGCTGCCGACAGCCGCGCCCGACCCTCGCGATTGAGGCTGCCGATCGATCCGCGCAGGCGGGCAATGGCGGTATCGAGCTCGGCTTTTTCGGCTGCAAGTTCCCGGCCCTGCGCCTCCAGCGCGCGCAATTCGATGTCGGCGCGCAGGTTCACCGGGCCCAGACGATCGCGTTCGGCAATCAGATCGTCATGCGCCGCGGCCAGTGCATCGGGATCGCCGGCCTCGGGCGCAAATCCGAAGCGGCCGGGCAGCAGCGGCGGCGAACACTGGAAGCGATCGCCGCACTGGCGTTCGATCTCCAGCCGCCGGCTGTCCTGATGATCGGCGTCGGCCCGCGCCGTGGCACGTGCCTCCCGCGCAACTGCCACCGCTTCGTCGGCAGCGCGGGCCTGTGCCGTCGCTCCGGCAAGGGCCGATTCGGCCGCCGCAAGCGCATCGGCAGTGGCAGACCGGGCGGCTTCGGTGGCAATCGCCCTGTCGGCAAGGCCGGCGCGATCGCGGACCAGCACGGCCTGGCGCGCCGCCAGCACGGCCTGGTCGGCGCGTGCTGCCTCGGCCCGCGCGGCGAGTTCGGCCTGCTGGCCGGCGCTGGCGGCCGTGCGGCGCTGCCAATCGGCGCGTTCGGCAGCGATCTCAGTCAGGCGCGCCTGTGCTGCCAAGGCATCGCGGCGCCGCGCATCGAGGGCAGCCCGGCCATCGGCAACGGCCCGGCGAGCAGCGTCGGCCGCCATCCGGGCTGCCGCCAGCGCCGCCGCCAGCGCCGCGACGGCGGAGGCTGCCGGCACTGCGGCGCGAGCGCTGACAGCCTCCGCAGCGGCGCGCGCTGCCTCCTCGGCATTGCGATCGATGGCGGCGTCGAGCGCGGCGGCCTGGCCGGCGCGTGCCGCAGCTGCGGTTTCGGCGAGGGCATTGCGTGTGCGTGCATCGGCGAGGCCCCGCGCGGCGCCGTCGCGAGCAGCGCGTGCCCGGCGTTCGGCGTCTTGCGCTGCGCCGGCAGCAGCAACGGCGGCAGCGAGATCGGCAGCGGCGGCATCGAGGGTGGCCCTCGCAAGCCGTTGTTCGCTCTCGACTTCGCCGGCGCGGCGGCGAGCGCGCAGGCGCCCGGCGGCAGCATCGTTGCGACCACCGGCGTCGACCAGCCCGTCCCAGCGCCAAAGCGCCCCTGCCCGCGTCACCAGCCGCTGCCCCGGCCGCAGCGCCGCGAGCAATTCCGCTCCCGGCGCCGCCTCGACAACGCCGATCTGCGCCAGCCGCCGCGCCAGTTCGGGCGGTGCCGCGACATGATCGGCGAGCCGCGCTACCCCGGCCGGCAGTAGCGGATCGCCGGTCGCATCGGCCCCGGCCCAGCGCCGCGGCCCTGCCGCCGCGGCCGGTGCGGCATCGAGGTCGTCGCCGATCGCTGCTGCCAGCGCTGCCTCATAACCCGCAGCCGTCGTCACCCGATCGGCGATGCGCGGCCCGCGCCCGCCATCGGCTGCCAGCCGGCGCGCCAGCGCCTGGGCTTCGGCCGCAAGCCCGGCGAGCGTCGCTTGCGCCGCGGCATGGCGGCTGGCGGCGTCGCTGCGCGCGGCTTAGGTCGCCGGCCGCGCCGCCACGGCCGCCGCCACCGCGGTTTCGGCATCCGTCAGCATCGACTGCGCCACCGTCACAGCTGTCGCGAGGCCGGAAATGTCGGGCAGAGGTGCCAGCCCGGCGGCACGCGCCTGCAACTGCCGGGCTTCGGCAGCCAGCGCTTCGGCGCGGCGGCCGGCAGCCTCGGCAGCGGCAGCGGCGCTGCGCGCTTCGGCGGCGGCAGCGGCATGGCCGGCAGTGGCATCGGCCAGCGCGCTATCGGCCGCAGCCGCTTCGGCCGTCGCCGTATCCAGCGCCGCCGCCAGCGCCGGCACATCGGCGAGCGCTGCGGCACCGCGCGCCCGCAACGCCTCGGCCTCCGCCGCCAGCCGCGTTTCGGCAGCCGCCGCATCGGCAGCAAGCGCAGACTCGCGTTCGCCATCGCGGGCAATACCGGCGAGGTGTGCCGCCAATTCGCGGTTGCGGCGCTCGGCGCCAATCGCCTCCGCATCGATCAGCGCCCTTGCCTGTGCCAGTGCCTGCATTTCGGCCGCCGCCGCTGCCGCGGCATCGCGCAGCGCCGGCAGCGCCGCGGCGGCATCGGCCACGTCTGCGGCGAGCGCGGTGGCGATCCGAAGCAGATCACCGGCGCGCGTATCGGCAGCGACGGCGGCCCCGCGCGCTGCATCGGCGAGCGCCATCGCAGCCCGCCAGCGCGCGAAGAACAATTGCGCTTCGGCGAGTTTCAGCCGGTCGCCGATCAGGCGATAGCGTTCGGCGACGCGCGCCTGGCGGCGCAGCGCATTGGCCTGGGTTTCGGCCGCACGGATGACATCATCGAGGCGCAGCACATTGGCTTCAGCGGCGCGCAGCCGGATCTCGGCCTCGCGGCGCCGCACGTGCAGTCCGGCGATGCCGGCGGCTTCTTCCAGCAATTGCCGCCGCTCGGCGGGCTTCGCAGCGATGATGGCGCTGATCCGGCCCTGGCCGACGATCGCCGGCGAATGCGCGCCAGTCGCCGAATCGGCGAACAGCAGCCGCACGTCCTGGGCCCGTGCCTCGCGGCCGTTGAGGCGATAATCGGAACCCGCCCCGCGCTCGATCCGGCGAGTGACCTCTATTTCCTCCCCCGCCGCACCGGCGAGCGCCAGCGTCACCGCCGCCATGGCACGCGCCGGGCGCAGCGCTGTACCGGCGAAGATGACATCGTCCATGCCGCCCGATCGCCCCCCGGCTCTCATAGATTTCGGGCTGGCCTCTCCCATCACCCAGCGCAGCGCTTCGAGCAGGTTCGATTTGCCGCAGCCATTGGGGCCGACAACGCCGGTCAGGCCGGGGCCGATGATCAGGTCGGCCGGCTCGACGAACGACTTGAAGCCGATGAGGCGGAGCTTGCGGAACTCCAACTAGCGTCCAGACGCGATCAGCGCAGCGCCTGCTGCAGCCGGGGTTCGAGCTGCGCCCAGTCGTAGACATTCTCCTGAACCTTGCCGTTCAGGATGAAACCGGGCGTCCCCGTCAGCTTCCAGGTGTCGGTGGCCTGGGTGCGCAGATCGGTGAGCGCCTTCACCGCGCCCTTGTCGGCAAGGCACTGGTCGAACTTGGCGCGCGGGATGCCGCGGGCGCGGACATAGGTATCGAGGCCACCGATTTCGGCGAGCGCTGCAATCTGCTTGTCCTCCGACATGCCCTGCAGCCGCTGCTGATCGGCAGGGGTCATCTTGGTGAACGGCTCGATCCAGCTCGTCTGATCCTGGTAAAAGGCGTTGAGCAGCCCGAAGAAAGGCCGCGCGCCCTGGCAGCGAGCCAGTACCGAAGCAGCGAAATCCGGGCCGTTCAGCACGAAATTGCGATATTCGAACGAGACATTGCCGCTGGCGACATATTTGCTGCGGATGGTTTCGAACGCGGCTGCGTGGAAATCCTTGCAGTGGGGGCAGGTCAGCGAAGCGAATTCGATCAGCTTGACGCGGGCATTGGGGTTGCCGAGGCGGAAGCCGCCTTCGGGCGTCGCCACCGCATAGGTCGTCCAGTTGGTGCCGGCCGCGGGCTGGGTGGTCGCCGCCTGCGCCGCGCTTTCGGTGCTGCCGGCATTGGCGCCGCCGGCGGTATCGCTACAGCCGGCAAGCGCAAACAGCAGCGCGGCGGCGGCGGTGGCAGAGCGGGAGTGGACGAACATGGCAACCTTCCGGGGAACAGAAACTCCCCGCTGTCATACGGCAAAGCCGCGGGTGGCGACAAGGTATCGCCGAGCGTCGCCGAGCGTCGCCGAGCGTCGCCGGGTATCTCCGGCAGCCGGCTGTCGGGTGTCGGCTGTCGGGTGTCGGCTGTCGGCTGGCGGCTGTCGGCTGGCGGCTGTCGGCTGTCGGCTGGCGGCTGGCGGCTGGCGGCTGTCGGCTGTCGGCTGTCGGCTGTCGGGTGTCGGGTGTCGGGTGTCGGGTGTCGGGTGAATTGCCTCAGCGCACCTTGGGCGGCCCGGTGCTGTTGCCGAGCGCGCGGGCCAGCGCTTCCAGGCTGGCGCGCAAATCGGGATCGGCGATGGCCTTCAGCGTCGATCGGG
>JBBQWE010000085.1:0-12032 GCA_038210855.1 Sphingomonadales bacterium | reverse complement strand
ACCTTAGCGTCATTGCGGGGGCGGCGGCAACTGCCGCGGGGGGCGGGGGCAGCAAGCCCGGCCGGGGCTTCCGGTTGCCGCGCCGCGCGGCTAGGCTGCCCCAGCATTCGGGGGCGGAGCGTGGCCGAAATTTTCATCGATTCCTGGGATCCACGGCAATGGGTGTCCCCGGCGCAACTGGCGGTGCCGGCGCACGCCGGCGTGCCGCGCGACGGTGCGCAATCGGCAGCGGCGGCGCTGCGCCCGTTGCCGCTGGCCTTTGCCGGATCGGCGTTGCTGCTCGTGGCAGGTTTTGGTGGCGCCTGGTTGTCGCGGGCACCCGATGTCACGACGACGCCTGCCGCAGTCGCCACGACGCCTGCCGCAGCGTCGCGGGCCGCCGCCGAGGCGACACCGCCTGGCGCCATCCGCCGCCGCGTCGTGCTGGGCTCGATCGGTGATCTGCTGCCGGCGCTGCGTGCCAACAGTATTGATCCGGCCGACGCCGCCGCCATCGATGCCGCCGCCCGGGCCGGCGTTCCGGCGACCGGCGAACTGCGCGCCGCCATGTTGCTCGGCAGCGGCGATGGCCCGGTGCGCTTGCTGCGGCTGGAAATTTCCAACGCCGATTCATCGGGGTTCGTGCTGACGCGCAGCAGCGCCGGTGCCTATCTGCCGTCGCGCGTCGCGGCACGGCTGTCGACCCGCGTGCTGGTGCGGCGCGGGCGCCTGGATGGCAAAAGCTTTTATTCCTCGGCGGTGGCGGCCGGCATCACCGACAGCCTGATCCCGGGTTTTGCCCGCGCGCTGGCCTTCGATTTCGATTTCCAGCGCGAGATCGGCCCCGGCGACGCTTTCGAAGCGGCGTTCGAACAGCGCGTCAACGCCGATGGCGACGCTGTCGGGCCGCCGGAATTGCTCTACGCGGCGCTTACCACCTCGGCGAAATCGGTCTCGGTCTATCGCTTCACGCCGCCCGGCGAAGCTGCCGACTGGTTCGACAGTTCGGGCCGGTCCATCGTCCGGGCGCTGATGCGCACGCCCGTCGATGGCGCGCGCGTGTCGTCGGGCTTCGGCTTTCGCACGCATCCGGTGCTGGGGTTCCAGAAACTGCACCGCGGCACCGATTTCGCCGCGCCGACCGGAACGCCGATCTATGCCGCCGGCAGCGGCACCATCGAATTTGCAGCGCCAAAGGGGGCCAACGGCAATTTCGTGCGGTTGCGCCACGACAATGGCTGGGAAACGCTGTATTTGCACATGAACGCTTTTGCCCCCGGGCTGGCCGCCGGGCAGCGTGTCATGCAGGGCCAGTCGATCGGCGAGGTCGGCACCACCGGCCGATCGACCGGGCCGCATCTTCATTATGAAGTCCATATCGATGGCGCTGCGGTCGATCCGCAATCGATCGTCACCGAACAGGGCAAGACGCTGGGCGGCGCGGCGCTGGTCGCCTTCGAAGCAGCGCGAGATCAGATCGATGCTAGCCGGGCGACGCAGGCCCAGTAACGTCAGCGCTCAGCCGGCAACGGGCCGGGGTTCTACGCCGCGCCACGCTGCCAGCGGCAGGATCATCGCCAGCAGCACGGCGGTGGTGCCGAGGCTGGCGTTGAGCCCCTCGTCCGATCCGCCCCACATCGCGCTGCCGGCAAGATCGTAATCGAGCATTGCGCCACAGGCGCCGACGCCGGGATTGGGATCGAGCCCCAACACCAGCCGCTCCGCTGCGTTCCAGGCGATGTGCGCCGCCGCCGGCAGAGCGATCCCGCCCGAACGAAGCGCGAGCAGCGCGAACCACAGCCCGCCGAGGAACAGGTTGAGCAGCGACAGCGGCGCGCGCACGCCGCCGATCAGGTGCAGGCCCGTGAACGCCAGCGTCGTCAACAGCAGAGCCGCCGCCGGCCCGGCCGCGCGCACCAGCATGGGTTGCAGCCAGCCGCGGAACGCCAATTCCTCGGCGCCGGCCTGGACGGCGATGGCAAGCAGGCCGACGAACAGCCAGCCGCCACCACCTTCCGCATCGCCGGCGCCATCGACAAGCGTGCCGGCCACCAGCGCCTGTGCCGCGGCGATGGCAATGCCCAGGCTGCCGAGTGCCAGCCCCAGCCCGGCGCCGCGCCCCGGCGCCGGGCCGGCGACATGGCGGAGCCGGCCATCGCGAGCCAGCATCACCGCAGCGAGCGCGGCGATGGTTCCGAACGGCAGCAGATTGGCGATCAGGCCGATGACACCGGCGGGCAGGGCGGCAGAACTCTCGCTATCGAAAGCGATGCCGAGCAAGGCCCGGGCAGCGAACAGGATACCGGCGATTGCCGCAACGCCGGCGGCAAAGCGGACATAGGCAGTGCCGGCGTTCATCTTCACGGTTCTGTCACTCCCGGACGCGCTCGCCAAGGGCGAATCGCGACCCCGGGAGCGAATGCTACCTCCCGGCAGCCGCCGCCGGCACCGGCGTCAGCACCGGCGTCAGCACCGGCGTCGGCACCGGCGTCAGCACCGGCGTCAGCACCGGCGTCAGCACCGGGCGAGCGCCATCGCCGACGACGAAGAAGGCGCCCCAGAAATAGGGGTGCGAGAACGCCGGCTGGTCGATGATCGTGCGCTGCGCCAGTGCCAGCGAATCGGCGATGCCGCCGGTGCGGCCGCTGCGATAGAAGGCGCCGATCAGGTCGTTGGTTTCCTTGCTGTCGGGCACGCGCCAGGCGGTTGCCACCACCGATCGCGCATTGGCGGCAAGAAAGGCGCGGACAAGGCCATCGAGCGACGGCGCCGAATCTTCCTGTCCCGCAAGCCGCCCGGCGGCGGTGCTTATGCCGGCCGCGGTCTCGCATGCGGACAGGAACACCAGATTGGCGTTCAGCCGCAACCGCGCGACATCGTCGAAGCTCAGCAGGCCATCGGCAACCTCGCCGCCCTGTTCCGACGGCGGCAGCAGCGTCGTCACCAGCGCCGGCGGCAGCCCGCCGGCGCACTCCGGCTGGCCGGGGAACGGCGTCGCCGGCAGGCCATGGGTGGCAAAGTGCAGGATCTGATATTGCGCCAGTTCGCCCGCTGCGCCGGCACGCAGCAGCGCGCTGTCGGTGAAGGCCGCGCCGGTGATCGACGGCGCGCCCGGCACGCCCAGTGCCTCGGCGGCCAGCACCAGTTCGCGCGCGCTGATCGGTTCGTTGTTGTTCTGGATCGTCGCCCATTCGCCGTAGCGGACCCGGCACGTCGGCCCCAGTTGCACGGTGCGATCGGCAGCGGCGGCATCGGCGCTGGCCACGGCATTTTCGCCAAGCCCGAGGAACGGCCGCGGGGCAACATCGCCGCCGGTACGTTCGCGGGTGACGATCAGGCTGCGCGCCGAAAGCGAGGTCGAAAGCTGGCTGCGCCGCGCGAGGAACGCCACGTTGCTGTAATCGAACTTCTTCTTCTGCGCGGTAAAGGCTTCGACAGATGCCGCGTCGGTAACCAGCACGGCCGCCGGCAAATTGCGCAGATCGCCGACCGGATCGAACACCAGCGATTGCGCGCCGAGCACCATCGCTTTCGCCGGGCCGGTGATGGCATCGAACAGGCGTGCCGATTCCGCAACCGCGAAGGGCCGCACGCGGCGGCCGCGCACCGGATCATCGAAGCTGCGCGCCGTCGCCAGCACGCGCTGCGCCATGGCGTTGACCGCCGCGGCGGGCAGGGCGACGCGGTACAGGCTGGCAGCATCGCCGGTGATGACCATGCCATAGAGGCTGCCGCCGACTTCGACGAGCTTCAGATAGGCCTCGTCGGGGCGGAGCACCTGGCGCAGGCGGCCGATTTCCACCGGCTGGTCATCGACGGCGCTGATCCGCGAGCCGAGCAGCCGGGCATTGACTGCGGTTCGCGCCGCTTCGGCGGCCTGGCGCCGGGCTTCGAGATCGGTCAGCGCCGGGTCGCCGGCGGCGGCGGCGGAGATCTGGTAGCGCAGGCCGATGACCTCGCGTTCCAGTTCGTCGCGGTCGCGCAGGTCCGATCGCAGCGCCGAATCATTGGCGACCACCGATTGCAGCCGAGCGAATTCGCGCGCCACGGCTGGTTCCCCGACCGTCTGGATGGCGCGGAAATAGGCTTCGGCTTCGCCCGGGCCGGGTGTCGGCGACTGGACCAGAAGATCGAGGTAGCCGGCCAGCGCCGGCGGCGCGCTGCCGCCGTTGCTTTGCGCCGCCAGTGTGTCGATGGCGCTGCCGAATTCGGCCAGCAGCGCGGCCCGGTTCACGCCCGGGCGCCGGGCCTGCAGCGCTGCCCGTTCGAGCTGGGTTTCGGCGATTACCGTCGGGCCGGCCGGGCGGCCGGGGTCGCGGTCGGCCGGATCGGTGAACAGGCAGGTGGCGGTTCCCGGAATGCGGCCGGCCTGCAGCGTGATGATGGCACAATCGAACGCTCCGACAGCGCCGGACAGGTCACCGCTGCGTGCCAGGATGCGGCCCTGCTGGCGTTCGAGGCCGGCGCGCAGCCAGCCGATGGCATCGGGCCGCACACTGCGCTGCAGCTGCCGGGTCGCATCGGCGGCCGCCGTCAGCGCCGTCCGCGCCGGCGCCGGCTGGTTCAGCCCGAGCAGCGCGAGGCTGCGCGCCCATTGGCTGCGTGCCTCGATCAGCAGGCCGGCAAGCTGCACCGAAGAAGCGACATCGGTGGCGACGCCGCGCCGGCTCGGCTGGTTCAACTGGCTGAGCGTGGTGCGATCGTTGAGCGGCGTATCGGTGCCCGCGGTTTCGAGCGCGCCGAGTGCTTCTTGCGGACGCTGGCGATTGAGCGCGTCGAGCGCGGTATACACCCGCGCCTGTTGTTCGAGATTGGCCTTGGCATCCGACGGCGGTGCACCGGCGACCAGCCGGGTCGCGATGGCGAAATGATCGCGCGCCGCATCGAACTGGCGGATGTTCGAATCGGCAAGGCCGGCGTTGAGGCGAAGCTCTGCCATCACCAGCGGCGCCGCGGCCGAAGCCTCGCTGATCGCGTCGTTGAGCAGGCGCGAGGCTTCGATATGCCGGCCGGCGTGGATCAGCGTGAGGCCCTGCACCAGCGCGACATCGGGGCGAAGCCCGGCATCGCCGCCGCCACCGGCGGCGCTGACCGGTACCGGTGCGAGGCCGGCGATGTCGAAGCTGGCAGTGGCGCGGGTATCGACCGTCGGTGCGGCAGCGCCGGTGAGCGCGACGCGAAGCAGCGCCTCGGCCGGCGCCAGCGCCGTGGCGGCAGCAGCGGCGTGCACGGTCCGGCCCTGATAGGCGATGGTCAGATCGATGACCGGGATGCCCAGCCGCGGATCGAGGCACTGGCGTGCGGTTGCGGCACCGATGCCGGCGATCGTCACCGAAGACGGCGCGCCGCAGGCGGCATCGTCGACGCGGGTGATTGCCCCGGCCCCGTCGAGATAGCCCTGCGCACGTGCCGCCGCGACGCCGCCGCAATTGATGCTGTGGCCCTGGTCGCCGGCGTAACCGATGCCGGCGGTCAGCTGCTGCCAATTGCGCGCCGCGGTGCAGCGTTCGCCATTGGCATCGCGGCCCAGCGACAGGCTTTCGGGCAGCGCCTGGGCAGCAAGCGCCGCCACCGGCAGCGCGACACCGATGAGGGCCGCGAGGCGAGCGGCGCGCCGCCATCGGGTCGCTACCGGCCCGCGCATTTCCAGTCCGGTCATCATGGGCGGGGCTCCTGCACCGGGCAGCCGGGGGTGTTCGGCACCTGACATTCGGCAGCACCGGTCGTGGTGATATCGCCGATCAGGGTTTCGTTGTTGGTGCCGACAAGCGGGTTGAACGGCACCGTCAGGTCGACACTGGCATCGAACAACTGCAGGTTGCGTTCATCGAGAATGCGCAATTGTGGCGGCGGAATATCCTGGATGAGGCAGCCGCGATCCGGCGAACCCACGACGCAGCCGTTCAGCCGGGAATTGGCCAGCACCAGCCGGATGACGCGGGTGCCGCCGGTGCCTTCGGCAAAGCTGACCACCGCGGCCGGCAGAACGGCAACCGTGCGATTGACGAAGCCGTTGACCGTGCCGAACGCTGCAAAGGCATTGCTGGGTACCGCGCTGCCGCCGCTGTTGAGGGTCAGCGCCAGCGTCGCGACCGATTGCAGCGGGTTGGCGGTGCCGAGCGCGATGCCGGCAGCGCTGGCCTGGTTGCCGGAGTTCTGGAACAGCGCCAGGTCGCGATAGTTCAGCGTCAGCTGGTTGGCGGTCAGGAAGGTGCGCGAGCCGAGCGTGCCGCCGGTGTAGAGCGGCGAGCCGGGGTTGGAGACCAGCTCGCGCGCGATGTTGTCGATGACCGTGTCGTTGATGCCGCCGCCGAGCCCAAGCGCCGCCAGCCGATCGAAGCTGGCCTGCGAACCGAACAGCACCATGCGGGCGCGCAGATCGAGCACGCCGCTGGGCAGGGTGATCGACGGACCGCCTGTCGGAGTGACGATGGCTTCGATGCGACTGGCGAGCCCGGTACCGGCGGCGATTGCCGCAATTCCGAGCGGCGCCGTGTCCGTCCCGCCGAGCTGTACCGTGCGCGGCAGGCCGCCGGTCGCACTGACCAGCGGCGCCGCCGGCGCTGCATCGCCGAAGGCACCGGCCAGCCTGATGCGGCCGAGCCCGAGCAGCGCGAAGCGCGTGTCGCCGGTGTCGCCATCGAGCAGCAGGTTGCCGACCGTGGTGGTGATGCCGGCGCCGGCAGCGGTGGCATCGATCGTCACCCGATCACCGTTCAACTGGTTGACCTCGGCCGCCGACAGGCTGAACTGCGCCGCCGGGGCCGCGCCGCTGCTCTCCGGGGTGAAGTCGCCGATGCGCGCCGTGGTGGTGCCGGCGCTGACGGCGACCAGCAGATCGTCGCTGCGGACGGGACCGCCGATGACGATATCGCGACCGGTCAGCGAGATGCGCCGCGCCGTGGCGCTGCCCAGGGTAAGGGTGCCGGCGGGTACCGAAAGGATCAAATTGGTCGTTGCCGTCGCCGTGCCGACGGTAAGCCGGGTGTCGGCGGCCGTACCGGTGGCGGTGACGCTGGCACTGCCGTTGTTGGCGGCCAGCGAGGTGATGCCGGCGTTGGCTGCGGTGATGGTGATGATATTGGTGGTGCTGTCGATCGCCGCCGTACCGGCACTGACGGTGCCGAATTGCGCTGCATTGACGACCGTCGCCGTGATGCGGCCGGCGCTGCCACTGGCGACCAGATTGGCACCGCCGAAACCTTCGACCGGAATGCCGCCGCTGGATGCCGGTGCAGCAACCCCGCCGATCAACGCGATGGCGCCGGCCGTCGTCGCCGTGTCGAGACGCAGGGCGCGCCCGGCGTCGATCCCGATGCTGCTGCCCGATGCATTGCCGATGGCGATCGCATCGGCGTTGACAGCGATGCTGCCGCCGGCGGTGATGCTGGCGACTTCGACATCGCGCGCGATGGTGCCGCCCGGGACCAGCCCCGGCACGTCGCCGGCGCGGATGGTGACGTTGCCGCCCGCTGCCAGCACCGGGCCGGCGTTGCTGCCGACGTCGCTGCCGCCGGACAGGCCGGTGATGACATCGGTGTTCGCGGTGATCGTGCCGGCGGTGCTGGTGGCGTTGCGCAGCCGCACGGTGCCGCCGGTGATGGCGATGTTGCCGGCGGCGGCAAGGTCGCCGATGACGCCTTCGCCGCGCACCGTCAGGCCGATGCTCTGAGCGGTAACATTGTCGATGGCGACGCCGCTGATCGAGGTCAGCGCGGCATTGCCGCGCACATTGCCGCGCAGCGTGGCGATGGTCAGGGCGCCGGCGATCGACCGGACATCTGCCAGCGCGATATCGCTGGCGATGGTCTCGCCGGCGATCTGCCCGCCTTCGGCCGTCAGAGTGACATCGCCGTTGACGACGAAGCTGCCGCTGCCCGAAATGCCGCCGCGCGCCGCGGTCGCCACCAGCGTGCCGCCGCTGATGCCGACGGTGCCGAGATCGATATCCCGCGCCGCGATCAGCGTCGCGTTGCCGGTGCCGGCCAGTCCGGCCGAGGTGATGCTGCCGGTGGCCGCGGTGGCAGCGAACGTCGCGCCGCCGCCGGAGATCGTCGTAGTGCCGAGTTGGATGTCGATCCGCGCGGCGATCGAGACATTGCCGGTGCCGGTGATCGTATCGGCGTCGATGCTGCTGTTGGTGGAGGTGACGGTGATGGTCGCGCCGGCATCGGTCACGCTTGTCGAGCCGAGGTCGATGCCGGCCTGCGCGATGATCGCGACATTGCCGGTGCCGGCGATGGTGCCGGAAGTGACGATGCCGCCGGCGTTGACGCCGATCGCGGCGCCCGCGTCGGTCACACTGGTCGATGTGAGGCCGATATCCTGCACCGCAGTCAGCAAGACATTGCCGGTGCCGGCGATGGTGTCGGAAGTGATGCTGCCGCCGGCATCGACGGTGATTGCCGCGCCGGCGCCGGTCACTGTCGTCGACCCGAGATCGATGTTGGCAAGCGACGTTACCGTGACGTTGCCGGTGCCGGCGATCGTTTCGGATTCGATGTCGCCGCCGGCATCGATGGTGATCGCCGCGCCGGTGCCCGATACCGTCGTCGAGGTCAGGTCGATGGTGCCGACCGCTGTCAGCGTCACATCGCCGGTGCCCGAAATCGTGTCGGAGACGATGTTCGAACCGCTTGCCGAGATGGTCGCGCCGCCGTCGGTTACCGATGTCGACGTAAGGGCGATGGTGCCTTGCGACGTCAGCGTGACGTTGCCGGTGCCGGCAATGGTCGCGGAGGTGATGCTGCCGCCGGCAGTGGCGGTGATCGTCGCGCCGGTGCCGGTCATGGTCGTCGTGGTCAGCGTGATGTCGCCGTCGGCAGTGAAGGCGGCATTGCCGCTGCCGGTGAAGCTGCCCGACACGATGTCTTCGGTGGTCGAGGTGGCGGCAAAGGTCGAGCCGGTGCCGGTAATCGTTGTCGTGGTCAGCGTGATGTCGGTACCGGCGACGAGGGTCGTGTTGCCGGCGACGGCGAGGATGCCCGACGTGAGGGCGGTGCCGGCGGTGGCGACGAAGGTCGAACCGGCGCCGCTGACGCCGGTGTTCGTCAGGTTGACCGCGGTGCCGGCGACAAGCGTGACATCGCCGGTGCCGGTGAAAACGCCCGAGGTGATGCCGCCGGCGGTCGCCGTGGCGGTGAAGGTCGATCCGGCGCCTGTGATGGCGGTATCGGTCAGGGCAATATCGGTTGCGGCAAGCAGGACGGTGTTGCCGGCAGTGGCGAGGATGCCCGACGTGATGCCGCCGTTCTGCGCCGTGGCGGCAAATGTCGCTCCCGCGCCGCTGAACTGCGTATCGGTCAGGGCAATGTCGGTACCGGCGACCAGCGTGACATCGCCGGTTCCGGTGAAGGTCGCCGACGTGATGCTGCCGCTGGTGGCGGTTGCCTCGAAGCCGGCGTCGGTACCGGCGATCGTCGTGGTGCCGAGCACGATGTTGGTGGCGGCAAGCAGGCTGGTGTCGCCGGCAACCGCCAGTGTCACCGACGTGATCGCGCCGGTATCCGCAATGGCGGTAAAGCTGGCGCCATCATCGCTGACGCCGGTGTCGGTCAGCGCGATGAAGGTTCCGGCGCGCAACGCGGTGGCGCCGGTGCCGGCGAAAACATCAGACGTGATGCTGCCGCTCGTCGCGGTGGCGGCGAAGGTCGATCCCGGCCCGGTGACGCTGGTGTCGGTCAGGCCGATGTCGTTGCCGGCGAGCAGCGTGACATTGCCGGTGCCGGCGAACAGGGCCGAGACGATGTCGTTGCCCGCGGTGCCGGTAAATGCCGATCCGGCACCGGTGACGCGCGTATCGGCAAGCTCGATATCGTTGCCCGCAATCATCGCGACATTGCCAGCGACCTGCAGCACCCCCGAGGTGATGTTGCCGCTCGTCGCGGTGGCGGCGAAGGTCGATCCCGGCTCGGTGACGTTGGTGTCGGTCAAGCCGATGTCGTTGCCGGCGAGCAGCGTGACATTGCCGGTGCCAGTGAACAGGTTCGATCGGATGTTGCCGCTGGTCGCTGTCGCGGTGAAGGTCGCGCCGACGCCGGCGGTGCTGCCGCTGACGATCGTGGTCACCAGGTCGATGTTGCGCGCCGCGGTGATCGTGACGTTGCCGCGCGTCGCCGTGATGCTCGCGGCGTCGACATCGGTGTTGCTGGTGATGGCGATGCCGCCGACAGCGCCGGCGGTGGTGCCGGCGACCAGGCTTCCGATGCGCAGTTCGTTGATGGTGGCGGTGCTGCCGGCGGGCAGGATGCCGCCCGCCTTTGCGATCCGCACACCGGTGGCAACCGTGGCGGTTTCGATGTTCAGCGCGCCGGCGGCGGCAAGCGGAACCCCGCGCGTCGTGCCGGTGGTGCTCACCGCCAGCCCGCCGTTGTTGACCCGGGCATCGGCGATCGTCGTCCGCCCGGCGGTGATGGTGACGGTAGCGGCGCCGCCTGCCGCCACGTTGGCGGCGCTGACGGTCGCGGTGCCGGCCGGGCCGGCGGTGATGGTGCCGATCTGCGCCAGTTCGGACGCGGTGACGGCGATCGTGCGCAACGTATCGGCGTTGACCGTCAGGTCGACAGCGCCGAAGCCGGCCAGCGTCAGCGCATCGCCGTCGCTGCCGGCGGCAGCGTCCGCACGCAGCGCCAGCGAGCCGCCGCTGGCGCTGCCCAGCCACAGCGTCGCGGTATCGGCGAGCACTGCCCCGCCGGCGACGAGGCCGCCGACCGCGATGCTGTTGCCGGAAATCAGGTTGACCGCGCTGCCGGCCGTGATGGCACTCGCTTGGATCGCATCGGCCGCATCGAGGCTGACCGAGCCAAGGGTCGCCGTGAAGCTCGGCGCGGCAAAGGCGGGGATAACGCCAGCGTCGCCGATCGGCAGCCCGGTTAGTTCGCGCGCCGCGATGGCGATGCTGCCGCCGCTGCTCGTCGCCGCGCCAAGGCGCAGGAAACTGCTTCCGCCGACACCGATGC
This sequence comes from Sphingomonadales bacterium, assembly GCA_038210855.1. Lineage (GTDB taxonomy): Bacteria > Pseudomonadota > Alphaproteobacteria > Sphingomonadales > Sphingomonadaceae > Sandarakinorhabdus. The sequence continues at coordinate 1,095 of JBBQWE010000085.1, read as the reverse complement.
CGGTATCGGAGATCGCGATATCGCCGGTGCTGGAGAGGCTGCCGATCAGGGTTTCGCCACCCAGCGCCAGCGTCGCGCCGCTGCTGCCGGCGCCGATCGACGCCAGGCGCGACGCGCCGCTGATGGCAAGCAACGTCGTTCCGCGGATGCTGCCGGTCGTCGATGTTGCGGCGATATCGCCGGTCCGCGCCAGCACGCTTGCCGTCGCGGCATCGCCGTCGACGATGGTGATGTCGCCGCGTGCCGTCATGGTCACGCCGGCGCCGGCATCGATCGCCGGGATGCTGCCGCCCGGCGCGCCGAGCAGTGTGATCGCGCCCTGCGCCGCCGCCAGCGCGATGCTGCCGCTGCTGGCGGTGATGCGGCCGATTGTGATGTCGCTGGCATAGCTCGCACCGCCGCCGGGGGCGCCGCCGCTCGCGGTCAGGCCGATGTCGCCGGTGCCGTCGATGGTATCGGCAACGATACCGCCGGTGGTCGCGGCGGCGGCGAATGTCGCACCGGTTCCCGCCAGCGTCGCGCTGCCCAGCCCGATGTTGCGGAAGGCCGACACTTCGACATTGCCGGCAACCGCGGTCAGGCTGGATACCGTCACATCGGTGTCGCTGGCGATGATGACGCCGCCGCTGGCGCCCGCTGCCGAACCCGCCGCGATGGTGGTGGCGACCAAATTGCCACTGCCGCCCGATTTGGTCAGCGTGATTGCATCGCTGGCGGTGGCAGTGAATATCCGCAGCGCGCCGGTGCCCGCCGCATCGCCGGTGGCGATGGCGATGCCGCCGTTCTGCGCAGTGGCGCTGGCGATCGCAGCGCGGCCGGCGACGATATCGATGCCTGTGCCGCCGGGTGCCAGCGCAGTGCCGGTGGTCACGCTGGCGATCTGCGCCAGGTCGGCAACGACGATGCCGATGCGGCCGGCGCTGCCGGGCGCCGCCAGCAGCGCGCCGCCAAAGGCCGGATCGCTGTCGCCGGTGCTCGGCGCCGGGGGGATGCTGCCGTCACCCTGCACGAAGACATTGCCGGCGAGCGCCGTCGCAGTGCCGATCGTCAGGCCGCTGCCGGCGTTGACGGCGATGTCACCCGCGGCGCTCGCCA
>JBBQWE010000084.1:0-12113 GCA_038210855.1 Sphingomonadales bacterium | reverse complement strand
GATAATGCCCTCCGGTCCGACGCATCGCCCCGCTCACGTTACATTGCAGCGCAGCCGAACGTTCGACTGCGTATCCGACCCTATACCGCGTCAAATATTTCAGTTTGAAGAAACCGGGGTGAATGCTTTGTGCGCCGCATCAAAGGTTGCGAAGCGTTGCTGCAAGGCAACGTGCTGCCCGGTCCCAGGTGAAATGGCCGGCATGGCGGCGCCCGGCGGCCACCGTCGCGGCGCGTCCGGCATCGTCCGCCACGATCCGGGCGATCGCCGTGGCCCAGCCGGCGACGTCATCGGGCGGCACTGCCAGCGCCGCGCCACCGCAAACTTCCGGCAGCGCGCCGCACGGTGCGACGATCGCCGGGCAACCCACCAGCATCGCCTCCAGCGGCGGCAGGCCGAACCCCTCCGTCGTCGATGGAAAGGCAAGACACGCCGCCGCTTCGTACAGCCCGCGCAGTTCGGCATCGCCGACCCGGCCGGCAAAGACCACGCCCGGCGGCACCGCATGCCCGGCGGCGACAAAGGCCTCGCGCCCGGTGCCGCCGACCAGCACCAGCGTCACCCCGGCCAGTTCGGCGCGGGCAAAGGCGCGCAGCAGCACGGCGATGTTCTTGTGCGCCTGCACCGATGCCAGCGCGACGACATAGCGGCCCGGGGTCAGCGCCAGCCTGGCGACGACGCCGGCATCGGCAGGGGTCGCCAGCACATGATCGACGCCGTTGTGGATGACGGTGATGGCGTTGCGCGGCACCAGCCCGGCCGCGGCGATGGCATCGGCGGAAAACGCCGAAACCGTCAGGATGCGCCGATGCCGACGCGCAAACGCCGGCTGGATGACGTGATACCAGGCCCGAAAGGCGCGGCTGTAGCTTTCGGGGGTCTGCTGGACCTGGGTGTCGTGGATCATCGTCACCGCGTCGCGGGCCAGCGCCGGACCGATGTTGCACAGATTGACCAGCGTCGCGTCGCCCTTGCGCAACGGCAGCGTCAGCTGTTCCCAGGGGATATGCGTGAACGGCGCCAGCCGACGCGTCGGCATCCCCAGTGCCGCCACATCGCGGGCATCGTGCGGATGCCATAGTTCGAACGCCATGCCGGCCACTGCCGGATCGCCGGCCTCGGCCAGCCGCGCCAGCCCTCGCGTCAATTCGGCCGCCACCCGGTGCACCCCGGTCATCGGCGCCCGCAGGAACTTGCCGTTGATGATGAAGCGCTGCATCAACCAAGGCCCAGGCGTCGCACCCAGCCGACGCGATCGATCAGCGCATAGGCCACCAGCGGTCCCGCAATCCCGATGCCGACCGTCAGCACCAACAGTACCGCCGGGTCGGCCAGCCCCAGCCGGCCGGCGATGATGCGCGTGCCGGCCACGCCCATGATGTGCAGGATGAAGATCGCCATCGATCGCCGGCCCAGAAACGCCAGCGCCGCCGCCAGCCAACCGCCGGCGAGGCTGGCCAGTGCGATCACCGCCGCCGTGCCGGCCAGCGCCGCCGGCAGCAGTTCCGGCGACCAGGCGATGTTGGCCAGCCCGGCGGCGCGCGCCGTCACCGGATCGATATCGGGACGCACCGTCGCGGCATGCGCCACCGCAACCGCCACCAGCACCGCCGCCAGCGGCAGCAGCGCCAGCCGGAACGCCGCCGATCGATCGACAAAGGCCCGCGCCAGCCCGGCCGTGCCGATGACGACGCCCAGCCCGTAATAGGGCGCCTGGTTGGCAGCGAGGCGGATGACATCGGGCATCGGCACCAGCCCGGCGAGCGGTTTCAGGCTGAGCATCAGCAGCAGGAACGCCGCCGGCCCCAACCGCCGCCACGACAGCCACGACAGCAGGTGCAACTGGAACAGCGCGTGCAGGAACCAGAATTGCGAAACCGTCTTCCACGGCAACGAAAAAATGATCGGCCAGTATCGATCGACCGGCGTGTTCACCAGCGCGCCAAGGTTGTGAATCAGGGTGAACTGGATCACCGACCACAGGAAATAGGGCCAGGCGATGTTGCGCCACAGGCTGTCGCGAAAGCCGCCCGCATCGCGGTCCAGCCGGGCATCGACCAGCACGCCGGCCGCCAGGAAGAACAGCGGCATGTGGAAGGTGTAGATGGCGAAGAACCAGCTGCGCAGCCATGGCACCCCTGCCCCCAGCGGCGAATCGATCAGGCCGCCCAGCGCATGGCCGATGACGACCAGGATGATGCCGAGCCCGCGCGCCGCATCGAGCCAGGCCAGTCGCCCCCCGCGCGCGGCCGCCGCCGGGGCCGCCGCCGGGGCCGCCGGGGCCGCCGCCGGGGCCGCCGCCGGCACCGGCACCGGAGCTTCCGGGGCGACGGACGACGTCTTCATTCCGCCGGCACCAGCCGGCGGGCGACGCGGCGGCCGACGGCGATGCCGGGCCGTTCGATGCCGCGATAACCGGCGATGGTGAGCAGCGCGGTGAGTGCCAGCGCCGCCGGCAGCCGCCAGCTTTCCGCAAAATGCGTCTCCGCTGCCGCGATGCCGATCGGATGCAGCAGGTAGAGCGAATAGCTTCCCGCCCCCAGCAGCGGCAGCAGCCCCCGCGACAGCAGCGCCGCATCGCGCAGCGCCGGCACGGTGACGACGCCGACGAAGACGGCGGTCGCCAGCAGCCATGGCCCCATCGCCTGCGCCAGCGTGATGTGCGGGTGACGAAAGACCCCGAAAGCCACCGCCGTCGTCACCAGCGTCACGCCGGCGAACACCGCGACCGATTGCACCAGCCGGGCGCCCGAAATCTCGCCGCGGCCATGGCGGAAACATTGATAGCCGAGGATCGCTGCATAGATCATCGTCGGCCGGCCGAGCGGCAGCCGGACCGCGAGCGCCAGCGAAGCCGCTGCCGCCAGCAGCAGCAGTGCCGGCGCCGCCCGGTCGAGCAAATCGGGCGCCCGCGGCCCGAAGCGCAGCAGGGTCGCCGCGAACAGGGCATACCACGCCAGTTCGATGATCAACGTCCAGCTGACCCCCAGGAACGCCGGCTGGCCGACGAAATCCTGGATCAGCAGCAGGTTCGCCGCCCAGCGCCACGGCGACGCGCTTCCCATGTCGGACCAGCGCGGCAGCAGGCCGGTTTCACCGCCGATCAGCAACAGCAGCAGCGCCGCAAGATACAGCGGATAGATGCGGAACAGCCGCCGCGCCAGAAACGGCGCCACCTGCAGCCCCCGCCCCACCGAAAGCGGGATGACATAGCCGCTGATGAAGAAGAACAGCGCCACGCCGGCAACACCGGGGCCGAGCGACACGATATGGTCGGCAATCCACCCCGGCCGGCCTTCGAAAAGATGCTGCACCAGCACCAGCGCGGCGGCGAGGAAGCGCAGGCTGTCGAGTGTCCCGAATCGCGGTTGCGTGATCCCCATCGCCGCGCCCGTAACAGAGCGACCCGCCGATTGCATGGGGCTTTGCAACCCTTCTCGCAAACGTCACGAAATCGCCATGGGCAAGCAAGGAACCGGCTGGTATGCGCCGCCCGACGCCGCCTTTCCGGCAGTGCATCGGACGGATCGCTTGGAATTCCTCTATCTTTCCGGTTCCGGGCGCAGCGGCTCGACCCTCGTCGAACGTTTGCTGCACGCCTCGCCGCGATTCGTCGCCGTCGGCGAATTCCACGTGCTGTGGCGGCTGCCGCATGCGCAGATCACCTGCAGTTGCGGGGCTCGCCTGCCCGACGATCCGTTCTGGCAGGGCGTGCTCGCCGATGCCGGCATCGGTGCGGCCGAAATCGCCGAGCTGGCGAGGCTCGAAATCGCCGTGGCTCGCTCCGGCCGGGTGGCACGCGCCGGCTTTCGCGTCGATCGCCTTCGGGACGACCCCGAAGTCGCTGCCTTCCTTGCCCCGCAACTCGCCATCTTCGCTGCTGTCGCCCGCGCTTCCGGCAAGCCGATCGTCGTCGATTCGTCGAAGGCGGGACCGCGCGCGTGGGCGCTCGCCACTGCCGCCCAAAGCCACCTCATCCACCTGTGGCGGCACCCGACCGACGTCATCGCCTCATGGCGATCGCGCAAATTCGATGCCGGCCTCGGCACCGACATGGCCCGCCCCGGCGTCGCCCATGCCGCCGCCGATTGGTGGAAGGTCGAACACCTCGCCCGCCGCCTTGCCCGACAACACCCGGTGGCGATGCTCGACTATGCGCGCCTGTGCGCCGATCCGGGCGAGGCGCTGGCCGCGGGACTCGCCACCGCCGGCATCGGCGGAGACCCTGGCATCCCCTGGCTCGACAGCCACCGCGTCACTGCCGGCGCCGGCTATCATTCGCTCAACGGCAACCCCGATCGCTTCGACCGCGGGCCGATCACCGTCAGCGCGCGGCGCCTCGACTGGTCGCGCCAGCAACGCATCGACAGGGCTGTCATCCCGGCGTTGGGTGGGACACTGGCGCTCGTGTACCGGCGACCTTGAATCGCCGACAACGATAACAGTGACTTGGAGTGGTCAGAGCCTTTTTGCGACGTGGCAGCGGACGTTCTGTCCTACAGCCACCCCAACCTGATACGTTACCGGCTTGTTCCCCGCGCCCCTGTCGCGCCGCGCCGGGGGAGAACAGAAACCGAAAATCCTGGAGTCCGTAAAATATGTAAAATAGCGACGCCCGGCCGGCACCGAAAACCGACCCGCTACTGCTACAGATACCGCCGGCCGATCGCGTTCAGCCCGGCGTCCAGCTCGTACACCATCGGCTTGCCGGTCGGGATTTCCTCGGCTGCGATATCGGCGTCGGAGATGCCGGACAGATGCTTGACCAGGGCGCGCAGCGAATTGCCATGGGCGGAGATGATGACGCGCTTGCCGGCGCGAAGTTCGGGGACGATGGCGGCCTCCCAATAGGGCAGGACGCGCGCGACGGTGTCCTTCAGGCTTTCGGCGGCCGGAATGGCGATGCCGGCATAGCGGCGATCGCCCGACAGATCGAATTCGGATCCGGGTGCCAGCGGCGGCGGTGGCACGTCAAAGCTGCGGCGCCAGATCGTCACCTGGGTCTCGCCATGGCCTGCTGCCGTCTCGGCCTTGTCGAGCCCGGTCAGCCCGCCATAGTGGCGCTCGTTCAGCTGCCAGTTCTTGGTGACCGGCAGCCACAGCCGCCCCATCGCTTCCAGCGCCAGGTTGAGCGTCTTGATGGCGCGGGTCTGCACGCTGGTGAAGGCGATATCGAAATCGAGTCCCGCCGCCGCCATCGCCGCGCCGGCGTCGGTGGCTTCGGCGACGCCCTGCCCGGTCAGGCCGACATCCCACCAGCCGGTGAAGCGGTTTTCCAGGTTCCATGCCGACTGGCCGTGGCGAAGCAGGACAAGACTGGACATGTTTCGGCGGCTCCCGGGTGGTTTCAGGTGCCGCCTTGCCAGCCGGCCGGCGCTCGCTCAAGGCTTCTTGAAGCGATAGACCACCTGGTCGGTGCGACCCCGGATCGCCGGATCGAACACATTGGCTGTCTTGGGATCGGCCGGATTGCGCAAGGCCGGCGTTTCGCCATCGAAGCTGAAGCCGGCGGCCGTGACTTCGGTCTTGATGACGGCAGGATCGATGCGGTGCAGCGTGTTGGTCGCGGCCAGCCCCGAACCGTCGGCAGCGGCATGATCGACGATGACATAGACGCCGCCCGGCTTCAGCGCTGCAAATACCGCCTTGTTGAAACCGATGACGCCTTCGGGCGGCAGGCTGTTGTGCAGATCGTGATAGTTTTGCGCCGTCCAGAAAACATCGAGCGTGGCGGCCAGCGCCGGATCGGTCGGCGCGCTGGCCACCGAGACATTCGGCCAGCCAGTGGTTGCCATGCCGCGGATCGCCTTCGACGGTTCGGGATAGGCGGCTTCGGCGGCAGCGGGAATGATGGCCACGACACTGCCACCGGGACCGACGGCGTTCGAGAAGACGCGGGTGAAATAGCCGCCGCCGGGAATCATGTCAGCGACTTTCATCCCGGGCCTGATGCCAGCGAAGGCGACCATATCGGCCGGCATGCGCGAGGCGTCGCGGGCGATATCGGCCGCCGGGCGCTCGGCAGCCGCCAGCGGTACAGCGGTTGCGGCAACAGCGGTTGCGGCGGCAGCCGCCAGCAAGGTCAACAGACGCATCTTCTTTCCTCCCACATTTTATCGCGGCATCATGTCACGCGCCGGCGGGGCTGCCCAGCCCGCTTCGACAAAGGGCCTGCCAGTCCCGGCAAACGACCCGCAAGCGAGGACGGCGCGCAAAAAATGGCCCGGAAGTCGCCTTCCGGGCCAGTTGGTTTCCTTGGGGAGGAACGCCGGTTGGCGCGGCGCCTACAGATTGTAAGCGCGCTCGCCGAATTCGGAGAGGTCGAGACCTTCGCGTTCGGCTTCGGCAGTCGGCCGCAGCCCGATGGTCTTCGAAAGCAGGAAGAACAGCACGGCGGAGACACCGCCCGACCAGACCAGCGTCACCGCCACGGCCTTGGCCTGGGTGATCAACTGCGCGGTCATGTCATAGGCCCCGACCCCGGCCGGGAAGACCGTGTAGTCGAAGAAGCCCTGCCCGCCGAGCGCCGGATCGGCAACGATGGCAGTGCCGAGCGCGCCGACGATCCCGCCGATGCAATGCACGCCGAACACATCGAGGGTGTCGTCGTACTTCAGCTTGTTCTTCATGACCGCGACGAACAGGTAGCAGACCGGCGAGACGACAAGGCCGAGCACGATCGCCGTCATCGGTGCGGCGAAACCCGACGCCGGAGTGATGGCGACAAGGCCGGCAACCGCGCCGGTGACCGCGCCGAGCATCGACGGCTTGCCATGGTGGACCTGTTCGACGAGCGCCCAGGCCACCGCCGCTGCCGCCGTGGCGACGAAGGTGTTGATGAAGGCAAGTGCGGTGACGCCGTTCGATTCGAGGTTGGAGCCGGCATTGAAACCGAACCAGCCGACCCAGAGCAGCGAGGCGCCGATCATCGTCATGACAAGGCTGTGCGGCGGCGTCGCTTCCTTGAGGAAGCCGATGCGCGGGCCGATGATCAGGCAGCCGACCAGCCCGGCGATGCCGGCATTGATGTGGACGACGGTGCCACCGGCGAAATCGAGCGCGCCCATGCCCCAGAGCAGGCCGTAATCGGTCTTGGCATCGGGCAGGAAATCCGGGCCGGCCCAGTACCAGACCATGTGAGCGATCGGGAAATAGACGATCGTCAGCCAGGCGACGACAAAGATCATCAGCGACGAGAATTTCACCCGTTCCGCGAAGGCGCCGACGATCAGCGCCGGCGTGATGCAGGCGAAGGTCATCTGGAAGATGACGAAAGCGAATTCGGGGATGTAGACGTTGTTGGAAAAGGTCGCGGCATAGGTGCCGGCGGTGACCCCGGCGAGGAACAGTTTGCCGAAGCCGCCGACATATTCGCTGCCACTGGTGAACGCCATGGTATAGCCCCAGCAACACCAGACCAGTGCCGCCACCGAGACGATCATGAACACCTGCATCAGCACGCTGAGCATGTTCTTGGTGCGGACGAGGCCGCCATAGAACAGCGCCAGCGCCGGCACCGACATCATCAGCACCAGCACCGACGAAATCAGCATCCAGGTCGTGTCGCCCTTGTCGACCATGGTGGCCTGTTGTTCGACCGTCGGTGCCTTGATCAGTTCGGCCGCCAGCGCACTGCCGGAAAGCATCAGGCCGCCGACGACGGTCGCCACCCTGGCGAGCGCGGGTATCCGCCCTCTCGCCGACAGCGCGGGCCCGTTCAAGTACAAGCTCATCTGTCCCCCTTCCGCCGTCACAGCGCGGTTTCGTTGGTTTCGCCGGTGCGGATGCGCACGGCCTGGCCGATGTCGGTCACGAAGATCTTGCCATCGCCGATCGATCCGGTGTGCGCCGCCTGCTGGATGGTCTCGACGACCTTTGCAGCAATGGCGTCGTCGACAACGGTCTCGATCTTGATCTTCGGGATCATGTTGGTGGTGTATTCGGCGCCGCGATAGATTTCGGTCTGGCCCTTCTGCCGGCCGAAGCCCTTCACTTCGCTGACCGTCATGCCGGTGATCCCGGCAGCCGTCAGCGCCTCGCGGACTTCGTCGAGCTTGAACGGCTTGATCACTGCGATGATGAGTTTCATGACCCCTCCGCCGGGGTTGCGCCGCCAATCCGGCCCGCCCCGCCAATCTGTCATGCACAAGCCATGCCAAATGCACGGCCGAAGGTTCACGCAGGCGTCTCGGCGGCCGGCGCTCGCAACGCCTGCCCGCTTTTGCGGCAACGCAGCAAAGGTGACGCCGTTTTGGGCAGGCCGTTCAGGCTGCGGAAACATCCGCCAGCAGCAGGCGCGCCGCGGTCTCATCCTCGTCGAGAACCATCAGCCGCACGCCCGAAAGCCCGCTGCCGATCAGCGAAGCGATGTTGTTGTCGAACAGGACCGCCTCGATCCCGCCGGCGGCGAGCGCCGATCGCATCACTTCGGCCTCGATCGGATCGAACAGCGTCGCGAGAGTGACGAGCGCCATCAGTCGTAGGGCAGGAAGGCCGGCGCCGCGACCGGCAGGCCGTCGATGCTGTGCGTCCGTTCCCGATATTTCGCCAGCCGCGCCACCGGATCGTCCTGCCGGTGGTATTTGCGCAGCGTCTGGCGTTCCTCGACCAGCGCCAGCCGCGGCACGCCCCAGCCGCAGCTCGCCTGGGTGCTGTCCACCGCGATGTCGAAAATCTGGCGGACACCGCGCTCGATGGTGAAATGCGCTGCAAGGGCGCCCCAGCCATCGTCCTGCGGCAGCACGGCGCGGCCATGGCCATAGATGCGATGGATCAGCGCCGGTTGGTCGAAGGCGCAGAACATGATGGTGATGCGGCCATCGGCGGCAAGGTGCGCGTGCGTCTCGTTCCCCGAACCGCCGTAATCGAGCCAGGCGACCCGCGCCGGCGACAGCACGCGGAAACTGTCCATGCCCTTGGGGCTGAGGTTGATGCGGGCATCCGCAGCTGCCGTCGCCACGAAGAACACCGGTTGGCGAGCGATGAAGGCGGCGTGTTCGTCGGTAACGCGGTCGAAAAACTCCATGCCCGCCCCCTTGTCGTTGCCGTTCAGGCCGCCGTGCCGCCGACGGTAAGCCCTTCGATCAGCAGGGTCGGCTGGCCGACCCCGGCCGGAACGCTCTGGCCGCCCTTGCCGCAGATGCCGACGCCTTCGTCCAGCGCGAAATCATTGCCGATGGCCCGAACCCGGGTCAGCACATCGGGGCCGTTGCCGATCAGCGTCGCGCCCTTGATCGGCGCGCCGAGCTTGCCGTTTTCGATACGGTAGGCCTCGGTGCACGAAAACACGAACGGGCCGCTGGTGATATCGACCTGGCCGCCGCCGAAGCTCTTGGCATAGATGCCCGACTTTACCGACCGCAGGATTTCGCCCGGGTCTTCGTTGCCGCCGGTCATGAAGGTGTTGGTCATCCGCGGCATCGGCGCATGGGCATAGCTTTCGCGACGGCCGTTGCCGGTGGCAGCAACGCCCATCAGCCGGGCGTTGAGCCGATCCTGCATATAGCCCTTCAGGATGCCGTCCTCGATCAGCACGGTGCGCTGGGTCGGCGTGCCTTCATCGTCGATGGTCAGGCTGCCGCGGCGATTGTCGATGGCGCCATCGTCGACAACGGTGACACCCGGCGCCGCGACGCGTTCACCGATGCGGCCCGAAAAGGCGCTGGTGCCCTTGCGGTTGAAATCGCCTTCCAGGCCATGGCCGATGGCTTCGTGGAGGAGGATGCCGGGCCAGCCGGGGCCGAGCACGACGTTCATCTAGCCGGCCGGTGCCGCCACGGCATCGAGGTTGACCAGCGCCTGCGCCAGCGCGACATCGATGGCGTCTTCCCAGGCTTCGGCAGCGAACAGGCCGTCGTAGAGATAGCGACCGCCAAGGCCATGGAAGCCGGTTTCGCGGCGCCCGTCCTTTTCGGCGACGATCTGGACGTTCAGCCGCACCAGCGGCCGCACGTCGCGCACCCGCTGGCCATCGGCGCGAATGATCTCGACGACCGTCCACGACCCGAGCAGCGAAGCCGAGACCTGGACGACGCGCGGATCGCGCGCCCGAGCCGCCGCATCGATGCGCTGCATCAGCGCGACCTTGTCGGCAAAGCCGATCCCGTCGAGCGGGCTGGCGTCGGTATAGCGCCGCGCGTTGGTGCGCTGCGGCGCCAGCGCCATGGTGCCGCCCAAAGGCCCTTGACGCCCTTCGCGGACCACCCGGATGGTATCGGCGGCACGGGCAATGGCGGCGTCCGAAAGCTCGTTGGCATGGGCGAAGGCAGTCATCTCGCCGGCAACGCCGCGCAGGCCGAAGCCCTTGGTGGTATCGAACGTCGCTGCCTTCAACCGGCCGTCGTCGAACGAGAAACTCTCGGATGTGGCATATTGCAGATAGAGTTCGCCGTCGTCGCAGCCCTGCAGCGCGTCGGCGACCAGCCGTTCGGTGCGGCCCGGATCGAGATCGGTATCGGCGTAGAAGATGGTGGCGGGATCGATGCTCATGGCTTCGATATAGGGGCAGCGCCGGCCGAGGGAAACCGCACGGCGACTGTTAATTCACCGCAGCCTGCCGATGGCGGCCCGAAGCCTGTGGCAAGCGCCTTATTGGTACAGCCCGGCGCGCTGCAAGGGTTTCAATACCGGCAGCACGCTGGCGAAATCGTCGCGCCACGCCGGGACACGCCCACGCGGGCGCAACGGCCGCCAGCCGCGCCCGGCCGGAGTCCGCCCCAGTTCGGCCACCGAAGCGATCCGCGCCGGCGAGCGGCTGAGCGCGATCCATGTCGAGGCAGCGAAGACCTGGCCGCGCGGCTGCCGCCGATCGGGCTTGTATTCGCGCACCACCGCCTGCCAGCCTTCGGCGCGAGCGATCGCGGCGATCACCGGTTCAAGATCGAGAAAGCGGTTGGAAATGTGAACAAGAAGCACGCCATCGGCCTTGAGCGCGCCGCCATAGACCCGGAACGCCTCGCGGGTGAGCAGGTGCAGCGGGATCGCATCCGAGGAAAAAGCGTCGACGGCCAGCGCATCGAGGGCTGCCGGCGGCGCCGCCGCCACGGTGAGCCGCGCATCGCCGAGCACGATCCGCATCCGCGGCGCGCATTGCGCCAGATAGGTGAAGCGGCTGCGCGCCAGATCGACGACCAGCGGGTCGATCTCGAACGCCGTCCATTCCTGCCCCGGCCGGCGATAGCAGGCGAGCGTTCCGGTACCGAGGCCGATGAACGCCATCCTCGCCGCATCGCCGAACAGCGCCGGCGCCGAACCGAACACCAGCCCGACTCCGCTTTGCGGCGCATAATAGGTCATCGGCACCGTCGCCAGCGCCGGTACCCGCGCCTGCTGGCCGTGCAGCGTCGTGCCGTGCAGCAGGTATCGCGACGCGCCCTGGTCCTTGACGGTATAGACGCCGAAGAAACTGCGGTGGTGCGCTCCTGCCGCAGACAGCTTCAGCTGGCCCCAGCCACCCAATGTCAGGATCAGCACACCGAACAGCGCGGTGAACATCGCCGGGCGGCCGATCGCACTGACTGCGGCAAGGTAGATCGCCGCCGCCAGGACCAGCAGCGAAGCGCGCGGCACCGCGACGCCGGTGATCGGTTCGATCCCCAGCCGCAGCGCCGCGATCGCCGACACGGCGAGCGCCGCCACCACCAGCGCGGCGGCAACCGCCGGCCGTCGCCACATCGGCTGCAACAGCCGCGGCACCGCCGCCGGCATCACCCACGCCGCCGCCAGCAGCAGCAGCGGATGTTCATAGGGCCAATCGAACAGCACCGGCGCCACCAGCGCGCACACCACCCCGCCAGCAGCGCCGCCGACCGACAGCCAGACATAGAAATCGGTCAGCTGGTCGGCAGGCGGGCGTTCGGTGGCCAGCGTGCCATGCAGCGCCAACGCAACGAGGAACAGCAGCGCCAGCCCGATGACGGCAAACGCCGTGCCGACTTCGGCGCCGGCCTGAAAACAGGCCCAGCCGCCACCCAGGAGCAGCGCCGGCGGTGACATCGCCACGGCGATCCGAGTCAACCGCGGCCCGGAATCGCCGAATGCCAGCACGAAAGTGAGCAGATAGAGGCCGAGCGGCACCACCCAAAGCAGCGGCATCGCCATGATATCGGTGGTCA
>JBBQWE010000083.1:0-12323 GCA_038210855.1 Sphingomonadales bacterium | reverse complement strand
TCCACCTCGGCCAGTCGGACGGCAGCATTGCCGACGCCCGCGCGCTGCTCGGCCGCGATGCCCAGATCGGCCGCACCTGCCACGACAGCCGCCACCTCGCCATGGAAGCCGGCGAGGACGGCGTCGATTATGTCGCCTTCGGTGCCTTTTACGATACCACCACCAAGCCCAGCCACTACCGCCCGGCGCCGGAAATCCTCGGCTGGTGGACGACGATCAGCCAGCTGCCCTGCGTCGCCATCGGTGGCATTTTCCCGGAAAACGCCGCGCCGCTGATCGCGGCAGGCGCGGATTTCATTGCCGTTGTCCGCGCCGTCTGGGACCATGAAGGCGGCGCCGGGGCAGGGGTCGCAGCGTTCGGTCCCGCCCTCGGCTGGTCTTGACGGCTTGACACCGCGGGCCGCCGTCATAGTGTCTTAGTCAAGCAATGCGTCGGGGTTGTCGATGCAATTTCAAAACTGGTTGGCCGGTCTCTGGTTGCTGGCCGCGGCTGCCGCCTCGGCTGCGCCACCGCGGGTCGAGGTGATGGTGCTGGGCAGCTATCACTTCGGCAACCCGGGGATGGATACCAACAACATGCAGGCGGAATCGGTGCTGACCCCGGTTCGCCAGCAGGAACTCGATCGCGTTGCCAAGGCGCTGCTTGGCTTTCGGCCGACGCATGTGATGGTCGAGATGGAGAGCAGGCAGCCGGACTTGACGATTGCCGAGTTCGCTAGGTTCGATGCCGAAATGCTGGCGACAGTTCCCAACGAAATCGTGCAGATCGGCTATCGTACTGCAAAGCTTGCCGGATTGACCGCCGTGTACGGCATCGACGAACAGACGTCCGCAGGCGAGCCGGATTATTACCCCTATGACAAGGTTCAGGAAACGGCCGCGCGCTTCGGGCGCTGAACGCGCCGTCGGCGGCCGGATTGAAAGCCTTCGAAGCCGCCCAGAAGACCAGCACCGTCGGCCAGCTGCTGCAGCGGGTGAACGATCCGGCCGGTATCTGGGGCAACAACGACAGCTATTACGGCATGCTGACCATCGGCGATCGCGACACCCAGACCGGTGCCGACCGCAATGCCATGTGGTTCCTGCGCAACGCCAAGATCTTCGGCAAGCTGATGCAGATCGCCCCGCCCGGCGGCTCCACGCCGGCGCGAGTCCTCGTCGTCTATGGCGGCGGGCACGGGTTCTGGTTGCGGCACCTCGCCAGCCTCACGCCCGGCTATCGCAACATCGACGTGATGCCGTATCTGAAGCGAGTGCGCTGAAACACGCCGGTCCGCAGGCAATCCGCGCGACGAGCGCCGGTTTGGCAAAGCCGGCGAGACGCAGTAGACGACTGCGTGTTCTTTCACATCGTCGCCGTGCCCGCCGCTGCGGCCGCTGCAGCCTCGTTGCTGCAATGTCGTCCGCGACGCTGCCCGCCCCTTCAGGATCGCTCATGGTTGCCCATAGTTCGCTCATCACCATCATGGAAAAGGCCGCGCGCAAGGCCGCACCCCGCCTGCGCCGCGACTTCAACGAAGTCGATGCCCTGCAGGTCAGCCGCAAGGGGCCGTCGGACTTTGTCAGCAATGCCGATCGCGAAGCCGAAAAGACCATCGTCGAAATCCTCGCCCATGCCCGGCCCGATTGGGGACTGTTGCTGGAGGAAGCCGGCGAAAAGCCGGGCGACGGACGCGCCCGCTGGATCGTCGATCCGCTTGATGGCACCACCAATTTCCTGCACGGCATGCCGCATTTCTGCACCTCGATCGCCGCCGAAATCGATGGCGAGGTCGTCGCCGGGCTGATCCACCAGCCGCTGACCGGCGAAAGCTTCTGGGCCGAAAAGGGCCGCGGCGCCTGGCTGTCGGATCGCCGGCTGCGCGTTTCCGCCCGCCGCGAGCTTGGCGATTGCGTCATTGCCACCGGCATTCCCTATCGTGGCCATGGCAGCCGCGCCGAATTCAGCAGTGTCCTTGAAGCCGTGATGCCCGAAGTCGCCGGCGTCCGCCGCTTCGGTGCCGCCGCACTCGATCTCGCCTGGGTCGCCGCGGCGCGCTTCGATGGTTTCTGGGAAAGCCATCTGTCGCACTGGGATGTCGCCGCCGGCATCCTGCTGGTCAAGGAAGCCGGTGGTTTCGTTTCGGATTTCCGCGGCGGCGATGCCATGGTCGCGCGCCGGGAAATGATCGCCGGCAACAATTTCATCCAGTCGAAGCTGCACAAGATCGTCGCCGGCGCCATCCGCTGAGCCCGGCGCGCCGTACCAACAAGGGGAAATACATGCGTCTGATGGCTTTCGCCCTGCTGCTGCTGCCGGTGGCAGCCCATGCCGACGATACTCCCGATCCCGCCGTGCTGGCGAAAATCATTGACGCCGGCATGAACCATGGCGAAGTCGTGGAGACGGTGGCGCACCTGACCGATCGTATCGGTGGCCGCATGACCAATTCGCCGGCCATGCGCGCGGCGTAAAGCTGGACGCAGGGGCGGTTCCGGCAATGGGGCCTTGCCAACGTCCACCTCGAACCCTTCGAATTCGGTCGCGGCTGGTCGATCGACCATGTTGCGGTGCGCATGGTCTGACCGCGCGTGTTGCCGTTGACCGCCATCCCGGTTGCCTGGACCCCCGGCACCGGCAGCGCCGTCACTGCCCCCATCGTCGTCGCGGTGATGAAACGGCAGCGCGATTTCGCCACCTGGCGCGGCAAGCTGGCCGGCAAGATCGTGCTGGTCAGCCTGCCTGGTGACAGCGACGAGCCGAAGGAAGCCGCCTTCCAGCGCATGACGTCGGAAGAAATCGCCAAGCTCGACAAATATGAACCGCAGGTCACCGACAGTGCTCGCGTCGCACGCAATGTCGAGCGTGCCGATTTCTCGCGAGCACTCGATGCGTTCCTCGCCGCCGAAGGGGCGAGGGCCTGGGTTTCCAGATCCTATCGCGACGGCGGTCTCGTTTCGGGCGAGGGCAATGGCTATCGCGTCGCCGATCAGCGCAAGGTGCCCGGCATCCAGATGGCGGCCGAGGATTATCGCCGTCTCGCTCGGCTCGCCAGGGGCGCCGAGCCGGTGACGCTGGAAATCGATACCCGCGTCACCTTCCACGCCGAAGACACGCGGGCCAACAACGTCATCGCCGAAATCCCGGGCCGCGATCCGAAGGCCGGCTATGTCATGGCCGGAGCGCACCTCGACTCCTGGGTCGCTGCCGATGGCGCCACCGACAACGCCGCCGGTTCGGCGGTGGTGATGGAGGCAGCGCGCATTCTTGCCGGCATCGGCATCGCGCCGAAGCGCAGTATCCGCTTTGCGCTGTGGTCGGGCGAGGAACAGGGCCTGCTCGGCAGCCTTGCCTTTATCGATCGTCACCTGGCTTCGCGCCCGGCGGACCCGGCCCCGGCGCCGCCGTTCAACGCCGAGCGCGGTTGGCAATATCGTTACCCGATCACGCCCAAGGCCGGCTTCGGCGAACTCACCGCCTATTTCAACCTCGACAATGGCAGCGGCAAGATTCGCGGTATCCACACGGAGGGCAATCCGGCGCTCGCGCCGATCTTCCGGTCATGGCTGGCACCCTTCGGCCCGATGGGGGCGAGCGCCGTCGTCGCCAGCCGCACTGGCGGAACCGACCATGTCTGTCTGCAGAGCATCGGCATCCCCGGCTTCCAGTTCATCCAGGACACCCCCGATTACGACAGCCGCACCCACCACAGCGACGTCGACACCTTCGATCACCTGCGTCCGGCCGACCTGCGCCAGGCCGCGGTGATCATGGCGAGCTTTTTGTGGAATGCCGCCAACCGCGCCGAACCGCTGCCGCGCCCGCCGCTGCCGACGAAGCCGGCGGAAACCGACCCGTTCGGCTATCTGGATCCCGACGACCAGTAAGCCGGCGGCTTACGGCAGTTCGTCGAAGGGGTCGGCGTCGTCTGTGGCGGCCGCCGGTACCAGCTTGATCAATTGCTGGGTGAGCAACTTCTTGTAGCGTCGCTGGCGCCGGCGCGCCTTGGCACCGTTGGCGCGCCAGCCCTCGCGCTTGTCCTGGACGATCGTTTCGAGATCGTCGGCGGTTTCGATGCCTTCGGCATCGGCGGGTGAAGTGCGGCGCGGCATCGCGCTGCTTGGTATCGCCATCGGATCGCCGCGTCATGCCGCCCGATGTCGCGGCTGCATTACCTGCATCGCCGGCACGGTATCCGCGGCAATCGCTGCCTTGCTCCGCCCGGCGCGCGGGCCTAGAACGCGGCGCAGAAGGCCGCGCCTGCATCGCGCCTCCAGGGAAAGCTTGTCGCCGATCATGTCCGATGTTGCCGCCCAATATCTGCCGATCCTGCTGTTCTTCGTCGTCGGGATCGTTTTTGCGGGCATCTTCGTCGGTGCGCCGATCGCGGTTTCAGCGCTGACCGGCACTGCCAAGCCTGACTCGGTGAAGCTGAGCGAATATGAAAGTGGCTTTCCGGCGTTTTCGGATGCGCGGACCCAGTTCGACGTGCGTTTCGACCTCGTCGCTATCCTGTTCATCGTGTTCGATCTGGAGGCGGCATTCCTGTTTCCCTGGGCGGTTTCTCTGCACTGGGGCGGCCAGCCGGCATGGTGGGCGATGATGGAATTCCTGTTCGAACTGGCGATCGGCCTGGCCTATGCCTGGAAGGTCGGGGCGCTGGATTGGGAATGACCGGGATGAACCTCCTTACCGAAGAACAGCAGCGCGAGGGGCAGCGCCAGGGGCAGGGGCCGCAGGGCGCCCTTACCCTCGCGCCGGCAAACACCGACCAATGGCTCGCCGACGTCAACAAGGAGGTCGGCGACAAGGGTTTCCTGCTCGCCAATGCCGAAGATCTGGTTCACTGGGCCCGCACCGGCAGCCTGTGGTGGATGACGTTCGGCCTCGCCTGCTGCGCGGTCGAGATGATGCATACCAACATGCCGAAATACGATCTGGAACGCTTCGGCGTCGCGCCCCGCGCTTCCCCGCGCCAGTCCGACGTGATGATCGTCGCCGGGACCTTGTGCAACAAGATGGCGCCGGCGCTGCGCCGCGTCTACGACCAGATGTCGGAACCGCGCTACGTCATTTCGATGGGCAGCTGCGCCAATGGCGGTGGCTATTATCACTACAGCTATTCGGTCGTTCGCGGCTGCGATCGCATCGTTCCCGTCGATATCTATGTCCCCGGCTGCCCGCCGACCGCCGAGGCGCTGCTGTACGGCATCCTCGCCCTTCAGCGGAAAATCCGCCGCGTCGGAAGCTTCGAACGATGAGCATCGCGCCCGATTTCGGGGTGCACAGCTGGCCGGTGCACGGGCGGGTCGACGACATGGCAGGAGTGCTGCGGTCGCTGCTCGGCGACGCCATCCTCAGAATCGTCGAACATGCGCATGAAATCGCGATCATCGTCCGCCGCGAGGCGCTGGTGGACGTGATTGCCGCGCTGCGTGACGCGCCGGGGCTGCGCTTCAACCAGTTGCTCGACATTTGCGGCGTCGATTATCCCGAACGCCCCGATCGCTTCGATGTCGTCTATCACCTGCTGTCGATGGCGCTGAACCTGCGGCTGCGGATCAAGGTCACCACCGACACCCGCCAACCGGTGCCGTCGTTGACCGGGCTATACCCGGTGGCTGGCTGGTACGAGCGCGAGACCTGGGACCTGTACGGCGTATTGTTCGCCGGCAATCCCGATCTGCGCCGGATCCTCACTGATTATGGCTTCGAAGGGCATCCTTTCCGCAAGGATTTTCCGCTGACCGGCCATGTCGAGCTGCGCTATTCCGAAGAACACAAGCGTGTCGTTTATGAACCGGTAAAGCTGGCGCAGGATTTCCGAAATTTCGACTTCCTGTCGCCGTGGGAAGGCACTGATTACCTGCTGCCGGGTGATGAAAAGGCCAAAAGCAATGGCTGATCTTGCCGCCACCACCATCGCCTGGACGGCCGACGACACCACCGACGTGTTGCCGGCGGTGAAGCCGGGCAACGATATCCAGAACTACATGATTAACTTCGGGCCGCAGCACCCGGCGGCGCATGGCGTGCTGCGGCTGGTCATGGAGCTTGACGGCGAACTGATCGAACGCTGCGATCCGCATATCGGCCTGCTGCACCGCGGCACCGAAAAACTTTGCGAATACAAGACTTATCTGCAGGCGTTGCCCTATATGGACCGCCTCGATTACGTCAGTCCGATGTGCATGGAACACAGCTATGTGCTTGCCATCGAAAAGCTGGGCGGCATCGAGGTGCCGCTGCGTGCCAAGTACATCCGCACGATGTTCGCGGAAATCACCCGCATCCTCAACCATATCCTCAACACCACCACGCACGCCATGGACGTCGGTGCGATGACTCCTATCCTGTGGATGTTCGAGGAACGCGAGCGACTGATGGGCTTTTACGAGCGCGTCTCGGGCGCTCGTTTCCACGCCGCCTATTTCCGCCCCGGCGGTGTTCACCAGGACATGCCCGATGGCCTGCTCGGCGACATCCGCGACTGGGCCGACAAGTTCTTGAAAGTCCTCGACGAGATGCAGGGGCTTGTCGCCGACAACCGCATCTTCAAGCAGCGCAATGTCGATATCGGCGTGATTTCGAAGGAAGATGCGATCCGCTGGGGCTTCACCGGCCCGTGCATCCGCGCTTCCGGTGTTGCCTGGGACTTGCGCAAGAGCCAGCCCTACGACGCCTATCACCTGATGGATTTCGACGTTGCGGTATCGGACGACGGCGATTGCTATGGCCGTTTCATGGTGCGGATGGAGGAGATGCGCCAGTCGCTGCGCATCATCTACCAGTGCCTCGACCAGATGCCCGCCGGCCGCCACGCCACGCTCGACCGCAAGGTCAGCCCGCCGTCACGCGGCGAGATGAAGCGATCGATGGAAGCGCTGATCCACCATTTCAAGCTGTATACCGAAGGCATGCACGTGCCCGCCGGTGAGGTTTACGTCGCGACCGAAAGCCCCAAGGGCGAATTCGGCATCTTCATGGTGTCGGATGGCACCAACAAGCCCTATCGCTGCCACGTCCGCGCCACCGGCATGGCGCACCTGCAGGCGATGGATTTCCTGTGCAAGGGTCATATGCTGGCCGATGCGCCGGCGATCCTCGGCTCGCTCGATATCGTTTTCGGCGAGGTCGACCGGTGATAGGCTGTCGTTCCTCGCGGGTGGATGGCGACAATGGCTGACGTGGATGGCACTTTGATCCTTGATATTCTTGGCAAGATGCAGGCCCAATTTTCCTGCATTCAGCCGAAGCTCGGCGATGTCGAGGGCCGGCTGGCGGGGCTGAAGGAAGCGTCGTCGAGCATGTCGGCACGGATTGCGTCGCTGGAGGTCACCGTCTCCGGCACGCGCAAGCGCATCGATCGCATGGAGCATCGGCTCGATCGTATCGAGACGCGCCTCGGCTTGGTCGATGCCTGAGCGGTCGCGATGAGTTCTTCCACCTACACCCCGGTTTTTCGCCAGCAGCCCGGCGCTACCGTGCGCGAATTCGCCGATTTCGCCTGGACTTCCCAAAACGCTGCCGAGGCGACGCGCATCATCTCGCTCTATCCCGCCGGCCGTCAGGCTTCGGCGGTGATGCCGCTGCTGTGGCTGGCGCAGGGCCAGATGCGCGATGTCACCGGGAGCGCGTGGCTGCCGGTGCCGGTGATCGAATTCGTCGCGGCGCAACTCGGCATGCCCTATATCCGGGCTTATGAAGTCGCCAGCTTCTACACCATGTACAATCTGAAGCCGGTCGGCCGCTTCCAGGTGCAGGTGTGCGGCACCACGCCGTGCCAGCTGCGCGGCAGCGACGATGTGATGAAGGCCTGCAAGGATTTCATGGGTGTGGCCAAGGGCGCCACCACGGCAGACGGCATGTTCACGCTTTCGGAAGTGGAATGCCTCGGCGCCTGCGCCAATGCGCCGATGGTGCAGATCAACGATGATAACTACGAGGATTTGACCTACGCGACCACCATCGCGCTGCTGGAGGCGCTGGCCCGCGGTGAAACGCCGGCCAGCGGCAGCCAGATCGGTCGCACCGCCAGCTGCCCCGAAGGTGGCCCGACGACCTTGCTGGCGGTGGCCGATGGCTGAACCGGGCGTGCCTGCCTTCCTCCACCTTGTGGAAACACTCTGATGCTTCTCGACAAAGACCGTATCTTCACCAATCTCTACGGTTTCCAGCCGTGGAATTTGGAAGCGGCCCGCCGGCGCGGTGATTGGGAGGATACGGCCAGCCTGCTTGCCGGGGGTCCCGATGCGATTATCGATGCAATCAAGGCGTCGGGCCTGCGCGGCCGTGGCGGCGCCGGTTTCCCGACCGGCATGAAGTGGAGTTTCATGCCCAAGACGCCCAACCCGGCGCGGCCGAGCTATCTCGTCATCAACGCCGATGAATCCGAACCCGGTTCGTGCAAGGATCGCGAGATCATTCGCCACGATCCGCACAAGCTGATCGAAGGCGCGCTGGTTGCCGGTTTTGCGATGCGCGCTTCGGCGGCGTTCATCTACATCCGCGGCGAATATGTCCGCGAGGCCGAAACCCTGTTCGCAGCGGTCCGCGAAGCCTATGCCGCCGGGCTGATCGGCAAGAACGCCTGTGGTTCCGGCTATGATTTCGACGTCGTCGTCCACCGCGGCGCCGGCGCCTATGTCTGCGGCGAGGAAACCGCGATGATCGAAAGCCTGGAAGGCAAGAAGGGCCAGCCCCGCCTGAAGCCGCCGTTCCCCGCCGGCGCCGGCCTTTACGGCAACCCGACAACGGTCAACAACGTCGAATCGATCGCCGTCGCTCCGACCATCCTGCGCCGCGGTCCGGTGTGGTTCGCCGCCATCGGCCGCCCGAAGAACGAGGGCACCAAGCTTTTCCAGATCTCCGGCCATGTCAACAAGCCGTGCGTCGTCGAAGAAGCGATGAGCGTGCCGTTTCGCGAACTGATCGAAACCCATTGCGGCGGCGTCCGCGGTGGGTGGGACAATCTGCTCGCCGTGATCCCCGGCGGATCGTCGGTGCCGCTCGTGCCGGCGCACCAGATCATCGATGCGCCGATGGATTTCGATGCGCTGCGCGACCTGAAATCCGGTCTCGGCACGGCCGCCGTCATCGTCATGGACAAGTCCACCGACATCGTTCGCGCCATTGCCCGCCTCAGCTATTTCTACAAGCACGAGAGTTGCGGCCAGTGCACGCCGTGCCGCGAGGGCACCGGCTGGATGTGGCGCGTCATGGAACGACTCGTCACCGGCGATGCCGAGCCGCACGAGATCGACCTGCTGCTCGAAGTCACCACCGAGATCGAGGGTCACACCATCTGCGCGCTCGGTGATGCGGCGGCCTGGCCGATTCAGGGGCTGATGCGCCACTTCCGGCCGGAGGTCGAAGCGCGGATAGCGCGGCGCAAGGGCTTCGTGCAGGTCGCGCCGATGCAGATCGCTGCCGAATAGCGTCGGCGCACCATCGGCTGCGATGTCGCCGCGCTGCTTCGGCGAAGTGGAATGGGTTCGCGTCGGCAGCGTCGCCGCGTCCAGACAGATGCAGTGTCGCGCCCGCCTCGACCGCCGGGGAGCCGGTTTTTCGCGGGCTCGTGCAGGCAAGCGGCGCGACACGGGGGTGCAGGCAAGCCGAACAGGGCGACCGACTTTTCGGTGATTTGTTATTCTGTCGCCAATCATTGTCTTCAGGATGTCATCGTCACTTCACGCCGCAGTGGACACATTCGCTTCTTGTAATGCGTTTGTAATTTCCACGCTGAGGGGTCGGACCTTCACGATCGCATTGCCCCTCAAACGATACTTGACCCGTGTCATTGTAGATGCGATACACCAAGTAGGTGTACGAGAAGTTTCTGTGGGGTAAATCAATGGCGTTCGGAACGATTGGGAGGCGCATGGACGCTGCCGCGCTTCGCTGCCGGCGAGGCGCTGCCGCGATGGAATTCGCGCTGATCATCCCGCTGTTCATGACCCTGATCTTCGGCGTCATCGAAATGGGTGCGGTGTTTTTTTCGTACAGCACCATGCAGCATCAGGCGTCGCGCGTAGCGCGCTCGGTCGCGGTCAATACCAAGGCGCAGTCGACAGCGATTGCGGATTTGAAGGCGGCAATGCCGGGGTGGGCGCGTGACTACGTGACGGTAACGATTACGCAGTCGGCACCCACCGATCCCAATATCAACCTGATCCAGGTGCGCGTGGCGCTCGGATCGGATCATGCCTCGCCGGTCACATTGCTCGGCTCCGTATCGCCCTGGCCTTTGGTTGCCAACGTCACGATGAAGCAGGAATTGCCCTATGTTTCCTGACCATGGCCGCTTTGCGCGCTGGCTTGGCGAAGCAGCGCGTTTATATGGCAACCGGGCTGGCGGCACGGCCTTGATCTTTGCCTTGTCGACGCCGGTGATGGTCGGGTCCGTGGCCTTCGGCATCGATCTGGCGATGGCTCGCATCACCTCCAACCGCATGCAGATCTCGGTCGACGGAGCGGCGCTGGCGGGCGCAGACCAGATCGAAAAGGGCGGTAACGTCGTGGGTGCGGCCGTCGGCCATATCGAAGACAATCTGCCCCCCGGCTACGACAATATGACCAAGACCACCGACATCACGCTCGGCGTTTACGACGGTACGACTTTCGTCCCCGGCAGTGGTTCCACGGTTAATGCAGTGCGCGTGCGGGGGGTGCGTTCGTCGGAGCGCGGCAATCCGGTCGTGCAGGCGCTTTCGCAGATGCTGGGTGTCCCGACGCCGATCTTGCGCGTGCAGGCGATCGCGGCACGGCCGGTCAACGTATTCTACCAGCCGCCCGAGAGTGAGACGCTTGACCCCGAGGCTGGCGACTACAACGAAATCTATGCATATTGCTTCGATACAAAGGGGACCGGCACGATCGCTTCCCGGCGCACCCAGATGCTGCTCGTTGCAAACAATGTCGCGGCGGGAACGAACATGGTTTCGATTAGCGGCGGCATCATCACGGCCAACCCGGTCAAGCCGGCGCCGTGGCCGAAATGCACAAATGAAGGCGAAACACTCAGCATTCGCATGCGAAACATCCGTCATGCGAAGAACTACCCGCAACTGTGGGCGAACCCCAATGCCACGATCAACAAGGTCAAGCCCGGCCGGCCGGAGTTCAATTACTACACCGACACCTTGCTGAATGAGGGTGTCGAAACGATGGATCTGCAAGGCAAGAATGTCCTTGAAACCGTCTTGTGCGATTCTGTGGCAAAGTGCACGCCCGGAACAACCGGCTCGCAGATTCCGTCCGGCAAGAACCGCGCGAGTACACGCAAGCGTGAAACGAAGCCGTGCGAGCCCGGTCGGTTCATGTATTTCGGGTTCGAAGATCGTCCCCCCGGTCAGTCCGGCGCGAACTCCAACTGGTTGCAGCCGGCTTGGACCGACAGCGATTATGACGACATCCGGATTGTCATGCGCTGCCCGGCGAGCGGACGACTTGGAGACGCTTTCGTTCGTCTCGTTTCCTGATCGAGGCGGAAGAAGATCCGCGTCGCCGTCTTTGGCAATTGGCCAGGACGATCAAGCGCCGGTCAATCACTCTATGTCCGGCAGTTTGATGGACCGAAGCGGATAAGCGTACCTATCTGCGATGGTCGTCGTCCGTGCCGGCCATTGCGATAACAACCGAATAGCTTCAATAGGCGGCTACAGGTGCGATCCGCCGTGCCGGATATTCTCCTTCGCCCGGCCTTCTGCCGGCTGCGGGTCAAGTCCGGCACGCTGCGGCGGCCTATTTGTCTGCAACCCGCGGCATCGCGACTTCAGCGTCGATCGTGGTGGGCATCGGCACCATATTCAGCAACGATGCCGACGACCCCGGGATCGAAATCAGGACATGCGCGACGCCGCCGTCATTGGGTGTGAGCGTGATGGTAGCGGACGAGGCCGCCCAGGCCGGCAGCTGGTTGCGCACCGAGGTGCGAACCGTTGCCTCATCACGGCCGAAGGCGATCTCGCGCGCTCCCGTCCGAGCACTGTTCAACATCGAATTATAGGTAAAGTACAAAAAGCCCACCTGGCTGAGGCCGAACAACATCGTCGCCAGCACTGGAAGTAATATCGCGAGTTCCATGGCAGCGGCGCCGGAACGGTCGTTGCGCAAGGATGCCAGAAGATATCGAAACCGGCCCGTCATTTCAGCTCCATCCGTTAACGATACGGCTTCGACATAGTCGCATGGGCCTCTTGAAGCAAGCCGCGCCAGCATCGGCGACATCGCTGCCCGCCGGCTCGACTGCCCGATCGAGGCGCGCGAATTCTTTATGCCGGTTGCCGGAGCGGACGGCCCCGGAACCGAAGCCGCCGGGGCCGCAGGGCCGGGTCAAAACCAT
>JBBQWE010000082.1:0-12352 GCA_038210855.1 Sphingomonadales bacterium | reverse complement strand
CACCCCGGCGAGCGTTGCTGGCACCAGCGATCTGCCGCTACAGGCCAACAAGCGGCCCCGGGCGGTGGGGCCCCACGCCCCGGGCCGCCGGAGGCCTCTTGTTCTACTTGAAGGACGCGGCTCCCGAGCGGCGATCACGGTACCAGTACCTGCCGCACTGCGGCGCCCGAGGCGAGATCGTCGAACGCCGCGTTGATTTCCTCCAATGGCCGCACCGCCGTCAGCAGGCGTTCGACCGGCAGGCGGCCGGCGCGCCACAGCGCGATGTAGCGCGGCACGTCGCGCGCCGGGATGGCGCTGCCCATATAGCTGCCGATGACGGTCTTGGCATCGGCGACCAGGCTGACCGCCGGGATGGTGAACGGATCGGCGGGGCCCGGCAGCCCGACGGTGACGACGCGGCCGCCGCGCGCCGTCAGCCGATAGGCTTCGGCGAGCACCCGGCCCGAACCGACGCTTTCGATGGCAACGCGAGCACCGGCGCCGGCGGTTTCGGCGCGGATCATGCTTTCCGCATCATCGGGATGGGCAGCCGCACGCGCGCCGAGTTCCAGTGCCAGTGCGCGTTTTGCAGGCACGGGATCGATCGCCAGCACCGGCTCGCCACCGGCAGCCACGGCGCCGAGCAAGGCTGCAAGGCCAACTCCGCCAAGGCCCCAGACGGCGATGCTCTCGCCGGGTCGCAGTGCTGCCGAATTGATCACCGCGCCGACGCCGGTCAGCACGGCGCAACCGAACAGCGCTGCGATTTCGGCCGGAATGTCGGACGGGATGGCGACTGCGGATCGCTCGTCGATGACGGCGTGGCCGGCAAAGGCCGAAACGCCGAGGTGGTGGTGAACCGCGTGCCCGGCTTCCGAAAGCCGCCGGCCGCCGCCGAGCAGTTCGCCGCGAGCATTGGCACCGGCGCCGGCGGCGCACAGCCAGCCTTCGCCGGAAACGCAGGAAAGGCATTCGCCGCACGCCGGCAGGAAGGCAAGGACGACGCGAGTGCCCACAGCAAAGCGTGTGACCGCGCTGCCCACCGCCAGCACGGTCGCACAGGCTTCATGGCCCAGCGCCATCGGCACCGGGCGCGGCCGGTTGCCATCGACGACGGAAAGATCGGAATGGCAGACACCGGCGGCTTCGATGCGGACGAGCAGCTCGCGCGGCCCCGGCGCCGCCAGATCGAGCGTTGCCAGCCGCAGCGGCGTCGAAGTCACGAACGGCGCAGCTGCACCCGCGCGGTCGAGGACGGCAGCGATGGTCTGCATGGTGGCAATTGTCCCGGGCGATTTCGAATTCTGCCTCTCCTACGCGCGGTCGCTGCCGGCGCCAACCGCGGCGAGGGTGGCGGAAACCGCAGCCGCGCTCGCGGGTTGGGTCGGCATGGATATGGTCACGATCGTCGGCAGCGTCGGTGCAGTTGCGTCCGTCGCCAGTTTCGCACCGCAAGCGGCCAAGATCATTCGAGCGCGCAATACCGATGGCCTGTCGGGGCCGATGTATGGCCTGACCTGCCTGTCATTCGCCTGCTGGTCGTTGTTCGGCATTCTGAAGGGCGAATGGACGATGATCGTGCCGAACCTGCTCTGCCTGGCGTTGGCAGCCTTCATCTTCGTGCTGATCCTGCTGCCGCCCGCCAAGACTGCGGCGGTCGCCGAGAAAGTCGACCCGGCGTTGTAAAGCAAGTCCCTACCCGGGCTTCCTCCGATGCAATACCTGCCAAGCGCGTGCCACCAGGTTCGACGGCAATGGCGCACTTGCCTCGATCGCCCGGACTGCCTCGGTGATCTCGCCCAGCAATCGGTCGCCGGCAGCGGCTGCAGCCGGCTCGACGGTGGTTCCGTTCTCGCGCGCTTCGATTTCCCTGTCGACGATCGCCTGCACCCAGTCATCCAGCATCCGCAGTCGTTCCGAACGCGTCAGCCGGCCATCGGCAAGCACCGCGGCCGGCGACGCATAATCGGCGATGCGCGGACGAACTGGCCTGGCCATTCCGGCGTGCCGAAACGCCTGTAGTCTGCCGGGAAGGGTATCGTGCATCACCAACTCCAGGCCCCGCCGGCGCTGGCGGGACGATGGGAAAGCGCTCGTACAAAGGTTGCGGTTCCATGAAACGCGACCAGCGGATGCGGCCTGTACCGCGTCGCTGCACGCAGGGGTGCTCCGGCGATGCCTCAGACCGGCTCCGGCCGGCGCTGCATCATCAGGGCCTGGCCGATCGTGGCGATCAGCATGTCGACCTGGAACGGCTTGGTGATCAGATAGGTCGGTTCGGGGCGTTCGCCGGTCAGCAGGCGTTCCGGAAACGCCGTGATGAACACCACCGGCACGTCGTGATCGGCAAGAATGTCCTTTACGGCATCGATGCCCGACGATCCGTCGGCGAGCTGGATATCGGCAAGCACCAGATCGGCATCTTCGCTGCGTGACAGCGTCACGGCTTCATCGCGGGTCGTTGCGATTCCGGCGATGCTGTGGCCCAGGCCCTCCACGATGTTCTGCAGGTCCATCGCGATGATCGGTTCGTCTTCGATGATCAGCACGCGCCCTGTCATCTGTTCGGAAATCGCGGCGTTGGCGGCGGCGATGTCGGCACGCACATCGAGCTCATCGCGACCGAGGATGATGGCGACTTCGGCTGCCGTGAAGCCTTCCACCGCCGTCAGCAGCAACGCCTCCCGCCGCTGCGTCGGCAAATTGGCAAGCAGTTCCTCGCCGACCATCTGCGCCACCGAAGTCGGCTTGCCGCCATCGACGTCGGCTGCGAACGGCGACCAGAAGGCGTGGAACAGCCGAAACAGCTCGACGCGCGCCGGATGGGTACGGTCGAGCTGGTCGGGCGCCTGCAGCAGCGCTTCGAGAGCGGCACGGACAAAGGCATCGCCGGTGCGCTGCGATCCGGTCAGCGCCCGGCCATAGCGGCGCAGGAAAGGCAGATACGGTCCCATGGTGTTGCGAAGACCGCCCCCGGCGCCGGGGTTCGGATTGGTATCGGTCATGGAAAGGCCTCTTGAAGGTCGGGTATCGCTTGCCGGTCATTACGCTGTCGATGGCAGAAGGTTCCGGAGATGTTACGGGAGGCGGAACGAACGAAGCGTCGGCGCGTTCCCCCTGCACTCCGGCCTGCACTCCAGCCTGCACTCCGGCCGGCATCATGGCCTGCAGCATGGTGTGAACGGAGCCGGATCGAGATGACACAGGATGACGAAATGGATGCGCGCCGTCGGGAAGAGCTTGCCGCCACACGGAAAACAGGGGCGTCCCGGTCGCCCGAGGTCGATCAGGTGACCGCCGGCCTGAAATATATGTTGTCGGCAATCGCCGAAGAACCGATTCCGGAAGAGTTTCTGCGCCTGCTCGATGCCATCGAAGCTCGTGAAGCCGATGCGCAGCTGGAAATCGGGGGCGGCACCGATCGGCTTTCCGGTAACCACGACAGCGGTGCGGTCCGTTTGCCCGGGCTTTCCGATTCCGATGCAGCCCGGGGCGACAGCCGATGACGGAAAGCGTCATGCAATCGCGCGGCGCCGCGATTCCCATCGATGACGAGGCGGTCGAAAGCGGCATGTTGCCGGTGGTCGCTGTCGAAGCGGTGCCGCCGACGCCGCCGACGGCCGCCGAAACCGCGCTGGCGACCGAGGATTTCCGCAAGGAACTGCTTGCTGCCATTCCGGCGCTGCGCGGATTCGCGCGTGGCCTGTGTGGCAACCGGGACCTTGCCGATGACCTGGCGCAGGATGCGTTGGCCAAGGCCTGGGCCGCGCGCGCCAGCTACATGCCCGGCACGCACTTTCGCGCCTGGCTGTTCCGGATCCTGCGCAACCATTATTTTTCGCTCGGCCGCCGCGCGCATCGTTTCGCGCCATGGGACGAGGCGCTTGCCGATCGGGTGCTGGTGACTCAGGCCACCCAGGGTTCCGGGATCGATATCGCCGATGTCCAGCGCGGGCTGGCGACATTGCCGGCCGAACAGCGCGAGGCGCTTCTGCTGGTTTCGGCCAGCGGGCTTTCGGTGGAAGAAGCGGCGGCAGTGATGGGCTGCGCGATCGGCACGGTCAAAAGCCGGGTCTCTCGCGGCCGGGCCGCCTTGCAGGTCTACATGAGCGGCGCGACGCGGGGTCCCGAGCGGCTGACACCCGCGGCCTGACCCGGTGTCGTTGACGGACAGCGCCCACGGGCCGACGGCGGACCCGGACCGAGCGGCGTTGCCCGACGGCGCGTACGACACGGCCGGCGACGCCCTGTCTGCCGGTGCAGCGGGCGGCGAGGCCTTGCCCGGCAGCACCGGCGAAGCGCATGGCGGAGGTACGACCGTCGAATTCGGTGCGCGCCATCTGTCCCTGCGCCGAAACCTCGTCCTGCTGATTGTCCTGTCGCTGCTGCCGATCATGGTGCTCGCCGTGGTGCAGGGGATGGTGCGCCTCGAAACCCGCCGCGCCGCGACTATTGAACACCTGTCGACCAACGCCGGCGCGCTTGCCGACGTCAATCGGACCATCCTGTCGGGAACCAGGATCCTGTTGCAGTCGCTCGGTGCCAACGCGGCGATCGCGCAAGGCGGCCGCCAATGCGCCGATACGCTGGCGGCTTTGAAAGCCGCGAGCCCGGCCTATGCGAACCTGATTGTCTATGGTGCCGATGGCCGGGTGCGCTGCGCCGCCGTCGGCCCGGGGCTGCCCTATCTGGTGCAGGATCGCGCCTGGTGGGATCGGCTGCGCGCGGCCGAAGGCGCGCTCGTCAGCGATGCGGTCTGGGGCGCGTTGACGCACAAGCGCGTCATGCTGGTATCGCTGCCGATGCGCGATGCCGCCGGGCGGTTCGACGGGGCGGTAACGGCTTCGATCGACCTCGGCTGGCTCGACACGCGCCTGCGGAGCCGCGTTCGCGGCGAAACTGCCGTCGCGGTGCTGAGCGACAGCGGCCAGACGGTGATGGCCAACCGAGCGCTGCCGCCGATCGATCTTGCCACCCCGGCGGGGACGTTGGCGCGCGCCACCGACACCGCCGGCCGCGGCTGGACCTACCTCGTCGTGCCGCTGGTCCCGCGCGCCGCCGATCAGAACGGTTTGTTCGTCGTTTATGCCGAACGCGACGTCGCGCGGTTCGCGCTGGTCTGGTGGCAGACGATCATCGACTTCCTGCTGCCGGTGCTTGCCATCCTGCTCGCCAGTGCCGCGATCTG
The DNA here is from genome assembly GCA_038210855.1 of Sphingomonadales bacterium. GTDB lineage: Bacteria > Pseudomonadota > Alphaproteobacteria > Sphingomonadales > Sphingomonadaceae > Sandarakinorhabdus. The sequence goes on along the minus strand of JBBQWE010000082.1, from coordinate 7,182 downwards.
GTTCGGCACCCAGCGGCTGGTCCTGCGCTGGCTGATCGCGCTGCAGCGATTGTCGCTGCAGTTTGCTGCCGGTGATTATCGCCACCGCTCCATCGGCTTTGCCCGCGCGCCGCGCGAAATCCGCGGCGTTGTCGCATCCTTGTATCGAATGTCGAGCGCGGTTGCCGAACGCGACCGTCGCTTGCGCCAGTCGCTCGATCACCAGCGCCGGCTGGCGCGCGAGGTCCACCACCGCGTCAAGAACAATTTCCAGGTGGTGATGAGCCTGCTCAGCCTGCAATCGAGCCGGCTGGCGGCGGGCGAGGCGCGCGAGGCGATCGACCAGGCGCGGCGCCGGATCGGTGCTCTCGCGCTCGTCCATCGCCTTGTCTACGACAACGGGGAGATCGCCAGCATCTCGTCGCGCACGCTTCTGGGAGCGCTCTGCGAACAGATGCAGCCGCCCGATGTGCCGGACCGGCGGATCTCGCTAGACTGCAATTTCGACGATGTCCCGCTCGATATCGACAGCGCGGTGCCGCTGACGCTTTGGCTGGTCGAAACCGTGCACAATTCGGTCACCCACGGCTTTGCCGGCCGCGACGATGGCCAGGTCACGACCCGGTTCCGCGCCGGCGATGGCCGTGCCAGCCTGACGGTCAGCGACAATGGCATCGGCTTCGATCCAGCGACAGCCAGCGACGACCGGCCGAGCGCCTATGGCTTGCGGCTGGTGCGGGCATTGGCAACGCAGCTTGGCGGCACCGCCGAAATTTCGGCGAGCCCGGGCGGCGGCAGTACCGCGCAGCTGCGCTTTCCCCTGCGAGCGGTGGCAGAACCGTTGCAGCCCGCCGAGCATTAGAACGGTTTTCCGACCAAGTTGACCCACCGTCATCGCCCTGCGGGCGTCCGCTTCGCGGCGGCGCGCTTTTGCGCCGTGGCAGCGTCGCTCGTCGCTGGTCGGTTGCAATGCGAAGGGCATCGCGTCCTCCTCACGCCTTGCAACGACCCGAAATCGCCGCCGAGCCGGCGATCCAACTTGGCCGAAAACCGCCCTAGCCTCCGCCGCCGGGCGCCGGTGGCAGTGCCCCCGTCACGGTGCAAGGCGCTGTCGCCGCCGGCGGATCAGCCCGGCAGTCGTGCCCTCGCCAGCGTCGCCGATGCCAGCGCTGCGGTGGCATCGACGAAGGGCACCGCCACTGCGTCGGCGGCAAGCACCAGCGGCACTTCGGTGCAGCCAGCCAGCACCGCATCGGCGCCCCGGGCGACCAGCCGCGCAGCCTCTTCGGCCATCGCCGCGCGCAGCGCAGCGCCGGTATCGCCGGCCTTGATCGCGTCGATCAGCGGCTGGATCCGCGCCGGGTCGCACTCGATGCTGGCGATCCCGGCGGCGGCGAGACGGTCCTGGTACAGCCGCGCCGAAAGCGTCGCGCCGATGGCAAGGATGCCGACTCGCGTCGATCCGGCGAGCGCCGCGACGGCCGCATCGAGTATGCTGACGAAGCGGGCTTCCGAACCGGCCAGCGCTGCCTCGATTTCGTCGGCCCAGCCGTGCGCGGCGTTGCACGGCATCGCCAGCACCATGGCGCCGCGCCGCGCAAGCTCACGCGCCATGGCAGCAAGGGCGGGGCCCGGCGAAGCGCCGCGGCCGGCCAGCGCCGCATTGCGGTCGGGAACATGGGGGTTGCTGTCGACGAGAATGCGCGGGTGGTCACCATCGCGCCGGGCGCCGCTGCCGGCACAAAGCCGGCCGAGGAAATCCACCGTCGCCGCCGGCCCCATGCCGCCGATGATGCCGATGGTCCGCCAGCCGGCGCCGGTCATAGCATCAGGTCGCCGGCAAAGGCCGACAGCGACGGCGCGCCGCCGGTGTGGACGAACAGCACGCGCTCGGTTGCCGCGAAACGCCCGGCAGCGATCAGCCCGATCAGCCCGGCCATCGCCTTGCCGCTGTAGACGGGATCGAGCAATATGCCCTCCAGCCGGGCCAGCCGGCGCACCGCCGCGACCATTTCGGGCGTCGGCAGCGAATAGCCGGGCCCGACCCAATCATCGAGCGCGACGACCTCGTCTCGCGCCGGCGCCGGCGTGCCGAGCAGCGCCGCGGTGGTGACGCACAGCGCATGGACATTGCCTTCCTGTTCGGACCGCGGCCGCCGGACATTGATTCCGATGACCGGCAGGCCGGCGTTGAGCGCGACCAGCCCGGCCAGCAACCCGGCATGGGTGCCGGCACTGCCGCTCGCCACCACCAGCCTGTCGAAGGCGACGCCGGTTTCGAAGCTCTGCGCCATGATTTCCTGCGCGCATGCCGCATAGCCGAGCGCGCCGAGCGGGTTCGACCCGCCGCCGGGGATGATATAGGGCCGGCCGCCGGCGTCGCGCACTGCCGCTGCCTCGCGCGCCAGTTCGCCGGGAATATCGGTGCCCAGCGGCACCATGCGGATGGCGGCGGCGCCCATCAGGTCGAACAGCTGGTTGTTGCCGAGTGCGCCGGGGTCATAACTGCCGAGCACTCGCTCCTCGATGACCAGCCGGCAGTCAAGGCCTTCGCGCGCCGCGGCGGAAAGCGTCAGCCGGCAGTGGTTCGATTGCGGTGCCCCCATGGTGACGATGGTATCGGCGCCTTCGGCGAGCGCCGCCGCCATCAGGAATTCCAGCTTGCGGGTCTTGTTGCCGCCGCCGCCGAGCCCGAGCATGTCGTCACGCTTGATCCAGATTTCCGGACCGCCGAGCGCTGCCGACAGCTGCGGCAGCGGCTCCAGCGGGGTGGCGAAAGGCGTGTAGCGGCGGCGGGGGAAGCGGGAGAGGTTCATCGCGGCAGCGTCTGCCCCGGCGCGGTCGCTGCGGCAAGTTTTTCCATGGCCGCGCCGGGGGGCTGCAATCGCGACGCTGCACGCCCATATGAATTGCATGAGCACGCCCGTCATCCTCGCCATCGCCTGGGCCGTCGTGCTCGGGCTGGTCGGCGGGCTGATGACTCCGATCGGCAGCTGGTACCGCGATCTCGCCAAGCCATGGTTCCAGCCGCCGAACTGGGCTTTCGGCCCGGCATGGACGATCATCCTCGGCCTTGCCGGCTGGTCGGCGGTGATCGCATGGAACGCAGCGGTGTCACCGGCGCATCAGCGCGATGTCATCATCCTGTTTGCCGTCAACGGCATCTTCCATCTCGCGTGGAGCCCGTTGTTCTTCAAGCTGCAGCGCCCCGATCTCGCGCTGATCGAGGTCTCTTTCCTCTGGGGGTCGCTGGTGGGGATGATCGTCGGTCTCGCTCCGATTTCGGCGCAAGCGGCTTGGCTGATCGTGCCCTATCTGGCGTGGGTGAGTTTTGCAGCGATGCTCAATGCGGCCGTCGTCCGCCTCAATCCGCGCCGCGTCGCGGTCGAGCAGCCGCAGGGCTGACTTCAGGCCAGCAGCGGCGCGCCGAGAAGCATCGGCACACCGGCGCTTTTCGCCACCGCTTCCGTCCAGATCGTCACCTTGTCGATTTCGTCGGCGTGAGCGGCAGCCGCAGCGGCATTTTCGGCGGCGCGCGCTGCCCGGCCGAAATTATCCCCCGATTTCGAATGCGTCGTGAACGCCGGGCCGGCGACCGCTGCTGCGGCATCGATGGCGATGCCGTAAAGCGTCCCCAGCGCGCCCATCGCCGCCACCGGTTCGGCCATCAACCGATCCGAATCGAGGCTGCGCACCCGGTCGCCGAACCGGGCGACGAGGTGGGCGAACAGCGCGTGCTGGGCCAGCCAGGTCATCGCGGCGACCTGCAGGTCGGTCTGGCCGAGATAATCCTCTGTCTTGAAGCCCAGTTGTTGCAGCCCCTCGCGCAACTGCTTGACCAGCAGGTCACGAGCCCACAGCCGCCCGGTCATGCCCTTCTTGGCAATCGATCCGAGATAGACCCGCAGCGGCGCGTGCAGCAGCAGCGCGCGGGCATCCGGCCGCATCGTCAGCATCGCCGGCGCGAAGCCATTGCACAGGTTGGACGGCTTGATGACGGTCGCTTCGCCGGGCGCCATCGGCCGCGCCAGCAGGGCAAGCCCGGCATCGAGCACCGGTGCGATATCGCGCGCGCTGCCGCCGCGATGCTGCCAGCCGACAAGATCGTTGAGCAGCACGGGCTCTTTCAGCCCCATCGCCAGCCCCGGGGCATCGAAGGCCCGCGCCAGCAGCGTCGAACAGCAGAAAGCCGAATGCAGCAGAAAATGCACGGGGCCGGTTGCCGGCCGCGCGGCCATGGCATCGGCCAGGCGGACCACGACGGGTTCGCCGACCGGCAGATATTCATCGGTGATGAAGGTGGCGGCACGGTGGACGTCACGCGGCAGATGGCGGAAATGCACGGCGGCATGGCCGGGATCGAAGCGGTGTGGGAACCACAGCGGATCGCGAGCGATGGCGGCGATATCGATCATTGTGGATGCTCTTGCCGTGTGGTCGCCGCGTCCGCAACCATGGCGGCGTGGTGATCGATATTGCTGGACAGCGTGCCTTGCGGTATCGCGACGTGCGAACAAACGGGAAAGTCTGCCATGCGCGCGCTCCTCTTGACGATTGCAGTTGCCGGCCTTTCGGCCCCCGGCCTCGCCCAGACGACGCCGGCCGCGCCCACGACGCCTGCGACAGCGCCAGACCCGATGGACCAGATGGTCTGCCGCCGGGACAAGGAAACCGGCAGCCTCGTGAAGGCCAAGAAGACCTGCCACACCCGGCGCCAGTGGGAATATATTTCTGAAACCAACCAGCGGTTCGCTCGCCAGTTGCAGGACGATACGCGGTCCCGCGTCAGCGGCCAGTAAGAACGGTTTCGGCCCGGCAGGCCCGGCTCCGCGCCGGGCCCGCCGTCATCTTGCGGCACCGCCGGCTCAGCGCAGCACGAGCTTGCCGTCGCCTTCATCGACCGCGATCGTGCTGCCGTCGGCGACCCGCCCCGCCAGGATCAACTCGGCCAGCGGGTCCTGCAGATGCTTCTGCACGGTCCGCTTCAGCGGCCGGGCGCCATAGACCGGATCATAGCCGACCCGTGCCAGCCACCGCCGCGCCGCGTCGGTCAGATCGAGCGTCACCTTGCGATCCTTCAGCAGCGCCTGGACGCGCGCCACCTGCAGATCGACTATCGGTGCCATCGCTTCCATCCCCAGCCGCTGGAACAGCACGATCTCGTCGAGCCGGTTGAGGAATTCCGGGCGGAAATGCCCGCGCACCACCTCCATCACCTGCGGTTCGGCCTGGGCAATCGGAGCGCCATCGGGAAGCGCGGCGATATACTGGCTGCCGAGGTTCGACGTCAGGATGATCAGCGTGTTGGTGAAATCGTCGGTGCGGCCCTGGCCATCGGTCAACCGGCCATCGTCGAGAACCTGCAGCAGCACGTTGAAGACATCGGCGTGCGCCTTTTCGACCTCGTCGAACAGCACCACCTGATAGGGCCGCCGCCGCACCGCCTCGGTCAGCACGCCGCCTTCCTCATAGCCGACATAGCCGGGAGGGGCGCCGATCAACCGCGCCACGCTGTGCTTTTCCATGAATTCCGACATGTCGAGGCGAACCATCGCGCGCGGATCGTCGAACAGGAAATTGGCCAGCGCTTTCGTCAACTCGGTCTTGCCGACGCCGGTCGGCCCCAGGAACAGGAACGACCCCAGCGGCCGGTTCGGGTCCTGCAGGCCGGCGCGCGCGCGGCGCACCGCCGATGACACGGCATGGACGGCGGCATCCTGGCCGACGACCTGCTTGCGCAGGACATCCTCCATCCTGAGCAGTTTCTCGCGCTCGCCTGCTAGCATGCGGTCGACCGGAATGCCGGTCCAGCGCGACACGACCGCGGCGATATCGTCGCCGGTGACTTCCTCGCGCGTCATCGCATTGGCGGTGGCGCTTTCGGCCTCGGCCAACTGGCGTTCGAGTTCGGGGATGCGGCCATAGGTCAGTTCGCCGGCGCGGGCATAATCACCGCCGCGCTGCGCCTGTTCGACTTCCAGCCGCGCGCCGTCGAGGGCTTCCTTGATCTTCGTGGCGGCCGCCAGCTTGTCCTTCTCCGCCGTCCAGCGCAGCGTCAGCGTACCCGATTCCTCCTCCAGACCGGCGAGTTCCTCGCGCAGTGCCTGCAACCGTTCCTTCGACGCCGCATCGGTTTCGCGCTGCAGCGCCGCGTCCTCGATCTTCAGCTGGACGATGCGGCGATCGAGGTTCTCGATCTCCTCGGGCTTCGATTCGACCTCCATGCGCAGCCGCGACGCGGCTTCGTCCATCAGGTCGATCGCCTTGTCGGGCAGGAAACGGTCGGAAATATAGCGATTGCTCAGTGTCGCAGCAGCGACGATGGCGCCATCGGTGATGCGGACGCCATGGTGGAGTTCGTATTTTTCTTTCAGCCCGCGCAGGATCGACACGGTATCCTCGACGGTCGGTTCGCCGATCATCACCGGCTGGAAACGCCGTTCCAGCGCTGCATCCTTTTCGACGTACTTGCGATACTCGTTAAGCGTCGTCGCGCCGATGCAATGAAGTTCGCCGCGCGCCAGCGCTGGCTTCAGCAAATTCGATGCATCCATCGATCCTTCGGAAGCGCCGGCGCCGACCAGCGTGTGCATCTCGTCGATGAACAACACCACGTCGGAGCCTTCGGAACGCACTTCGTCGAGCACGCCCTTCAGCCGTTCCTCGAACTCGCCGCGATATTTGGCGCCGGCGATCAGCGCCCCCATGTCGAGCGACATCAGCCGCTTGTCCTTGAGGCCATCGGGCACGTCGCCATTGGCGATGCGCAGCGCCAGGCCTTCGACCACCGCGGTCTTGCCGACGCCGGGCTCGCCGATCAGCACCGGGTTGTTCTTGGTGCGCCGCGCCAGCACCTGGATGGTGCGGCGGATTTCCTCGTCGCGGCCGATCACCGGGTCGAGCTTGCCGTCGCGCGCCAGCGCGGTCACGTCGCGGGCGTATTTCTTCAGCGCGTCGAAATTCGCCTCGGCATTCTGGCTGTCAACCTTGCGACCCTTGCGGATGTCCGCCACGGCGCGGTCGAGTGTCTGGGGCGTGGCGCCCGAGGAACGCAATGCGCGGGCCGCCGGGGTGTCGCTGGCGGCCAGGGCCACCAGCAAACGGTCCTGTGCCACATACTCATCGCCCGCCTTGGTGGCGGCCTGTTGCGCCGCGTCCAGCACCCGCACCAAAGCAGGGGTGATCTGCGGCTGACCGGCGCCG
>JBBQWE010000081.1:0-12393 GCA_038210855.1 Sphingomonadales bacterium | reverse complement strand
CTCCCGCTTGTGGGGAGGCAATCAGGCCGCCTTCGCCGTCGCCGCCCGCCCGTAAAAGGTCTCACCGGCCGCTGCCATGTCGCGCAGCAGTTGCGGCGGGCTGAAGCGCTCCCCGTGGCGCTGGGCGAGGCCGTCGAGGATCGCCACCACCCGGTCGATGCCGATCGTGTCCATATGCGCAAACGGCCCGCCGGTGAACGGCGCGAAGCCCCAGCCGAAAATGGCGCCGAGGTCGCCGTCCTCCGGCGTTTCGAGAACGCCTTCGGCGTAGCAGCGGGCGCATTCGACAAGCTGGCGATAGAGCAGGCGTTCGCGCACGGCTTCGGGCGTCGGCTGCGGATCGGCGAGGCCCATCGCAACCGTCTTCACCAGGTCGGGCCACAGGTACTTCTTCCCGCCGTCATCGGGATAGACGTAGAAGCCCTTGGCGTTCTTGCGGCCCTGGCGGCCGAGTTCGTGCATCGTCTCGATGACTTCGGTGCCCGGCTGCGCCACCCAGGCATCGCCGAGATCGGCCCTCGTCTGCTGACCGACCTTGTAGCTGAGATCGAGGCCGACTTCGTCGTTCACCGCCAGCGGCCCGACCGGCATGCCCATCTGCTTGCCGATGTTCTCGATCAGGGCCGGCACGGTGCCTTCGCTGAGCAGCGCCAGCCCTTCCTGGACATAGGTGCCGAAGCAGCGCGAGGTGTAGAAACCGCGGGAATCGTTGACGACGATCGGAGTCTTGCGGATGGCGGCGACATAATCCAGCGCCTTGGCAATGGCTTCCGGCCCGGTGTGCTTGCCGACGATGATTTCGACGAGCGGCATCTTTTCGACCGGCGAGAAGAAGTGGATGCCGATGAAATTTTCGGGGCGTGACCACGCTTCGGCAAGGCCGGTGATCGGCAGGGTCGAGGTGTTCGACCCGAAGATCACGTCCGGGCCCAGTACCGCTTCGGTCGCCTTGGTCACTGCCGCCTTGATGTCGCGGGTTTCGAAAACCGCTTCGATGACAAGGTCGCAACCGGCCAGATCGGCATAATCGCTGGTGGCATGGATGCGATCGAGGATGGCCTGCGCCTTGGCGGGATCGGTGCGCTTCTTCGCCAGCCGATCGGCGGTGTATTGCTTGCCCTTTTCGGCCGCCGCGAGGTCGCGATCGAGCAGCACGACATCGATTCCGGCCTGCGCCGTCACCATGGCGACGCCGGCGCCCATCAGCCCGGCGCCGAGCATGGCGATCTTGCGCGTCGGCTGCGGCGGCACGCCGGCGGGACGGCGAGCGCCCTTTTCGGCGGCCTGCTTCGAAACGAACAGGCTGCGGATCATGTTGCCGGCCTGCGGATCGGCGACAACTCGCGCGAAATACTTCGATTCGATGCGGATGGCGGTATCCATCGGCACCTGGGTGCCTTCATAGACGGCGCTGAGGATGGCACGCGGCGCGTTCATGTTGTCGCCGGCGTTGACGTGGGTCATTGCGGTGCCGCCGACGAAGGTCTGGGCGAAATTGGGGTTGAGCGCGCTGGCCGGGCCGCCGGGGAATTTGAAGGTCTTTTCGTCCCACGGCTGGACCGACTTGGTCGGATTGGCCTTGACCCAGGCCTTCGCTGTTTCGACCACGTCGGCCGCCGGCACCACTGCCTGAACGACTCCGAAGCCCAGTGCCTCCTGCGGGCTCATGTTCTTGCCCTGGAGAAGGTACATCAGCGCCGGCTGCACGCCCATCAGCCGCGGCAGGCGCTGCGTGCCGCCGGCGCCCGGAAACAGCCCGACCATGACTTCGGGCAGGCCCAGCGTGATCTTCGGATTGTCGGCAACGACGCGATAATGGCACGCCAGGACGAATTCGAGGCCGCCGCCGAGTGCCAGGCCGTTCACGGCCGCAGCGACCGGCTTGCCGCAGGTTTCGAGGTCGCGCAGCAGCTTGTTGAGGGCAAAGACGCTATCGAACAGCGCGGCCATGCGGCTCTTGCCTTCGGGCAATGCGCCATCTGTGTCCTTGGCGCCGATCATGCCGCCCATGCCCTTCAGGTCGGCGCCGGCCATGAAGCCGCTGGCCTTGCCGCTGGTCAGCACGGCGCCCTTCACCGCGTCATCGGTCTTCAGGCGATCGATGGCGGCGCGCAGGTCGTGCGTCACTTCGGCGGTAATGACGTTCATCGACTGGCCGGGAACATCGATTGTCAGGGTCAGGATGCCGTCGGCGTCGAGGCTCTGGTGGATGGCGGTATCGGTCATGGGGAACCCTTTCTGCTCCCCTCCCGCTGGCGGGAGGGGTCGGGGGTGGGAAGTGGCTTCGGCTTGAGGCATCGCCGGGGGAAGGGAAGAACCCACCCCCGCCCCCTCCCGCGAGCGGGGAAGGGTCAGGTCAAATCCGCTCGATGATCGTGCCGGTGCCCATGCCGGCGCCGACGCACAGATTGACCAGCGCAGTGCCCTTGCCAGTGCGTTCAAGCTCGTCGAGCACCGTGCCGAGGATCATCGCGCCGGTGGCGCCCAGCGGGTGGCCCATGGCGATGGCGCCGCCGTTCACATTGATGCGGTCATGATCGATGTTCAGCGCCTGCATGTACCGCAGCACAACCGAAGCAAAGGCCTCGTTCAGTTCGAACAGGTCGATGTCGTCCTTGCTCATGCCGGCGCGCTGGAGGACTTTTGCCGCGACGAATTCCGGGCCGGTCAGCATGATCATCGGTTCCGAACCGATGCTGGCCATGGCGCGGATGCGAGCGCGCGGCTTCAGGCCGTATTTCTCGCCCATTTCGCGATTGCCGATCAGCACGGCGGCGGCGCCATCGACGATGCCGCTGCTGTTGCCGCCATGGTGGACATGGTCGATCTTCTCGATTTCGGGATAGCGCATCAGCGCGATGGCATCGAAGCCGGGCATCTGCTCGCCCATCGCCTGGAACGCCGGCGCGAGGCTGCCGAGCGACTGCATGTCGGTCTGCGGCCGCATATGCTCGTCATGCGCCAGCACGATTTCGCCGATCACATCGCGAACGCCGATGACGCTGTTCTTGAACCGCCCCTGTTCCCAGGCCCGCGCCGCGCGCTTCTGCGATTCCATCGCATAGGCATCGACATCGGCGCGGCTGAAACCATATTTCGTCGCGATCAGGTCGGCACCGATGCCCTGCGGCGCGAAATAGGTCTTGTAGGCGACTGCCGGGTCCATCGCCCAGGCGGCGCCGTCGCTGCCCATCGGCACGCGCGACATCGATTCGACTCCGCCGCCGATGGCGAACATCGCTTCGCCGGCCATGACCTTGGCCGATGCCATGTTGACGGCTTCGAGGCCCGACGCACAGAAACGGTTGATTTGCACGCCCGCTGTCGTTTCGGCGTAATCGGCGTTGAGCACGGCGACGCGAGCGATGTCGCTGCCCTGTTCGCCGACCGGCGAGACACAGCCGAAAATGACATCATCGACATCGGCGGTATCGATCCCGGTGCGATCGCGCACTGCCTGCAGCACCTGGGTGCCGAGCTGGATCGGCGTGATCTCGTGCAGCTTGCCGTCCTTGCGGCCCTTGCCGCGGGGGGTGCGGACAGCGTCGTAGATGAAGGCTTCGGCCATCTTGTGTCTCCTGCTGCCCATCCGCCAGGCGGGTGGGGCTGGGGGTGGGTGGGGCTGGGGGCGGGTGGGGCTGGGGGTGGGTGTTCGTTGCAATCAAAACCGGAGGCTTCGGGCACCGCCCACCCCCGCCCCCTCCCGCAAGCGGAAGGGGGTAAATCAAAAAGCCTCCGCCGGCATTGCCATTACCGCATCGGCGCCGGCCTCCAGCTTGGCGCGGAACGCCGCAACATCGGGCAGGAAGCGCACGGCATAATAGCGCGCGGTGATCAGCTTGGCGTGCATGAATTCGGGGTCGGCGGTGCCGGCATCGAGCGCGGCGAACGCCGCCTGCGCCATCATCAGCCACATCTGGCCGAGCGCGACGATGCCCATCAGGTGAAGATAGGCCGTCGCGCCGGCGCCGGCATTGTCGGGCCGCGCCATGCCGTTCTGCATCAGCCAGAACGTCGCCTGAGTGAGGTCGCCCTGCGCCTCTTCGAGCGGCGCCGTCAGGAACGCCAGCCGGTCGTCGGCCTTTGCAGTTGCCAGCGTTTCCGCCATCAGCGCCAGCCACGCCTGCATGCCGCGGCCGCCGTTGGCGCCAAGCTTGCGGCCGACAAGGTCCATCGCCTGGATGCCGTTGGTGCCCTCGTAGATCTGGGCGATGCGGGCATCGCGGACGAACTGTTCCATGCCCCATTCGCGAACATAGCCATGGCCGCCATAGACCTGCTGCGATCCGGTCGCGACGTCATACCCCTTGTCGGTGCAATAGCCCTTGATGACCGGGGTCAGCAGCCCGATCAGGTCATCCGCCAGCTGGCGTTCCGCCGCCGACGCAGCCTTTTTCGCCAGATCGACCTGCAGCGCTCCCCACAGGATCAGCGCCCGGGCACCTTCGTTGAAAGCGCGGCCGTCCATCAGCATGCGCCGCACATCGGGGTGGACGATGATCGGATCGGCGCGAGCTTCGGGTGCCGCCGGGCCGGTCAGCGCGCGGCCCTGGATACGGTCCCGGGCGTAGGTCACGGCGTTCTGATAGGCGACCTCGCCCATCGAAAGCCCCTGCACGCCGACGCCGAGCCGCGCCGCGTTCATCATGATGAACATGGCGCGCAGGCCCTTGCCCGGCTCGCCGATCATTTCGGCGGTGGCGCCATCATAGTTCATCACGCAGGTCGAATTGGCATGGATGCCCATCTTGTGCTCGATCGAACCGCAGGTGACGGCGTTGCGGCTCCCCGTGCTGCCATCGTCATTGACCAGCAGCTTGGGCACGATGAACAGCGAGATGCCCTTGATATCGTCGGGCAGGCCCGGCGTCTTGGCGAGCACCAGGTGGATGATGTTTTCGGACAGATCATGCTCGCCGGCCGAAATGAAGATCTTGGTGCCGGTGATGCTGTACCGGCCATCGGGCAGCGCTTCGGCGCGGGTGCGGATGAGACCAAGATCGGTGCCGCACTGCGGTTCGGTCAGGTTCATCGTGCCGGTCCAGCGGCCGTGCACCATGTTGGGCAGATATTTTGCCTTTTGCGCCTCGCTGCCGACAGCTTCGATCGCCGCCTGCGCGCCTTCGTTGAGGCCGGGGTACATGCCGAACGCCATGTTGGCGCTGCTGAGGTACTCGCTGAATGCCGTGCCGACGACATAGGGCAGCCCCTGCCCGCCCCATTCCTCATCGGCCATCAGCGTTCCCCAGCCGGCAGCGACGAACTGGTCATAGGCTGAACGGAACCCCGCCGGAGTCGTCACGCTGCCATCGGCGTGGCGAGTGCAGCCTTCGATGTCGCCGGGCAGGTTGAGCGGCGCCAGCACCTGTTCACAGAACTTGCCGCCTTCCTCCAGGATCGCCTTGACGACATCGGGGGTGGCGCCGGCAAAGCCCGGCAGGTTCGAAAAGCGATCGAGGCCGACAACGGCATCGAGGACGAACAGCGTATCCTTCACCGGAGCGCGGTAGCTTGGCATGAGCGGTTCCTATTTGTTGGCAGCGCGCGGCGGCGCGATATTGGCTTCGACAAGCGCGCAAAAAGCCTGCAGTTCCTCGATAGTGGCATCGATATCGGCACGCTGTTCGGCAAGGGTCGCGATGCGGGCGCGGCACTTGTCGAGTGTCACCCGCCGCTGCGTGGAGCGGCCATCGCCGAGGTCGTAGAGATCGATCATCTCGCGGATTTCGGCGAGCGAAAATCCCACGTTCTTGGCGCGCAGGATCCACGCCAGCCGAGCGCGATCGCGGCGCGAGTAGACCCGGTTCTGGCCCTGCCGCTCCGGCGCGATCAGGCCCTGGTCTTCATAGAAGCGGATCGCCCGCGGCGTGATGTTGAAGGCCAGCGCCAGTTCGGTGATCGTGAAGCTGTCGGCCCCGGCCAGCGCCGTGCTGCCACCCAGATTGGCGAAGGCGTGAAAGGCTTCGGACATGGCGTGGCTGTAGTTGACGTTAACGTAAGGGTCAAGTCGGCATCGGGGACGAACGCACCTCAGCCAGCCGTCACCCACAACGCCTTGAAGCCGTTGAAGGCGGCAGAAATGTTGCGTTCCGCCGGACGATCGGCGAGCGCCAGATCGGGAAAACGCGCCAGCAGGCGTTCCATGGCGATCGTCGCTTCGGCGCGAGCGAGCGGTGCGCCGAGGCAGAAATGCGCGCCGCCGCCAAAGGCATGGTGGCGCTTGTCGGCGCGGCGAACGTCGAAGGCAAGCGGATCGGCATGGACCGCGGGATCGAGCCCCGCTGCCATCAGGAACGGCACCACCGTCGCCCCCACCGGCGCGGTGACGCCATCCAGTGTCATCGCCGTCATCGGCATCCGCATGGTCTGCACCACCGGCGGGTCGCGGCGCAGCGTTTCCTCGACGGCGTCGCCGGCAAGGCCCGGATCGGCACGAAGCAGCGCCAGCTGGTCTGGGTTCGACAGCAATTGCCACACCGAATTGCCGATCAGATCGGTGGTGGTCAGATTGCCGGCAAGCAGCAGCAGCTCGCACATCGTCACGATTTCGCGATCCGTCAGCCGGTCGCCATCGACTTCGGCAAGCACCAGCGCGGTGATCAGGTCATCACGAGGGCTCGCCCGGCGTTCGGCGACGACGCGGTGGAAATAGCCTTCGATCGCTGCCGTCACCCGGGTCAGCCGCTCGGTCAGTTCGGGCGTGCGGATCGGCGAGAAGACATTGCTCAGCCCCAGCGCCCAGCTGCGAAATTCCGGCGCATCGGCGGAATCGACTCCAAGCATGGCAGCGATGACGATGATCGGCAGCGGCGAGGCATAGGCTTCGATCAGGTCGAATTCTCCCGACAGGCCAGCCAGCAGATCATCGGCGACTCGGGCGATTTCCGGCCGCGCAGCCTCGACAGCGCGCGGCGTGAAGGCGCTGGCAACAAGGCCGCGCAGCCGCTTGTGCCGCGGATCGTCGAGGAACAGCAGCGATGGCTCGCGTTCTTCGAGGTTGAGCATGGCGTTGAGCTGGGCGGCGAAACTGCCCGGCGCTGCATTCTGGCGCTCGACCGAGGTGGTACGATCGCGCAGCACCGCAGCGATCTCGGCCTCGCGGGTCAGCAGATAGCGGTTCATCTGCGTATCGTGATGCACCGGGCAGGCGCTGCGCAGCGCTGCGAAACGCTCGTGCGGGCGCTCCCGAAAGGTTTCATCGAAAATGGTGAGCTCGAAGCCGGTGGGGATGGTCATGCCACGGCTTTAGCCGGGGTCGCGCGCGGTGTCTCCCGCCGCTTGTGATGGGGGCGGCACAACCGCCAGCCCGCCGGGAACGACGCGGCGATAAAAGCAACTGCGCTCGCCGGTATGGCAGGCCGGCCCCGCCGGTTCGACCTTCAGCCACACCGCGTCCTGGTCGCAATCGATGCGCATTTCGATCACCCGCTGCGTCGCCCCCGACGTCGCGCCCTTGTGCCATAATTCGGCGCGCGACCGGCTCCAGTAATGCGCCTCGCCGGTCGCGAGCGTGGCCGCCAGCGCGTCGGCGTTCATGTGCGCCACCATCAGCAGAGTGCCGGCGGCATCGGTCGTCACCGCGGTGATCAGGCCGGCAGCATCCCATTTCGGATCGAGCACCAACCCGGTGTCGCGCGTATCGCTCATATGACAGAACCGTTGCAGCTTCGGGGGCGACAAGCCCGCCCCGCCCGCCTATATGCCGCGCATCCCGCGCCGTGACGAGGCTGGCAAATGACCGACATTTTGACGACTGACCCGTGGGAGGCCGACCACCTGCACGAGGAATGCGGGGTTTTCGGAGTCTATGGCGCCGATGGTGCCGCGGCGCTGGTGGCGCTGGGGCTGCACGCCCTGCAGCACCGCGGCCAGGAAGCTGCCGGCATCACCACCTGGGACGGCAGCGATTTTCACACCCACCGCGCCATGGGGCATGTCGCCGGCAATTTCGATTCGGACGACGTCATCCGCAAGCTGCGCGGCACCGTCGCCATCGGCCACAACCGCTATTCGACCGCCGGCGAAACCGCGCTGCGCAACGTCCAGCCGCTGTTCGCCGAACTTTCGTCGGGCGGCTTCGCCATCGGCCACAACGGCAATATCTCCAACGCGCTGACCCTGCGCCGCGACCTTGTCCGCCGCGGTGCCATATTCCAGTCGACCAGCGATACCGAAGTCATCATCCACCTGGTCGCGACATCGTCGTACCGCACCCTGCTCGATCGCTTCATCGATGCGCTGAAGCGCGTGGAAGGCGCCTATTCGCTGCTCTGCCTGACGCCCGAAGGCATGCTCGCCTGCCGCGATCCGCTCGGCGTGCGGCCGCTGGTGCTCGGCCGGCTCGGCGATTCATACATCCTCGCGTCCGAAACCGTGGCGCTCGATGTCGTCGGCGCCACCTTCCTGCGCGCGGTCGAACCCGGCGAACTGATCATCATCTCGCCGCGCGGCCTGCGCTCGCTGCGGCCGTTCGCGGCGCAGCGGCCGCGGCCGTGCATCTTCGAACATGTCTATTTCAGTCGCCCCGATTCGATCGTCGACGGATCGTCGGTCTATCAGGTGCGCAAGCGCATCGGCGCCGAACTGGCGCGCGAAAGCCCGGTGGAGGCCGACATCGTCGTGCCGGTTCCCGATTCGGGAACGCCGGCAGCGATCGGTTACGCCCAGGAATCGGGGATACCCTTCGAACTCGGCATCATCCGCAGCCATTATGTCGGCCGCACCTTCATCCAGCCCGGCGAGCAGATTCGCAACCTGGGCGTCAAGCTGAAGCATAATGCCAACCGCGCCATGATCCAGGGCAAGCGAGTCGTGCTGATCGACGATTCGATCGTGCGCGGCACCACAAGCGTCAAGATCGTCCAGATGCTGCAGGATGCCGGCGCCGCCGAAATCCATATGCGCGTCGCCAGCCCGCCGACGCGGCACAGCTGCTATTACGGTGTCGACACGCCGGAACGATCGAAACTGCTGGCGGCACAGATGGATGTCGCCCGCATGCGCGACTTCATCAAGGTCGACAGCCTGGCGTTCCTGTCGACGGACGGCCTCTATCGCGCCGTCGGCGAGGACATGCGCGATGAAGCCGCACCGCAATATTGCGACGCCTGCTTTACCGGCGACTATCCGACCCGGCTGACCGACCAGGAAGATATCGAAGTGCCCGACCAGCTGAGCCTGCTTGCCGAGCGGGTGATCTGAATCTGGCAACGGACGTTACCCTGTGGTACAAGGTGACCTATGAAGATCGATACGCTCTCGCCGGCGTTTCTTGCCGGATTTGCGGGCTACGCCATCACCGGAACCGCGCTCGGCTTTTTTCTGGCCGCATTGGTCGTATGGTTTTCGCTCACGGCGGTGCTCATCGTTGCTGTGGCCGCGACGCCGCGTGGTCGCGCTGCCGTGGTGCGCGCCACATCGACGCGTCATTCCACCAATGGCCGGGTGACCGCGCTTTCTGGTCGGTAACTGCCCTCTCTCGTGCTCGATGACGTTGACAAGCTGCTGAAGCACCTGAACTCTGCGGCGGATTGGGCCGTGGTGGGCGGGTTCGGGATCGTCGGCTTTGTCGCTGATGCAGCCGCCGATGTCGTGCCGCTGGCGGCTTTCACGCCCGGCATATGTGGCCTGATCGCCGCGGGCACACCACTCACCGTCAAGCGATCCGGCGAAGCTATAGGCCAGCGCCGAGCCGAACGGCGATATCTGGAGCTCCTGATGGAGGAGGCGGAACGGGTACGCGCTCTGCTGGCCGGGGCCGGCCGCAGCGAAGCTGCGGAAGCGCTGCACTTCGAAATTCGTGCGGCAAGCATTCGTCGAGATGGTGCCGCGCTCCAGAAAACACTCAATAACGCCAGGAGGCCGCTGTAACCGAATTCTTGTCGCCACCGGCACCGTCGGTCGCTCCCGCTACCCGTATCGCTCTCGTCACCGGCGCCAGCCGCGGCATCGGCGCGGCCACCGCGCAGGCGCTCGCCGCCGATGGCTGTCATGTCATCATGACGGCGCGTACCGAAAAGGACCTCGCCGCCATCGACGATCGCATTCATGCCGCCGGCGGCACCGCCACCATCGCGCCGTTCGACCTGGTCGATTCCGACGCCATCGACCGGCTTGCTGCCGCCGTCGGCGCGCGCTGGGGGCGGCTCGACGTGCTGGTGCTCAACGCCGGCCAACTCGGCACGCTGGCGCCGGTGCCGCACCTTGACGCCAAGGAATGGGACAAGGTGCTGGCGGTCAACCTGACCGCCAATTGGCGGCTGATCCGGGCTTTCGATCCCTGGTTGCGGCAGAGCGCGGCGGCCGATGTCGTCGCCGTCACTTCGTCGGTCGGCACCCGGCCGCGCGCCTATTGGGGCGCCTATGCCGCATCGAAGGCCGCGCTGGAAAATCTGATCGCCACCTATGGCGAGGAGATGAAGAACATCTCGGCCCTGCGCACCCATATCGTCGATCCGGGTGCCACCCGAACGGTGATGCGCGGCCGCGCCTTTCCGGGCGAGGACCCGGCGACGGTCAAGCCGCCGGAAGACGTCGGCTCCCGGATCGCGGCACTGGTGGCTCGGTAGCGATAATCCTGCTCGGCATGCGCGGCTTCGGTCCACAGGCTGCGACGGCGTGAACTCAAGCCGCAGCGCGGCGCAGCTTTTCCAGCTTCTTCAGCAGTATGTCGCGCTTCAGCTTGCTCAGATAGTCGATGAACAGCACGCCGTTCAGATGGTCCATCTCGTGCTGCAGGCAGGTCGCCAGCAGGCCGTCCAGTTCCGCTTCAAGCGCCGCGCCGGTCTCGTCGAGCCATGACGCCCGGATGCGCGCCGGGCGATTGACGTCACCGTAAATCTCGGGAACCGAAAGACAGCCTTCGTTGTAGACAGCGAGTTCGTCCGATTCCCACAGGATCACCGGGTTGATGAACACCCGCGGTTCGCGGACATACTTGATCGTCTTGGGATCGGCATCCTCCGGCGTGTCATCGGCCGGGCGCTGCAGGTCGATCACCAGGATGCGTTCGGGAACGCCGACCTGGATGGCGGCAAGGCCGATGCCCGGCGCGTCGTACATGGTGTCCAGCATGTCGGCGATCAGGGTGCGATGCGCCTCGGTCACGCCTTCGACCGGCTTCGAAATGACGCGCAGCCGAGCATCCGGGGTTTCGATGATGTCGAGGATTGCCATGGCCGTTAGCTAGGGTTCGCAGGCCCGATGGTCAAGAAACGCGCGTCACTCCACCCGCCGACGCGCCCGAAGGGCAAGCGCCAGCGTGCCTTCGTCGAGATAATCGAGCTCGCCGCCGACCGGCAGGCCGTGCGCCAATTGCATCACCGCCACCCCCAGCGGCGCCAGCCGTTCGGCGACATAATGCATCGTCGTCTGGCCCTCCAGCGTCGCGTTCATCGCCAGCACGACCTCGCCGAAGCCGCCGCCGGCAACGCGCGCCACCAGGCTGTCGATGGCCAGATCGGCCGGGCCGATGCCGTCGAGCGCGGAAAGCCGCCCGCCGAGGACGTGAAACCGCCCGGCAAACAGCCGCTTGCCATCGAGCGCCCACAGGTCGGCGACTTCCTCGACGACGCACAGCGCCGCCGGGTCGCGGCGCGGGTCGCGGCAGATGCCGCACGGATCGGCGGTATCGACATTGCCGCAGACGCCGCAGGTGACGAGATTGCGTTCGACGGCGCGCAACGCCGCGATCAGCGGCGCCAGCGCCGTCTCGCGCCGCTTGATCAGGTGCAGCACCGCCCGCCGCGCCGATCGCGGCCCCAGCCCGGGCAGGCGAGCCAGCGCCGCCGACAGCGCATCGATTTCCGCAGAAGCCATGGCATCCGATATGGCCGGCGCGGTGCAGTGCCGCAAGTTGGCGCCGCGGCCCGCCAACGCCGCACATTGCACCATGTTCGACCTTGGCCGGGCTTTGCCAGCATGGCCGCCATGGTCTAGACCGCCGGCGAAGTCGCCACGAACGCAGGGATCATGCCATGACAGCCATCGGCCAGGACAGCCTCGGCACCCGCCGCACTCTCAGCGTCGATGGCAAGGACTTCGCTTATTACAGCCTCGAAGCGGCAGCGGCGAAGCTCGGCGATATCGGCCGGCTGCCGTTTTCGATGAAGGTGCTTTTCGAAAACCTGCTCCGCTTCGAGGACGGCAGCACCGTCACCATCGCCGATCTTCAGGCGATGGTCGATTGGCAGGCCAGCCGCACCTCGAACCACGAGATCAACTATCGCCCGGCGCGCGTGCTGATGCAGGACTTCACCGGCGTTCCCTGTGTCGTCGATCTCGCCGCGATGCGCGATGCGATGACGCAGCTGGGCGGCGATCCGCAGAAGATCAACCCGCAGATTCCGGTCGATCTGGTCATCGACCAGTCGGTGATGGTCGACGAATTCGGCA
>JBBQWE010000080.1:0-12530 GCA_038210855.1 Sphingomonadales bacterium | reverse complement strand
AGGCGTTCGAGGACAATGTCGCGCTGGAATATGCCCGCAACATCGAACGCTATGAATTCCTGCGCTGGGGTTCGTCGGCGCTGAAGGGTTTTCGCGTCGTGCCGCCGGGCACCGGGATCTGCCACCAGGTCAACCTCGAATATCTGGCGCAGGCAGTATGGACGAGCGAGGACGCCGGCGGCGCCACCATCGCCTATCCCGATACCGTCGTCGGCACCGACAGCCATACCACCATGATCAACGGCCTCGGCGTGCTCGGCTGGGGCGTCGGCGGGATCGAGGCCGAAGCCGCCATGCTCGGCCAGCCGGTCAGCATGCTGATCCCCGAAGTCGTCGGCTTCAAACTGACGGGAACGCTTTCGGAAGGGATCACTGCCACCGATCTGGTGCTGACCGTCACCCAGATGCTGCGTGCGCATGGCGTCGTCGGCCGCTTCGTCGAATTCTTCGGCCCCGGCCTGCAGGCGCTGACGCTGGCCGATCGTGCCACCATCGCCAACATGGCGCCGGAATATGGCGCCACCTGCGGCTTCTTCCCGATCGACGAGGCAACGCTCGGCTATATGCGGCTGACGGGGCGTGACCCGGCGCGCATCGCGCTGGTCAAGGCCTATGCCCAGGCGCAGGGCCTCTGGCACGACGCGACGACGCCCGATCCGGTGTTTACCGACACGCTGGAGCTCGACCTTGGCGCCGTGCTGCCCAGCCTCGCCGGCCCGCGCCGGCCGCAGGACAAGGTGCTGCTGTCGAACGCCAGGCCGGCATTCGAAAGCGAGCTTGCCGGCGGCTACAAGCAGGGCGAGCGCATGGGCTTCCGGGCGCCGGTCGCCGGCGCCAATTACGATATCGGCCATGGCGATGTCGTCATCGCAGCGATTACCAGCTGCACCAACACATCAAACCCCAATGTCCTCGTCGCTGCCGGCCTTGTTGCTCGCAAGGCCAATGCGCTCGGCCTCAAGTCGAAGCCCTGGGTGAAGACGTCGCTGGCGCCGGGATCGAAGGTCGTTACCGATTATTTCGCCAAGTCGGGGCTTCAGGCCGATATGGATGCCCTGGGCTTCAACCTCGTCGGCTATGGCTGCACGACGTGCATCGGCAATTCGGGGCCGCTGCCGGAACCGATTTCGGACGCCATCAACGGCAACGACATCGTCGCTGCCTCGGTATTGTCGGGCAACCGCAATTTCGAAGGCCGGGTGTCGCCCGATGTGCGGGCCAATTACCTCGCCTCGCCGCCGCTGGTCGTCGCCTATGCACTCGCCGGGACGATGCGCCGTGACCTGACGACGGAAGCCATCGGCGAAGGCAGCGATGGCCAGCCGGTGTTCCTCAAGGACATCTGGCCTACCAACCAGGAAGTCGCCGCGATGGTGCTTTCGTCGGTCACCGCCGACATGTTCCAGGCGCGCTATGCCGATGTCTTCCTGGGCGATGAACGCTGGCAGGGCATCAAGATCGAAGGCGGTGCCACCTATCGCTGGAACGCCGCCTCCACCTATGTGCAGAACCCGCCCTATTTCGAAGGCATGACGATGACGCCGCAACCGGTGCTCGACATCCGCGGCGCGCGGCCGTTGGCGATCTTCGGCGATTCGATCACCACCGATCACATCTCGCCGGCCGGCAGCATCAAGGAAGTCTCGCCGGCGGGCCGTTATCTTTCGGAACGCCAGGTCGCCCGCGCCGAATACAACAGCTATGGCGCTCGCCGGGGCAACCATGAAGTGATGATGCGCGGCACCTTCGCCAACATCCGCATCCGCAACGAAATGGTGCCCGGCGTCGAAGGCGGCGTGACGCGGCATATGCCGTCGGGCGCACAGCTTCCGATCTATGACGCCGCCATGGCGCATCGCGACGCGGGCACGCCACTGGTGATCGTTGCCGGCAAGGAATATGGCACCGGTTCATCGCGCGACTGGGCGGCGAAGGGCACCACCCTGCTCGGCGTCCGCGCCGTCATCGCCGAAAGCTTCGAACGCATCCATCGTTCGAACCTTGTCGGGATGGGCGTGCTGCCGCTGCAGTTCCTCGATGGCCAGGACCGCAAGTCGGCCGGCCTCGACGGCAGCGAAGTCTTCGATATCGAAGGCCTTGCGGATCTGAAGCCGCGCCAGGCGATGACGGTGGCGTTCACCCGTGCCGACGGCAGCATTGGCAGCATCGAATGCCGCTGCCGGATCGATACCGAGCAGGAACTGGCGTATTTCTACGCCGGTGGCATCCTGCCGTATGTGCTGCGCAAGCTGGCGGCGTGACTCCGGCCGTCACGATCGCTGTCGAGACGGCGGGCTGGATCGGCGCCGGGTTGATCCTCGTCGCCTATCTGCTGGTCTCGGCCGGGCGCTTGTCCGGCCAGTCGGCGATGTTTCAGGGGATGAACATCGTCGGCGCCGCCGGTTTCGTCATCAACAGCGGTGCCCATGGCGCACTGCCGTCGACGGTGCTCAACGTCATCTGGATGGGGATCGGCGCTGTGACATTGTGGCGTACCCGTCGGCAACGGTCGGTTTGACGGACCGAAGGCGCCATAACCGCCGATCGCCAGCACGACGGACGGGGCGACTGCTCAATAGCGTTCCGAACAGCCGTGTGATAGTATTACATTCCAGTTGAAGCCGGACGTTTGCAGCGAATATTACCGAAAATTCCGCTTGCGGGGGTTTGACAGGCGCCGGCAGCGCGCGCACACTTCGGCCACTAGCAAAACATATAGTAAATGAGTGTTACGGCTGAATGAGCGTAATGTTTAACCTCTGTGACCCCGTGACACGTGCGCGTACGCCGGGCAGCGACAGGCGTCATTCGCTTCCAATAATTAACCCGTTGGGTTCCAGCATCATCGGCTCGGGCGCTGTTCGCGATGTCGGCGACACGGCCCGGTCATCGGGGGTCCTCACAGCCTAGCTGCCTCGAACCAGCAGCCACGTCTTTGTGCCGAAACGAACTGTCGGGAGCAATTCGATCATCGGCTCGCCATAAAACCAGCCACCAACAAGGGGAATATCCATGCAAGAACTCGACACTCCGCACATTTTTGGTTGCGCCTGCCCGGCTTGCGTCGATGGCGGCACCGGTGACCGCGGCGAGCTGATCGGCACCGAAGGCTTCTCGCTCGATCCGTTTGCCGGGAGCAGCTATGCCGGCAAGACGATCTTCAACATCGACGAAGTCGCCGACAACCTTGTCCGCAGCGGCAGCAACTGGATCAACGGCAACAACTATGGCGTTGCCGATGATGGCGTGCTCAACTTCGGTTTCTGGAACAGCATCCAGGAATTGCAGAACAGCTATTACGTCAATGACGACGGTTCGATCGCCTTCAGCGAAGCGTTCAACGCCGCTGCCTTCACCACCTTCAGCAATGCGCAGCGCCTCGTTACCCGCGAAGCTATGGGCCTGTGGGATGACCTGATCCAGATGTCGTTCCGCGAAACCCGCTCCGGCGTGGCCGATATCACTTTTGGCAACACGTCGGCAGGGACGAACGTGCAGGCGTATGCCTATCTGCCGTTCGGCGATGTGTACGACGATTATTATGCACAGTTCGGCTGGGAAACCGCGCAGATCGGCCGTCTCGGCGGCGACGTATGGATCGGCGGCAACGTCGATTCGAACTTCTTCCCGCTGCAGAACAGCTATTATTCGGTCATCACGCTGGTCCACGAGATCGGCCACGCCATCGGCCTCAGCCACCCGGGCGACTATAACGCGTCTGACGATGACGATGGCGACGGTGTTCCCGATCCGATCACCTATACCAACGATGCCTTCTTTGCGCAGGATTCGCTGCAATATTCTGTGATGAGCTATTTCGACGCCTATGAAACCGGCGCGCAGCACATCGACTGGACGCTGACCAACTTCGCCTATTCGGCAACGCCGCTGGTACACGACATCGCCGCCGTGCAAAAACTCTATGGCGCCGATACGACGACCCGCACCGGCGATACCGTCTATGGCTTCAATTCGACAGCCGACCGTACCGCCTATGATTTCACCCTCAACACCCGCCCGATCGTCGCGATCTGGGATGCCGGCGGCATCGACACCATCGATTTCTCGGGTTGGGACACGACCTCGGTCATCGATCTGAACGAAGGCGCCTTCTCCTCGGGCGGCGGCATCGAACAGTTCCTGACCCTCGAACAGGTCAACGCCAACCGCGCCGCACTCGGCTTCGCACCGCGCAGCCAGGCGACCTTCGATTTCTATGAAGGCCTGAAGGCGCAGTTCGGCCTGACCACCGGCCTGTTCAAGGACAATGTCAGCATCGCTTATGGTGCGGTCATCGAGAACGCGACCGGCGGCGGCGGCAACGACATGCTGATCGCCAACGATGTCGCCAACGTCCTCACCGGCAACGGCGGCGTCGACTTCGCCAGCTATCAGGCCGCCACGGCCGGCGTCACTGCCAGCCTCGGCACCGGCGGCACCGCCGGTTATGCAGCCGGTGACAGCTATGTCGGCATCGAAGGCATCATGGGCAGCGAATTCGCCGACGTGCTTTCGGGCAGCGCTGGCGACGACCTGTTCGCCTACACCGATGGGCCCGACAGCATCAACGGCGGCGCCGGCAGCGACACGCTGACCTTCCAGTTCGCCGATGAAGGGGTCAATGTCAGCCTCGCCGGTACCGGCCTCGGCGGCACCAGCCTGACCAGTGTCGAGAACCTGACCGGCACTGCCTTCGACGATACGCTGGGCGGCAACGCGGTTGCCAACGTCATCACCGGCGGCGCCGGCGTCGACACGCTGTTCTACGCCGGTGCACCGGCGGGCGTGACGGTCAACCTCGCCACCGGCGGTACCGGCGGCTGGGCTGCCGGTGACAGCTATGTCGGAATCGAGAATATCCGCGGCAACGGCTTTGCCGACAGCCTTACCGGTGATGCCAACAACAACGTCATCATGGGCGGCCTCGGCGCCGATACGCTCAACGGCGGCGCTGGCATCGACACGCTGTCCTATGCCGACTCGGGCGCCGGCGTGAACATCAACTTCGGCAACGGCTATGCCGCCGGCGGTACGGCAGCGCGCGATATCATCTCCAACTTCGAAAATGTCACCGGCTCCAACTTCAACGACACCATTACCGGCGATGCCGGCGCCAACATCCTGACAGGTGCCGGCGGCAATGACTCGTTGATCGGTGCAGCCGGCGCAGACTCGCTGTTCGGCGACGACGGCAACGACAGCCTCCGCGCCGGGGCTGACAACGACTATCTCGAAGGCGGTGCCGGCAACGATTCGCTCGCTGGCGATACCGGCAACGACACGGTGCTTGGCGGCGCGGGTGCCGATACCGTCAACGGCGGCGGCAACGACGATGTGGTCAACGGCGGCACCGGCAGCGACATGCTGATCGGCGGCACCGGCATCGATATCTTCGTCTTCGATACCACCGACGGCATCGACACCATCACCGACTTCCGGTCAGGAATGGACAAGATCGACGTCAGCAATATTGCCGCCTTCACCTTCATCGGCGGGGCAGCGTTCAGTGCAGCGGGCCAGCTGCGCTTCTTCAACAACGGCGGCACGCAGACGCTGGCGGGCGATATCGACGGCGACGGGATTGCCGATTTCTCCGTCCTGTTGAGCGGCGTTGTCACCGTCGTCGCCGGCGACCTGATCCTCGCCTGATCGATCACGGCTTGCATGATGGAGGGGCCGGCAGCAACGCCGGCCCCTTTTTCATGCCCGTTCGAAAATGCTGCCGGCAACCCGGCCCCAATCGACCACCGGCCAGCCGCGCGCGGCTGCAACAGCGCGCAGCACCGGCGACGGATTGGCCGCGATTGCGGTACCGCCACTGGCCACCGCCAGTTCGAACGCCGGCAGATCGGAAAGATGATCCGAGGTGAAGGAAAGCACGGCACCCGGCGCTGCATCGGCGACCCAGGCGGCCAGACGTGCAGCCTTGGCGGCGCCATAATTGTTGGCGCCGCCCAACTGCCAGTCGAGCCGATCGCCCTGCCAGCGCGACGGCGTCGCCAGCACCGCATCGAAGCCCAGAGCCGCGCCGATCGCATCGGCATAATAGGCGTTCGACGCTGTCGCCAGCACGCAGCGACGCCCGGCGGCACGATCGGCCGCAAGGACGGCAAGCCCCGCCGGAAACACCTCGTCGGCCAGCACGCCCTGCGCGAAGGCGGCCGCCGCAGCCTCGACCCGCACCCGTGCAAGCTGCCGCCCCATGACGATCCGGTGCGCCGCTGCCTTCAGCCCGCCGCGGTCCGTCAGCCGCAGCGCATGGGCAAGCGCCGGACCCAGCAACAGCGGCAGCAGCAGCGCTCGCGCCGGCGCTTCGCGGCGCAGCCAGAATGCCAGCCATGGCACCCAGGTGCCACGCCGAGTCAGGGTGCGATCCAGGTCATAGACGGCAACCGAAACAGCGGAAGGGACTGCGGTGGTCGCGGGGAACCGCTCCGTTGCGCCGGCGTTCCGGAATGGTGGCGTCGCAGGAATCACCGGCGGCGCTTGCGGGCGGCGTACACGCCCGGCTTATCGATCCGACTGCAACGGCAGGACATTCCCATGGTTTTCGTGGCCTTTCGGTCTGCTTGCCTCTTGTCGGGAACAAAGCAATCCCGCATCGCTTGCAGGCAATGACAGCACCCGCAATCGATGACACCAGCGATGGCACCGGCCGGCGGCTGGCACTGCGCGGCGATCTTGTCATGGCGCACGCCGGCGCGCTGGCGAAGCAATTGCGCGGTTTGGCACCAGCGGGCAAGGCGCTGGCCGTCGACCTGTCGCGCGTCGACCGCATCGATACCGCCGGCGCCTGGCTGGTCCACCGCCTGATCGCCGATTGGAGCGCTGCCGGCGTTCCCGCGCATGTCGAAGGCGCTTCGGCCGATGCGGACCGGTTGATCGCCCAGGTCGCCGCCAACGATCGCCCGGTCGAATGCCGTCCACCGCGCGGCAATCACATCGTCGAGCGGCTCGAAAAGATCGGCAGGGGTGCCACCGCCGCCGCCGCCAGCTTCGGCACCTTCCTCGCCTTTCTCGGCCAGACGGTGACTCTGCTCGGCCAGACACTCATCGGCCGACGGCCGTTGCGCTGGCATGCCGTCATCCACCAGTGCGAAGCGATCGGAGTCAACGCCATCGCCATCGTCGGGCTGCTGCTGTTCCTCGTCGGCATCACCGTCGCGCAGCAAGGGGCGACGCAGCTGCGCCAGTTTGGCGCCGATGTCTTCGTCGTCAACCTGATCGGCCGCGCGACGATGCGTGAGCTCGGTATCCTGCTGACCGCGATCATGGTCGCCGGCCGTTCCGCATCGGCGTTCGCTGCACAGATCGGTTCGATGAAGCTGAACCAGGAAGTCGATGCACTGGCCACCATCGGGCTATCGCCGGGGGAAGTGCTGGTGGTACCGCGGGTCATCGCCATGGTGCTGATGCTGACCTTGCTGGCCTTTTTCGGGTCGGTGATGGCGCTGGTCGGCGGCGGGCTGTTCGTCTGGGTGACGCTCGATATCCCGCCGGTCAGCTTCGTCCAGCGGTTGCGCGAAGTGACGCCGCTCAGCGATGTCGTCATCGGGATCATCAAGGCACCGTTCTTCGGCTTTGTGATCGCGGTGATGGGCTGTTTCCAGGGCATGCAGGTGACGGGCAATGCCGAATCGGTCGGCAATCGCACCACCCAGGCGGTTGTCGAATCGATCTTCATGGTCATCGTCCTCGATGCGTTTTTCGCCATCTTCTTTTCGGCGCTGGGCTACAACTGATGGCCGCCACCGAAATGCTTTCGCCGCGCCTGCCCGATGGCAGCCAAGCCGCCATAAGGGTTCGCGGTCTCGAAACCGGCTTCAGCGGCAAGACCATCCACCATGACCTCGATCTTGATGTCGCGCAGGGCGAAATCCTCGGCGTCGTCGGTGGCTCGGGCTCCGGCAAGTCGGTGCTGATGCGTGCGATCATCGGCCTGCTGGCGCCGCAGGCCGGCGAAATCACCATTCTCGGCCGCGATGCCCGCCACCTCGATGTGGTCGAGGCGCGCGACCTGCGCCGGCAATGGGGCGTATTGTTCCAGGAAGGCGCGCTGTTTTCCGGGCTGACCGTTGCCGAAAACATCGAAGTGCCGATGCGCGAGTTCCTCGACCTGCCCGATACGCTGATGGACGAGCTTGCCGGCTACAAGGTCGCCATGGTCGGGCTTCCGGCCGAAGCGGCGCGCCAGTTCCCCTCCGAACTATCCGGCGGCATGAAAAAGCGCGCCGGCCTGGCGCGGGCGCTGTCGCTCGATCCGCTGCTGCTGTTCCTCGATGAACCGACCGCCGGGCTCGATCCGATATCGGCGGCAGCGTTCGACGATCTGCTCCGCGTGCTCAAGGATACGCTGGGGTTGACGGTGTTCCTCATCACCCATGATCTCGACACGCTGCACGCCATCTGCGACCGGGTCGCCGTGCTCGCCGATGGCCGGGTGATCGCCGCCGGCACCATCCCGCAACTGCTGCATTTCGATCACCCCTGGGTGCGCGAATATTTCAGCGGCCCGCGCGGTCGCGCCGCGTTGGCCGGCAAGCCCGCCGACCCCGCACCCAAACCCGCCGCGACGGAACCCGCCTGATGGAAACCCGCAGCAACTATGCCATGGTCGGGGCGGTGGTCGTCGCCATCACGATCGCGCTGTTCGCCGGCATCATCTGGCTGTCGCGGCTTGGCGATTCCGGTGGCCAGCGCTTCGATATCTTCTTCCGCCAATCGATCAACGGCCTCGCCGTCGGCAGCCCGGTTGCCTTCAACGGCGTTCCGGTCGGCAAGATCGACGCCATCAAGCTGCTTCCCGAAACCCCGCAATTCGTCCGTGTCCGCATTTCGGTTGCCAGCGACGTGCCGGTGCTGGGCGGCACCACCGCCGCGGTCGAAGGCGTCGGCTTTACCGGAGTCAGCCAGATCCAGCTGACCGGCGCGATGCAGGGCGCCGAACGCATCGTCGCCAAGGGCCCCTATGGCGTGCCGGTGATCCCGGCGCGCACCGGCGGGCTCGGCGCGCTGCTCGCCAGTGCGCCGGAATTGCTGAACAATATCCAGCGCCTTACCGATCGCCTCGCCGAACTGGTCAATCCAGAAAACCGAGAGAGCCTCGGCCGCATCCTGAAAAACGTCGATCGCGCCACCGGCACCTTCGCCGATCGCGCGCCCGATCTGGCCGATACCGTCACCGAAGCGCGCACCACGCTGAAACAGGCGACGGCGACGCTGCAGCGGATCGACCGCCTCGCCGGCCATGCCGACCAGCTGATCGCCGAGGACGGCAAGGCGCTGGTCGGCGACCTGCGCCGCACGGCGCGCGCTGCCGAAGCCAGCCTCGCCCGGGTCGATCGCCTGACTGCCGCGGCCGAACCGGCGCTGACCGAACTGACCACCGAAACGCTGCCGGAAGCCGGGCAGTTGATCCGCGACCTGCGCGAGCTGTCGGGCAGCCTCGGCGCCGTCGCCGCCAAGCTGGACGAAGACCCGGTCGGCACGCTCGTCGGCGGCCGTGCGCTGCCCGAATACAAGCCGCCTGCCCCTTCGGAGTGACCGCGCGATGAAGCCATTTCCCGTATCGGCCCTGGCGGCGCTCGCGCTCGGCGCCGGCCTTGCCGCCTGTGGCCCGCTCGTCCAGATCGGCGGCAACACCCCGGCACCCGCCGCGCTGCTGACGTTGTCGGCCACGGCCGCACCGCGTGCCTATGCCGGGCCGACCCGGATCGCCGACACGCTGGCCGTCGCACTGCCGACCGTGCCGGCGACGCTGCAGACGCTGCGTCTGCCGGTTTCCGGTTCCACCGGCGAAATCCGCTATCTTGCCGGGGCCAGTTGGGCCGAACAGCCGCAGCGCCAGTTCCAGCGCCTGCTTGTCGATACGATCGTCGCCAGTGGCACCCCGGTCATCGACCAGCGCC
This sequence comes from Sphingomonadales bacterium, assembly GCA_038210855.1. Taxonomy (GTDB): domain Bacteria; phylum Pseudomonadota; class Alphaproteobacteria; order Sphingomonadales; family Sphingomonadaceae; genus Sandarakinorhabdus. Next base: position 2,622 of record JBBQWE010000080.1, on the reverse strand, counting down.
AGCCGAGCGTCAGCGCCGCCCGGCTGCTCAGCGGCGCCTTGCGCGAATTCGGCCTCGACATCAGCGATCCGGCGCGGCCGGTGGTGCGGGTGCGTTACGATGCCCAGCTCGCCCGGCCGCGGGCGCCGGATGGCAGCATCGGCCTGCGCCGGTTCGACGCCAGCGAGCCGGCGACCGATCAGCGCCCCGTCGCCGTCGCCGCCGCGCTCAACCGCGCCTCCAACCGCGTCGCCGCCGAAGTCGCCGCCTGGGCCGCGCAATAGGCTTGCCCGCGTTCACGGCGTGGTCGCGGCAAACGTGCCGCCATCGCCGGCGCCTCTTTACTTCGCCCCGGCCGCCGGCGAGAACGCTGGCCAAAATCAAAAGGGGGAGCTGCCATGACTTTCGTCCGTCCCGATGTGCAGACCGTGCTCGACATGCTCGCCGGCGTGCCCGGCCCGCAGATGCACGAAGGCCCGCCCGAAGCGGCGCGCCAGGGCATGACGATGATGGTCGGCATGATGGAACGCCCGCGCGGCGACCTGGCAGACGTCCGCGACATCACCATCCCCGGCGATCCCGCCATTCCGGCGCGCGTCTACCGCGCCAGCGACAGCGATGCACCGGCGCCGGTGCTGGTCTTCTATCACGGCGGTGGCTGGGTGATCGGCGATCTGGCCAGCCATGACAGCGCCTGCGCCGAAATCTGCCGCGGGCTCGGGATGACGGTGGTCGCCATCGATTATCGCCTGGCCCCGGAACACCGCTATCCCGCGGCCGTCGTCGATTGCCTCGCCGCGACGCGCTGGATCGCCGGCAGCCCCACCGAGATCGGCCATCCGGTCACCGGCCTGGTGCCGGCGGGCGACAGCGCCGGCGGCAACCTTGCCGCCGTCGTCTGCCAGCAGCTGGCGGGAACGCTGGCCGTGCCGATCCTGGCGCAATGGCTGATCTACCCCGGCGTCGACATGACCGCCGACAGCGGATCGATGCAGGAATTCGCTGCCGGCCACCTGCTCACCCGCGAGACGATGGCCTGGTTCATGGCCCATTATCTGGGCGACGCCGATCCGCGCCACCCGCACGCTTCGCCGCTGTTCGCGACAAGCCTCGCCGGCCAACCGCCGGCGCTGGTCTTCACCTGCGGCCTCGACCCGCTGCGCGACCAGGGCCGCGCCTATGCCGGCCGGCTGATCGCCGCCGGCGTGCCGACCGTGTATCGCGAGTCCGCCGGCCAGATCCACGGCAGCCTGACGCTGCGCGGTGCGATTGCCTCGGCACAGGACGACCTTGCCGCCAATCTGAAAGCGCTGCGCGCGTTGCTGGAAGATACCGCCGCATGATGGCCACTGCCCTGCCCCGCCAGCACCCGTCCGGCCTGCCCTATCGCCCCGGCGTCGGGGTGATGCTGATCAATGCCCAAGGCCTCGTCTTCGTCGGCCAGCGCCTCGATTCGAAGCTGGAAGCCTGGCAGATGCCACAGGGCGGCATCGATGAAGGCGAGGACCCGCTGCCCGCCGCTTTCCGCGAGCTGGAAGAGGAAACCGGCGTGCCGGCGCACCTTGCCGAAGTGATCGCCGAAACGCCCGAATGGCATCATTACGACCTGCCCGACGACATGGTCGGCACCATCTGGAAAGGCCGCTACGCCGGCCAGCGCCAGAAATGGTTCGCGATGCGCTTTCTGGGCACAGACAGCGACGTCGCCATCGACCAGCCGCACCCCGAGTTCAAGGCATGGCGCTGGACGGCAATCGAGACGCTGGTCGAATTGGCGGTGCCGTTCAAGCGGGCACTGTATGACGATGTGATCACGGAATTGTCGGCGCGGATGTGACTCGTTTACGGTTCAGCGTCAATCAAGCGATGAAAGCTTAACGCCCTAACAAAGCAGCAATCGTGTCGGCATAGTCAGCAGGGAATACGACTTCAAGGGCGTGATCGTCGCCCGGCCCCCAGTCTGTCACGCTATCCCTGAGAATTTCAAGGTAAATCTTCAAGTCTTCGTCAGCTATCTTTGGCAAGTCTACATGCACAATCCTGATCGTTTTCGTCTGAATCCAGTGAAAGTCCGTCAAACAGTCTGCTAGTGCATTCCAATTGGCGCCGAAATACGCTGGAAACTGCAATCTTTCGGCGATAGCCTCCAGCAACAGATCAACAGACGTGATATCGGGGGGTAGATGCCCGACGTAAACCTCTTGATCCCCTGATTGCAGCTCGGAATTGGTAAACTCAAAATTCTGTAAATCCATTGTTCGATGCCTAATTTATAGGAATAAAGGTGTCGTAATGGTCTGGAGTATAGTACATTTTTCCGTCCAGGCCCATGACAATCCGTTGAGGCCCGGGTCCGTTTACTCCCGGCGTTGGCACAACATATTCCTTGTAAAAGCCTGGCGGATTCGCCGGAAGAAGTGGATTTGCAGCACCTCGTGGTGGACGATTTTGAAATACAGATCCGTCGTTCCTGTGTGGAAAGCTGCCGCCTGACTGAATCCGGTCTACCGTCGGCTTTAAATCCACAGTCCCCGGGATAGTCTGTCCGGACCTTCGATCGACCACCACAACGCCGGTCACAAATCGTGTCGTTTGCGGCGTCGGCGGCGCCTGGGCGGTGGGCGGCGTCTGCTTGGTCGGTCT
>JBBQWE010000079.1:0-12568 GCA_038210855.1 Sphingomonadales bacterium | reverse complement strand
AATATCTGATGGACTGGCTGAAGACCCGCGCGCCGTTCTGGAAGCATGAGGCGGGTGCCGGCTGGGTCGCGGCGCGAGCGAGCGATGACGCCGCCGCGACGCGGTGGGAGGCGTAGCGGGGGCGACTCGCCATTGCTGCGCGCCACTGCTAGGCGTCCTGTGCGGTCAGAGGATCGGGCGATCGCCGCTGTTGCAAGACGGGGGAGGAAAGTCCGGGCTCCACGGAACGCGGTGCCGGGTAACGCCCGGCGGGGGCGACCCCAGGGAAAGTGCCACAGAGAGCAGACCGCCGATGGTTTTCGCTGCGTGAAAACGGGTCGGAAACACAGGCAAGGGTGAAAGGGTGCGGCAAGAGCGCACCGCGCGACCGGCAACGGAAGCGGCACGGCAAACCCCACCGGGAGCAAGACCGAATAGGCGCGCGATGGGCTTTACGCCCGGGGCAGGAACCGGCCCTTTTCGCACGCGGGTTGGTTGCTTGAGGCCGGCGGCAACGCCGGCCCTAGAGGAATGATCGTCGCTGGGCTTTTCGCCCTTCACAGAACCCGGCTTACAGATCCTCTGACCGCAGCCAAGCGCGGCCGCGCGCTGTGGAAAATCTGCGCAGCGGATTTTCGAAGCGCGCGGACTCGCGCGCCGGCCGGCCAGCCGGGCGCCGGACCGCAAGTCCGGCGAACCGGTCTGACGTCACGACGCGGCTTTGTCCCCCCCGTCGCCCCCCGTCGCCCCCCGTCGCCCCCCGTCGCCCCCCCCCAATCGCCTCCTCAATCGCCCCCCGTCGGCTGCCAGGCGGCTCGTTCCGCCTCCAGCGCGGCCAGCCGCGCGCGTCCCAGCCGCGCCGCCAGTTGCGCCGCCAGCGCCCGCGCTGCCGCCGCGCTGCCGCCGCCGGCGGCCATCGCCAGCCGCGCCCACAGCCAGGCCCGGCCTTCGTCGCGCGCCACCCCGTGACCGGCCGCCAGTGCCTTGGCCAGCGCCAGCTGCGCCGGGCCATAGCCGCGACTGGCCGCCCGCAACCACCACGCCGCCGCCGCCGCCGGATCGGCCGGCGCGCCCCGCCCGCGCGCCGCCATGACGCCGAGCAGCGTTTCCGCCACTGCCGATCCGTCCTGCGCCAACGGCTTCAGCATCGCCCGGGCCGTCGCATGATCGCCGGCGTCGAAAGCTCTGACAGCACTGGCGAGGTCGCTGGCCGGGCTGGCGGCGAGCAGGAGTGGCGCAAGCAGAAACAGAAGCGGCCGCCGGCGGCGGCGACCGCGGGCCCCAGACCCCATTTTGCTTTCTGCGGGGACGGCTTTTCGGTCCCGAACCCGAGTAATGGGGGTCTGGGGCCCTCGGCCCCAGCCGCCGGTGGCAAATTTCCCTGAAATCCGGAACAACATCCCCCTGCCCTGCCGCGAACCACGCCGCTTCGCAACCGCCATCAGCCAGAACGCAGCAGTGCCACGCCGGCGTCGCGTTCGAACAGATAGAGCAACACGCGAGCGGCCTGGCCACGCGGCCCGGCAAGGCCGCCGTCGCGATCGAGCAGCAGGCGGGCGTCGTCATGCGCCATCGCGACGAGGCGCCCGGTGCGTTCGGGATCGGCAAAGCGGAAGGCGGCTTCGCCCGATTGGCGGGTTCCAAGCATTTCGCCGGCGCCGCGCAGTCGCAGATCCTCCTCGGCGATGCGGAAGCCGTCGTTGGTTTCGCGCATCAGCTTGAGGCGGGCTTTGGCCGTTTCGGAAAGTTCGGGGCCGCGCAGCAACAGGCAGACCGATCGGCCGGCGCCGCGCCCGACCCGGCCGCGCAGTTGGTGCAGCTGGGCAAGGCCGAAGCGTTCGGCGGCCTCGACGATCATCAGCGTCGCGTTGGGCACGTCGACGCCGACTTCGATGACGGTGGTGGCGACCAGCAGCCCCAGCCGCCCGGCGCTGAAATCGGCCATCACTGCGTCCTTTTCGGCCGGTTTCATGCGGCCGTGGACAAGGCCGACGCGGATGGCGGTGTCGCCGGCGAAGCGGCCGCGCAGGAGGGCGGCGCGGGTTTCGGCAGCAGCTTCGTCGCCATCCTCGCTGCCTTCGACCAGCGGGCAGACCCAATAGGCCTGGCCGCCGCTCGACAGATGGCGGCCGAGCGCTTCGATCACTTCATCGGCGCGGTCCACCGCTGTCACCCGGGTTTCGACGGGAGTGCGACCGGGGGGCAGCTCGTCGATCCGCGAGGCATCCATTTCGCCGAAATGCGTCAGTTGCAGCGATCGCGGGATCGGCGTTGCCGTCATCGCCAGCAGGTGCGGCGGCAGCCTCGCCTTGGCCGCCAGCAACAGCCGCTGTGCCACGCCGAAACGATGCTGTTCATCGACAACGATCAGGCCGAGATCGTGGTAGACGACCTCATCCTGGAAGATGGCATGGGTGCCGACGAGGATGTCGATCCGCCCCATGGCGAGATCGTCGAGAAGATCGGCGCGCACCTTCGCCTTGTCGCGCCCGGTCAGCGCCGCGATGCGGATCGGCAGCCCGGCGGCGAGCCGGGTCAGCGTCGCCAGATGCTGGCGGGCGAGGATTTCGGTGGGCGCCAGCAGTGCCGCCTGGGTGCCGGCTTCGACCGCGGCGAGCATGGCGAACAGCGCCACCATCGTCTTGCCCGACCCGACATCGCCCTGCAGCAGCCGCAGCATCGGCGATGCCTGCGCCATGTCGCCATGGATTTCGGCGATCGTGCGCACCTGCGCTCCGGTCAGCGCGAACGGCAACGACGCCGTCAGTGCGCTCGCCAGCCGGCCGTCACCGACCAGCGCGCGGCCCTTGCGAGCGCGGGTGTGCCCACGCACCAGCAGCAACGCCAGCTGGTTGGCGAGAAGCTCGTCATAGGCGAGGCGGTCGCGCGCGCCGGCGACCATGTCGTGCGCCGCCGCCAGGCCCTCGCGCCATGTCGGCCAGCCGTGGCGGGCGAGCACCGACGGTTCGATCCATTCGGCGACGTCGGGCGCCCGGCCGAGCGCTTCGCCGATCAGCCCGGCAAGGCGGCGGTTGGCGAGGCCTTCGGTGAGCGGATAGACCGGTTCGCGCGCGGCGGCCGGAGCGTCGCCGGCGGGTGCGACATCGGGGTGGCCGATCTGCAGGCTCTGGCCATAGCGATCGAGGCGGCCGGTGATGCGGCGCGGCTGGTGCAGCGGCAGTTTCGATCGCGCCCAGGCGCCCGACTGGCCGAAGAAAACGAGATCGATCCACTGGCCGGCGGCGTCGGTGGCCCGCACCCGCAGCGGCGATCGCGGCCCGCCGCCCCCATCGTGTCGCACCGGAGTCAGCACAACGCTGATCGGCCGGCCGACGAGGCTTTCGTCGACATTGGCGACCGCCACGCGCTCGATCATCATCACCGGCAGATGGCCGAGCAGATCGATGACTCGGGTGATCTTCAGCCGCGCCAATTGCCGCACCAGCGCCGGCCCCACCCCCTTGAGGGCAGTGACTTCGGCGAACAGCGGGTTGAGAATGGCGGGCCGCATGGATAGGAGCCTTGTAGCCACCGCGCGCCGGCATTGAAACCGGGGCGCGGCCGTCGTGCTTTGGAGCCGCCGTCATGGACGATCGCGAATACCGCCTGCGCCGCCTGCGTTTCCGCGCCTGGCACCGCGGTACCAAGGAAGCCGATCTGCTGATCGGCGGCTTTTGCGATGCGCACAGCGAAACCTGGAACGAGACCGAACTGGCGTGGTTCGAAGCGCTGCTCGACGAACAGGATGTCGATGTGATGGGCTGGGCATTCGGCACCATCCCGGTGCCGCCGGCGTTCGAGGGCGCGATGATGACGCAGCTGCGATCGCTGAACTATGTCGCTCGCAAGGCGCGCTGAACCTTGATCGACCTGCCGCGCTTCGTCGAGGCTCGCCGGCCGCTGACGCTGGCGCGCTGCGCGCCGGGCTATCTGCCGTGGCTGATGGCCGATGCAGCGCGCGCCAAGCTTGCACTCGGCGGCGGGCGCGCCGTGTTCATCGCCGCAGACGATGCCTCGGCGCGCTCGCTCGCCGAAGCCGCCAATTTCTTCGCTCCCGAAATCGAAGTCGTCACCCTGCCGGCGTGGGACTGCCTGCCCTATGATCGCGCCTCGCCATCCTTGCGAGTCGCGGCCGAACGGCTGGCGGCGCTGGCCAAGCTGTCGCAGCCGGTCACTTCGGCGCAGTTGGTCGTCACCACCGTCAATGCCGCGACGCAGCGCATCCTGCCGCCGGCGCGCATCGCGGCACTCACCGCCGATATCCGGCCCGGCCGGCGCATCGATCGCGACCGGCTGGCGGCGATGCTGGTCGCCAACGGCTATGTGCGCAGCGAGACGGTGGTCGAAGCCGGCGAATTCGCCGTGCGCGGATCGATTCTCGATCTGATGCCGGCCGGCTTCGATCATGGCCTGCGGCTCGATTTCTTCGGCGACGATATCGAGACGCTGCGCCGTTTCGATCCGGCAACGCAGCGCACGCTGGGGCTTGCCGAAAGCTTCGTGCTGCTGCCGGTCAGCGAAGTGTTGATCGACGACGAGAGAGTGCGCGCCTTCCGCGCCGCCTGGCGCGAGATGTTCGGCGCCGCTGCCACGGCCGATCCGCTGTACGAAGCGATCAGCGACAGCCGCCGCCTGGCCGGCATGGAACATTGGCTGCCGATGTTCGAACCCGGGCTGGCCACCCTGTTCGATTATGTCGGCGCGGAAGCGCTGATCATCCGCGAGGCCGGCGCCGACAAGGCCGCCGAAGCGCGCTTCGAATCGATCGCCGATTATCACGACAACCGCGTCGCCGCGCTCAGCCAGAAAAAGGGCAGCTATCGCCCGCTGCCGCCCGATGCGCTCTACCTGTCATCGGCCGAATGGCAGGCGGCGCTGGCCTCGCACCGCGTCCACCTCGCCTCGCCCTTCGATGTTCCCGATGGCACGCTGGGCACCATCGATTGCGGTGCCGAGGCGCCGCGCGATTTCGCCCCCGAACGCGTCGCGCAGGGCATGGGCGGGCCGCCGGTCTATGCCGCGATCAAGGCGCATATCGCTGCCGCTCGTGCTGCCGGCCAGCGCGTGGTGCTTGCCAGCTATTCGAACGGTGCGCGCGAACGCCTCGCCGGCCTGCTGAGCGACGAAGGCATCGACGGGCTGGCCCTGGTCGAGGACTGGCAACAGGCACTCGGCGCGACGGGCAAGGGCCAGGTGGCGCTGACGGTGGTGCCGCTGGAGCACGGCTTCCGCCTCGAAGCGCCGAAAGCCGCGCTGCAGGTGCTGACCGAGCAGGACATGCTCGGTGACCGGCTGGTGCGGCGCAAGCGATCGGCGAAAAAGGCCGATGCCTTTATGGCCGAAATCGCCATGCTGGCGCCGGGCGACCTGATCGTCCACCGCGATCACGGCATCGGCCGCTACGATGGCCTCGTTGCCATCGAGATCGGCCGCAAGCCGCATGACTGCGTCGCGCTGAGCTATGACGGCGGCGACAAACTGTATGTACCGGTCGAAAATATCGACGTGCTCAGCCGCTATGGCGCGGAAAGCGATGGCGTCGGGCTCGACAAGCTGGGCGGCGTCGCCTGGGCCACCCGCCGCGGCCGGATGAAGGAGCGGATCCGCGAGATCGCCGGCGAATTGCTGAAAACCGCCGCTGAACGCGCGCTGCGCGAGGCGGAACCGGCGATCCCCGATGCGCATGACGTGGCGGCCTTCGCCGATCGCTTCCCCTATGCCGAAACCGATGACCAGTTGCGCGCCATCGACGACGTGCTGACCGATCTTGCTTCGGGCAAGCCGATGGACCGGCTGGTTTGCGGCGATGTCGGGTTCGGCAAGACCGAAGTCGCGTTGCGCGCTGCCCATGCCGCCGCCATGTCGGGGATGCAGGTGGCGATCGTCTGCCCGACGACGCTGCTGGCGCGCCAGCATTACCAGAATTTCCGCGATCGCTTCGCCGGCCTGCCGGTCGAAGTGCGCCACCTTTCGCGGCTGGTCACCGCCGCCGAAGCGCGCGCGACTCGGGAAGGCATGGCCGATGGCACGGTCGATATCGTCGTCGGCACCCATGCCATCCTCGCCAAATCGGTCGAGTTCAAGCGGCTGGGGCTGGTCGTCGTCGATGAGGAACAGCGCTTCGGGGTGACGCACAAGGAACGGCTGAAGGCGCTGAAGGCCGATGTCCATGTGCTGACGCTGACCGCCACGCCGATCCCGCGCACCCTGCAGATGGCGCTGACGGGCCTTCGCGAAATGTCGATCATCGCAACGCCGCCGGTCGATCGCCTCGCGATCCGGACGTATGTGATGCCGTTCGATCCGGTCGTACTGCGCGAGGCGCTGCTGCGCGAACATTATCGCGGCGGCCAGAGCTTCATTGTCGTGCCGCGCATTGCCGACCTGCCCGATATCGAGGAATTCATCCGCGCCGACGTTCCCGAGGTAAAGCCGGTTACGGCGCACGGCCAGATGGCACCGACCGAAGTCGAGGAGCGGATGAGCGCCTTCTACGACAAGCAGTACGACGTGCTGGTGGCGACGACGATCATCGAATCGGGGCTCGATATCCCCAGTGCCAACACGCTGATCGTCCACCGCGCCGATCGTTTCGGGCTGGCGCAGCTCTACCAGATCCGCGGCCGGGTCGGGCGCGCCAAGACGCGCGCCTATGCGTATCTGACCACCGATGGCGACCGCGGCATCACCGAAGGCGCCGAAAAGCGCCTGCAGGTGCTCAGCCAATTGGATACGCTCGGCGCCGGGTTCCAGCTGGCGAGCCATGATCTCGACCTGCGCGGTGCCGGCAATCTGCTGGGCGACGAACAATCGGGACATATCAAGGAAATCGGCTTCGAACTCTACCAGTCGATGCTCGAGGAAGCGATTCTGGAGGCGCAGGCGACAGCGCGCGGGGTAAAGCCGCCGGCCGAAGCCTTCAGCCCGCAGATCACCGCCGAAGTGCCGATCCTGATCCCGGAAGATTATGTTCCCGATCTGAACATCCGCATGGCGCTGTATCGCCGTCTGAACGAAATGCGCGACAAGGCCGAAATCGAAGGCTTTGCCGCCGAAATGATCGACCGCTTCGGATCGCTGCCGCCCGAAGCGCAGAATCTGCTGAGCATCATCGAGATCAAGCTGGCCTGCCTCGAAGCCGGCGTTGCCAAGCTCGAAGCCGGGCCGAAGGGCGGGCTGGTGACGTTCCAGAACGATCGCTTCGCCAACCCGGAAGGCCTGTTCGCCTATATCGAGCGGCTGGGTGCCCGCGCCAAGCTGCGGCCGGACAACAAACTGTTCGTCGCCGCCGACTGGGCACAGGAGATAACCCGGCTGAAAGGCGCGCTGCAACTCGCGCTCAGCCTCGCCAAGCTCGCCGGCGGCGCCATGGTCAAGCCATCGGCAAAGCCGCAACCGCTGGCAAAACCGCTGCCGCCCAAGCCCGCGGCAAAGCTGCCGATGCGGCCATCGGTGTTCAAGTCGAAGATCCGGCGCTGACCTGCCCTTGCGAGAGTCGTCGACGTCGGACAATTAAGTATGGCGTCCCCGGATTTTATTGCCTTTGCGACTCTTTTCGACAATGTCTACGACTGCACCGCTTTTACGAACCAAGAGATTGCAGAAGCCGGATAATATACTTAATCCAACCTAGGCCACCATCGCCACGGCCCGCGCCGCCGCTTCCGGCTCGGCATCGATGACCTTCAGATAGGCGCGCACCGCCGGCGGCGGCATGGTTCGGCCGATCTCATACTGCCGGATATTGGCAAGCGGGATGCCATAGGCCCTGGCGAAGGCTTCCTGCGTCATGCCGAGGCGGTTCCGCAGCCGCCGGATGCGCCGGCCCATAAGGCCACGTTCGACGCCGGCGATGCTGACCGCCCGATCCTCCGGATCGTCCGGATCGACCTCATGCGCGATCATAGTCTCTTTGTTCACTGGCATTGCTCCTCCTTACAGACAGGAAACGCACGGCCGGGCCGCGCCAGACATGGATGGCGGTATAGAGTTTGCCATCGACCATGCCGATCAACTTGAACCTTTCTTCTTCATCACCTTGCCTGATGGTGGGGGTGAAAATGCGATTCTCGTCGCCGAAAATTCGCGCGCCGAAAGCGAGGCCGATGCCATGTTTCGCCAGATTGGCAGCGTCCTTGACCGTATCGAATTCAATCAGCACGAGATATGTTTTTCACACAGTCGCGGCAATGGCAAGCGGGGTTGCGCGTCGCCACCACCGCGCCCCCGGAAGCCCCCATCTCTCGGCGAAAGGGGATTGGTTGCGTCCCCCCGCCCGGCCCGCTACGCCCGTCTCATGCTGCCTCTTGCCGGTCTCAAGGTCGTCGACCTGTCTTCCGTCGTTTTCGGCCCCTATTGCGCGCAATGGTTCGCCGATCTGGGTGCCGACGTCATCAAGCTGGAAGCGCCCGAAGGCGACAGCACCCGGCAGACCGGGCCGGGGCTTGAGCCGGGGATGGCGGCGCTGTTCCTCGGCTGCAACCGCGGCAAGCGGGGGCTGGTGCTCGACCTGAAGCAGCTGCAAGCCCAGGCGGCGCTCGATCGGCTGCTCGAAACCACCGATGTACTGCTTCATTCGATCCGGCCGCAAAAACTCGCCAGCCTCGGGCTGGAGCCGGAGACGCTGCTGCAGAAACACCCGCGGCTGATCTTCGCTGGCCTGCACGGCTTCGGCCAGGACGGGCCCTATGGCGGCCGGCCGGCCTATGACGATGTCATCCAGGGCATGTCGGGCATCGCCGACCTGATGCACCGCTCCACCGGCGAGCCGCGCTATCTGCCGACCATCGTTGCCGACAAGGTCTCGGGCCTTACCGCCGGCCTCGCCATCCTTGCCGCCGTCATCCGCCGCCAGACCACCGGCCGCGGCGGCTTTGTCGAAGTGCCGATGTTCGAAACCATGGTCGCCTTCAACTTCGTCGAACATTTCTACGGCCATCATTTCGATCCGCCGCTGGCGCCGCTCGGCTATCCGCGCGCCATGGCACCGTGGCGCAAGCCGCTGCCGACGACCGACGGCCATGTCTGCATGCTGGCCTATACCGATGCGCATTGGCGCGGCTTCTTCACTGTCGCGGGCGCGCCGCAGCATCTCGCCGACCCGCGTTTTGCCAGCATCGCGACGCGGACGACGCACACCGATGCGATTTATGCGCTCGTCGGCGATCTCGTCCGCCAGCGCTCGACGGCGGACTGGCTCGAACTGCTGGAGGGCGTGCAGGTGCCGTGCGCACCGGTGATCGGCCTCGATGCACTGGAAAGCGATCCGCACCTTGCCGCCACCGGTTTTTTCACCCGCATCGACACACCGGCCGGCAGCTTGCGCTATCCCGGCGTGCCGGTGCTGTTCGATGGCGAGCGCCCGCCGGTGGCCGCACCGCCGCACCTCGGGCAACACACCCGCCGGGTGCTTGCCGACGCCGGCTTTTCGGACGACGATATCGCTGCCCTGATTGCCAGCCGCGCCGCCCGCGCCGGCTGATTTCCACCCCCCGGAGTGTTTCGTTCCATGGCTTTTCGCAATTTCGCGCTGGCTCTCCTCCTCGGCACCGCGGTGCCCGCGCTCGCCGCACCGGCACCGGTCGCCGATCTCGTCGCCAGCGTCGATATCCCGCACGACGAATTTACGCTGCCGAACGGCCTGCGCGTCATCGTCCATACCGATCGCAAGGCGCCGATCGTCGCCGTCAGTGTCTGGTACCATATCGGTTCAAAAGACGAGCCGGCGGGCAAGACCGGCTTTGCCCATCTGTTCGAACATCTGATGTTCTACGGCAGCGAAAACAGCCCCAAGGGCTTCCTGCAGCGGCTGACGGACATCGGCGCCACCGATGCCAATGGCACCACCTGGTTCGATCGTACCAATTATTTCGAAAATGTGCCGACCTCGGCGCTCGATCTGGCGCTGTTCCTCGAATCGGATCGCATGGGCTATCTGCTCGGCGCGGTGACGCAGGCCAAGCTCGATGCCCAGCGCGGCGTCGTCCAGAACGAAAAGCGGCAGGGCGACAATGCCCCGCTCGGCCTGACCGAATATGCCAAGCTGGCGGCGCTGTTCCCTGCCGGCCACCCCTACCACCATTCGACGATCGGCAGCATGGCCGATCTCGACGCTGCCTCGCTCGGCGATGTCCGCGGCTGGTTCCGCAGCAACTATGGCCCGGGCAATGCCGTGCTGGTGCTGGCCGGCGACATCGATACGCCCAAGGCGCGCGCGCTGGTCGAAAAATACTTCGGTGCCATCCCGGCCGGCACCGCCGTCAAGCGCTTCGACGCGCCGGTGCCGGAATGGAAAGTCACGCGCCGCGAGACGCTGTACGACCAGATCCCGACCCCGCAGCTCAGCTACAATTGGGTTGCCCCCGGCCGGCTCGATGCGGCTGCCACCGATGTCGATGTCGCGCTCACCATCCTGGCCGGCGGTGCCAGTTCGCGGCTGTACAACGATCTGGTGCGCGACCGGAAACTCGCCGTCTCGGTGTCCGGCGGCAACCAGGTGTTCGAGAAAATCTCCATGCCGTCGATCGACGTGACGCTGGCCGAAGGCGCCGACCCCAAGGCCGTCGAAGCCCGCATCGACGCCATCATCGCCGAATTCATCGCCCGGGGCCCGACCGCCGACGAAGTCGGCCGCGTCGCCACCCGCGCCGTGTCGGGCACCATCCGCGGCCTCGAAGCCGTCGGCGGCTTCGGCGGCAAGGCGGTAACGCTGGCCGAAGGCGCGGTCTACGCCGGCGACCCCGATTTCTACCGCACCGAACTGAAACGCTATGCCGAAGCAACGCCCGCCGGCGTCCAGGCGGCGGCGAAGCGCTGGCTGGCGCGCGGCGATTACCGGCTGACGGTGCTGCCCGGCAAGCGCCCGCTCGCCGAGGAAAGCAAGCCGCCCGCCGTTGCCGCCGCCACCGTCGTCACCCCGGTTGCCGGCACGCGCGGTGCCGAACCGCCGATCGGGCCGCCGCCGGTGCTGCGCTTCCCCGAAATCGAGCGCGCGACGCTTGCCAACGGCATCACCGTCGAACTGGCGCAGCGCCGCGAACTGCCGCTGGTGCGCGTCTTGGTCAGCTTCGACGCGGGTTTCGGCGCCGACGATCGCGGCAAGCTGGGGCTGCAGGGCCTCACCCTGTCGCTGCTCGATGAAGGCGCCGGCACGCTCACCGGGCCGCAGATTGCCGAGCAGCGCGAGCGACTGGGCGCCATCATCGGCGGCGGCGCCAGCTTCGATGCCACCCGCCTGTCGCTCGACGCGCTGAAACCGAACCTTGCCGCCAGCCTCGATCTGTTCGCCGATATCGTCCAGCGGCCGACGTTCGCAGCCGCCGATATCGAGCGCGTGCGCGGCCAGATCCTCAACGGCATCGCCCAGGAACAGGCCGATCCCGGCACGCTGTCGCGCCGCGTGCTCAACCCGCTGCTCTACGGTTCCGCCCACCCCTATGGCGTGCCGACCACCGGCAGCGGCACGATTGCCGGCGTCACCGCCGTCGCCCGCCCCGATATCATCGCCTGGCAAAAGGCCTGGCTGCGCCCCGACAACGCCCGCATCTTCGTCGTCGGCGATGTCTCCATGGCCGAACTGAAGCCCGAACTCGAACGCAGCTTCGGCAACTGGCGCGCCGATACCGGCGTCGGCCGCGGCACCAAGACCTTCCCGGCAGTGCCCGAACCCGCGCCGCGCATCATCCTGATCGATCGCCCCGGCAGCCTGCAATCGATGATCCGCGGCGGCCTCGTGCTGCCGGTGACCGGGCGTGACGATCCGCTGGCACTGCGCCAGGCGAACTACGTGCTCGGCGGCGAGACATCGGCGCGGCTCAGCATGAACCTGCGCGAGACCAAGAACTGGTCCTATGGCGCCTATTCGGGCCTCGGCGACCAGGCCGATCGCCTGTCATGGGCGACCGCGGCGCCGGTGCAGGCCGACAAGACCGGCGCCGCGATGAAGGAATTGCTGTCCGAAATCCGCGGGCTGACATCGACGGCGCCGATCACCCGCGCCGAACGCGACAAGGCGATCACCAACACCATCCTGACCCTGCCCGGCGATTTCGAAAGCTCGGGCGCGCTGCTCGGCGCCATCGAACGCAACGCCCTGTTCGATCGCGGCGACGATTATTACACCAAATTGGTGCCGCGCCTGACCGCGTTGACCGACGCCGACATGATGCGCGCCGCCACCGCCATCGACCCCGCCCGCCTCACCTGGATCATCGTCGGCGACCGCAAGACCGTGGAACCGCAGCTGCAGGACCTCGGCCTGAAAATCGAAATCCGCCAGCCGGAGTGAGGCCGGCGATCTTTTCGCAAAGGGAGGAAATTGGCCTCCGGCGGCTGGGGCCGTGGTCCCCAGACCCAATTTTGCTGGAGTCGATTGCGTTCAAGTGAAGTCTGCACCGGCCCGCTCCCCCGCCCGGCCACCCTTATTGTACAATTATTTGGGTGGACGGAGGGGGGAGCGGCCCGGTGCCGATCTGCTGAAATCAACTCTGGTCGCCGCGCGCCGACAGGCTTTTTTATCGCTGCACCAACGGAAACGGGGCCGGCGGCCTACGGCCCCGGCCGCCGGAGGCCCGCTTCCTTCTTGACCACC
>JBBQWE010000078.1:0-12994 GCA_038210855.1 Sphingomonadales bacterium | reverse complement strand
AGGCCGGCCGAACCGATGTAGCTGCCCTGCAGCTTGGCGAGTTCGGGATCGGCATCGTTGCCGGCCACCAGCCCGTCGCCGCCCACCATGTCGAGCGCGAACGAGGCAAGGTCCTGCATCGTCTTGGCGACAACCACCTTGGCGATCGATTGTTCGGGGCCGGGCACCTGGCCCTTCGACAGTGCCGACAGCGCCCGCATCTGGGTCAGCTTGATGCCCTGGTCGTTGATGTAGGTCTGGGCGATCTTCTGGCGCACGTCGCTGGCTTCGATCGCCGGTCCGCCGCCGGGCGCTTCGACGCCGCGGGCCAGCTGCATCAGGGTTTCATATCCCGGCGCCGACCGCGGCTTGCCGCCGACGGCGAGGCGTTCGTGCATCAGCGTGGTCAGCGCCACCTTCCAGCCATCGCCGACGGCACCCAGCCGCCACGCATCGGGAACCCGAACGCCGGTGAAGAACACTTCGTTGAAACCGCTGTCGCCGGACATTTGCTTGATGCCACGCACTTCCATGCCCGGCGCCTTCATGTCGACGATGAACATCGTCAGGCCCTTGTGCTTGGGCACATCGGGATCGGTGCGGGTGACGACGATGCCGTAATCGCTGGCGTGGGCAAAGCTGGTCCATACCTTCTGGCCATCGATGATCCAGTCATCGCCATCGCGCACCGCCTTGGTGCGGATGCCGGCAAGGTCCGACCCTGCAGCGGGTTCGGAAAACAGCTGGCACCAGACTTCGTCACCCACCAGCGCCTTGGGCACATGGCGCGCGATCACATCGGGGTTGCCATGGGTGAACACCGTCGGGATGCACATGCCGAGGCCGATCGAAAACAGCCCCGAAGGCGTGTGGAAACGGCTTTCTTCCTGCGCATAGATGATCGACTGCATCGGCCCGAGGCCCTGGCCGCCAACCTGCTTCGGCCAGGTGATGCCGGTATAGCCGGCGTCGTGTTTGGCGCGCTGCCATTTCTTCGATTCGGCGATGAAGGTCGGCAGATCCCATTCGGCGTGCGGCTCGCGATAGTCGGCGGCGGCGGTCTCCAGCCAGGCGCGTGCCGTGGCGCGATATTCGGCTTCGGCGGGGGAATCGTTGAAATCCATGGTCTTGGTCCTTGCGATCGAAGGGAAGATAGCAGCGCGGCGGCTGCCGGGCGCTGCGTTACGCCGCCGCGCGGTTGCGCTGTTCGAGGGCGCGGACCAGCCGGTCCGCCCACCAGTTGCGCGCGCCGATGGTGCCGACCAGCGCGCGGTTGCGACGGTAGTAGAATTGGCAATCGCTTTCCCAGGTATAGCCGATGCCGCCGTGCAACTGCACCGCTTCCTCGGCACAAAAGGCCAGCGCATCGAGGCTTGATACCCGCGCGGCCGCTGCCGCCTGGCGCAGTTCGGCACCGCCGGTCGTCGCCATCGCCAGCCCGTGCAGGGCGTGGGCACGCGCCAGTTCGATCTTGATGTACATGTCGGCCAGCTTGTGCTTGACGCCCTGGTACCGGCCGATGGCCTGGCCGAAGGCGACGCGGGTCTTGGCATATTCGACCGTCATGTGCATCGCCGATGCGGCGGTACCGATGGCTTCATGGGCAAGGATGATCGCGGCGCGGTCGAGCCAGTCGTGATAAGCGCCGGCGTCGCCCATCGCTTCGGCCGGGATGCCATCGAGCGTCAGCCGGCCGTGGCGGCGAACGAGATCGAGCGTTTCGATGGC
Organism: Sphingomonadales bacterium; assembly: GCA_038210855.1. Lineage (GTDB taxonomy): Bacteria > Pseudomonadota > Alphaproteobacteria > Sphingomonadales > Sphingomonadaceae > Sandarakinorhabdus. The sequence continues at coordinate 11,287 of JBBQWE010000078.1, read as the reverse complement.
CTCCACCTTCGCATTCGCCGTTTCGACCAGCCACAGGCCGGGGCCATCCTCGCCCGTTGCCGCGACGATCACCAGTTGCGCGGCGCCAAGATCGGCGACCGGTGCCTTGACGCCGTGCAGCGTGCCGCCGGCAGCCCTGACCTGCAGCACCGCCGGGTTGGGCGAGCCGGGTTCGTTGACGGCGACAACGGCGCCAACGCTGCCGTCGGCGATGCCGGGCAGCCAGCGCGCCTGCTGCGCCTCGCTGCCGGCAACGATCAGCGCTTCGGTGGCGAGCAGTGTCGATACCAGCGGCACACAGGCGAGATGGCTGCCGGCCGCCTCGGCCAGCTGGCAGGCTTCTTCGGCGGACAGGCCGAGCCCGCCATGCGCTTCGGGCACTCGCGCCGCGGTCCAGCCGAGGTCGATGATTTCCGCCCACAGCGCGGCGTCGTGATCGGGAGCGCCCGGTGCCATCGCCCGGCGTGCGGCGGCAGTGCCGGCGCGGCTCCCGAGCAGGCGCTGCGCCTGTTCGCCCAGCGCCTTGGCATCATCGGAAAAATCGAAATTCAAGCCAGCCTCCCGAAATCATCATTTCAGGGAACCGTCTACCACGGCAATTCGCGGCCATCATACTGCACATAACGATGGCCGGGGGTGCGGTCGGCGCCGAGTACCGCCAGCAGCCCGGCGACGCTTTCGTCCACCGAAAGCGTCGCGTTCGGCCCGCCCATGTCGGTGCGCACCCAGCCGGGATGCAGGCTGAGCAGGCGGATCGGCCGCCCCTTCAGTCGTACCGCTAGGCTTCGCGTCAGCGTGTTGAGCGCTGCTTTCGAAGCGCGATAGAGGTCGAAACCGCCATCGTTGTTGCCGGCAACGGATCCCAGCACCGACGACAGGAACGCCAGCGTGCCGCCATCGGCAAGTTGCGGCAGCAGCGCTTCGGCCACCCGGATCGGGGCGACGGCATTGGTCCACATCAACGCAGCAAAATCGGCCCGTTCCACCGTGGCGACGGCGCCATCGCGCGGCCCGAAGCGCCCGGCGTTGACGATGACGAGATCGAAAACCTCCCCCGTCACCCCCGCCTGCAGCGCCGCGATGCTGGTATCGTCGTCGATGTCGACAGTGGCCAGCGTGATCCGCCCGGCGCTTGCGGCGGCGGCCCGGGCAAGCTCCGGCGCATCGCCGCGCGCTGTTGCGGTTACCAGCCGCCCTTCCGCTGCCAGCGCCCTCGCCAGCCCCAGGCCGATACCGCGTGACGCGCCGATGACGATCGCGCTGCGCTGTCGGGTCGTCATCGATTTTCCTCGTCAGGGCGCGCTGGCACGGAGCGCATCAACATCACCCCTGACCGGCAACCGCGGCAAGCCCCGGGCTGTAACGAACGGCAGCAGGATGTCATTATGCCGCAGACGAAATATTTCTATTTTCATCACAATAGTTTTCAATAGGTGAATAAGGAACTTCGGCGCGGGAGATGCAAAAACCTCTGCGGCCGGAAGTCAGGGCAATGCTCGGATTGCCGGACAGGGGCAAATGCGGTGAAGACACGTTCGATCTTTGGGATGCTCCTCGCCACGGCGCCTGTGGCGGCCGGTGCCGTGACCCCGCTTACCACAGGCTCGTCCGTAACGGTTGTCGGCAGTGTCACCACTGCCCCCTCGCTAGTTGCGACCCGCACTATCGGCAACGGCACCACCAGCGTGGCGGGAACGACCTCCGCTACCGGCGTGACGCTGAACAGTTTCGACACCAACACCGGCATTCTCGTTGGCGGTCGCGTTTCGGTTTCGGGGGTCAACACCGCCGTTAACGCCGTTGTTGCCGGCAGCGGCCAGGTCGCCAGTGGTGGCCGCACCGCCGACGCCGTTTCCACGCTTGTCGGGTCCGTCTCGGGCGCCGGTTTCAGCATCTCCAACGCTTCGGCCAGTGCATCGCGCAATTGCTCGGGCGGCAATTGCCCAAATAGCCCCAGCAACACGGGAACCAGCAACCCGGCGCCAGCTCTCTCCGGCAATGCCACCATCGCCGCCCCCAGCCTTGCGGCCTATGCCACCAACGGCGCCGGAAGCATCGAACTGGCGCGCAGCGCCAGCGGCACCTCCGCGATCACGCTTAACAATTTCACCAACGGCTCGTCCGCTGCCAGTTACACCTTCACCGGCGGCACCTTTGGAATCGCTTATGATTATCTCAACTTCGCTGCACCGTCGTTCAACGGCTCCGCCATCGTCACCAGCATCGTGCTCGATTTTGGTAGTCGTGCACTCAACAGCGCCCCTGCGACACTGAACTTCAGCCTGTTCAACACCGGCAGCATCAATTCCGCCGGCCTCAGCCTCGTCAGCATCACCCGCGACAACAACAATTCGGTGTTCACCACCGACCTTGGCGTGTTCACCAACAGCCTCGATGCCGGCGCCCAGCGCAGCTACAGCGCCACGCTCGATCCGATCGTGCTTGGCAACCAGATCGACCGCTTCCGCCTGGTCCTGCAGGATTTTGCCCCGGCTGGCAGTGTCGGAATGCGCCAATACAGCCTCGACGTGGTGACGATAGCCTATGTCGGTGCGGTTCCCGAACCATCAAGCTGGGCGATGCTGATCACCGGCTTCGGACTTGTCGGCACGTCGATGCGCCGCCGTCGGACAGTCGCCGCCGCCTGATCGGCCCCGGGCCCTTCAACCCCGTTTGAACAGCGATTCGGCGGCCGAACGGAACGCCGATGCGGCGTCGCGCTTGGCGCGGCTGCGTGCGATTTCGGCCTCCAGCGCTGCGATCCGGTCGTCGAGTTCGGCGACCGACAGCTTGTCGAGATCCTCCCGCGCCAGGTCGGCGAGCAGTTCCGGCTTGCGGCGGGGGACATCGGTTTCGTCGAACATGCACGCCAGCATAGCCGGCGTTCCGCGCTGGCGGCAATCGCTTCGCCACCGATCATTGACGCGGCCGCTGCCCCGGCGGCAAGGTCCGGCCATGACCAGCCCCGCGCTTCCCGCCACCATGACCGCCATCGATCCCGCCGGCCCCGGCGGGCCGGAGGTGTTGCAACCGGTCACCCGACCGCTGCCGACCCCCGGTCCCGGCGAGGTGCTGGTCCGCGTTGCTGCCGCCGGGGTAAACCGCCCCGATGTGCTGCAGCGGCTGGGGCTTGATCCGAGGCCGCCCGGCGCGCCGACGATTCTTGGCCTCGAAATCGCCGGCACTGTCGTGGCGGTGGGTGCCGATGTGGCGCGCTGGCGGGCGGGCGATACCGTCTGCGCGCTGGTCGCCGGCGGCGGTTATGCCGAATATTGCACGGCGCCCGCCGGCCAGTGCCTGCCGGTGCCCGCCGGCATGAGCATGACCGACGCCGCCGGCCTGCCCGAAACCTGGTTCACCGTCTGGTCGAACGTGGTCGATCGCGGCCATGCCCGCGCCGGCGAGACGATGCTTGTCCATGGCGGCACCAGCGGTATCGGAGTCACCGCCATCCAGCTTGGCCTGGCGATGGGGATGACGGTGATCGTGACAGCCGGCAGTGCCGACAAATGCGCCGCGGCACGGGCCATCGGTGCGGCCCATGCCATCGATTACCAGGCACAGGATTTCGTTGCGGAAGTCGCGGCGATCACCGGCGGCCGCGGCGTCGACCTTGTGCTCGACATGGTCGGCGGCGATTATGTGCCGCGCAACCTCGCAGCCCTCGCCGAAGACGGCCGCCATGTCTCGATCGCCTTCCAGCGCGGGGCCCGCGCCGATCTCGATCTGGTGGCGGTGATGCGCAAGCGCCTGGTGCTGACCGGATCGATGCTGCGCCCGCGCTCCGTCGCCTTCAAGGCAGCGATCGCCGAAACACTGGAAGGCGCCATCTGGCCCGAATTCGAAAGCGGCCGGCTGCGCGCCGTCACCGATCGCATCTTCCCGCTCGCCGACGCTGCCCAAGCGCACCGCCGCATGGAAGCCGGCGCCCATGTCGGCAAGATCGTGCTGGCGGTCGGCTGAGGACCGGCAAGGCCTAGGGCGCGTGGAACGCCATCAGGCCGCCATGGATGAACGGGCCGCCGCCGGTGTTGCGGTACGTCAGCGACCGGAAGGTCCACGGCCCGCCATTGGCATGATGGCCGAACGTCGTTGCGTGCATCTTCGCGCCCGGTACGCCGATATAGTCGCCGGGCTCCAGAATTTCGCCACCGGGGCCGATGTGCGACAGGGTCAGCAGCCGCTGCATGCGCCGCTGCGCCGGAATCCCGGTCACGGCGGCGCCGCCCGGCGGCGTCACCGAGCTGCCCTGCATGTGCATCATGTTGGCGTGCAATACCGTGACATGGCCGCCGGCATGCGGGCCCTGGTGACCAACGCCGAAGGTGCAACCATCCATGTCGGCAGTGAACGCCCACAGCGCGGCATTGCCGAGGTTGCTCACCCTCACCTGCCCCGGCGTATAGGGGCAGAAATAGGCCGGCAGTGCGCGCGCATCATGGATCGGATCCTGCAACCGCAGCATGTAGACGCCGCCGGAAACGCAGCCATTGGCGACGCCTTGCGGCAGGTTGCCGGCAATCGCGGCATTCATCGGCACCGCAACCGACACGTCGACCACACCGCTGGTGGCGTTCGGGATGGATATGAAAACGACGTTCTGGGTCAGGAATACCAGGGTGTTGTCGACAAAATCATCCAGAAAGGCCATTCCGCACCCCTTGGCTCGACGCCCGTAACGATCTACGCCGGCGACGGTCTTGTCGCAACTGCATCGACGGCTTGACCGGTGTTCGGCCTCCGTTCTACACAGTGGGACGCGCAGCCGCTCCCGATGGGGCGGCTGTTTCCGTTTCTGCCGTTGCAAGGTGATGCCCATGGCCGCTCCGCTCTTTCCCCTGATGCCGCACGCCACCGCTGCCTGGCTGGTCGACAACAGCGCGCTGACCTTCGAACAGATCGCCACGTTCTGCGGGCTGCACCTGCTCGAAATCCAGGCGATCGCCGATGATACCGCCGCCACCAAGCTGACCGGTCGTGACCCGATCCGCGCCGGCGAACTGACGCAGGAAGAGCTCGATCGCGGCCAGGCCGATGGCGATCATCGCCTGAAACTTTCGCGCCAGCCCGAACAGCAGCGCCGCACCACCGGCCCGCGCTACACGCCGGTCAGCAAGCGGCAGGACAAGCCCGACGGCATCCTGTGGATCATCAAGAACCACGCCGAGATCACCGATGGCCAGATTTCCAAGCTGATCGGCACCACCAAGACGACGATCGCCGCCATCCGCGACAAGAGCCACTGGAACTATGCCAATCTTCAGCCGCGCGACCCCGTCACGCTCGGCTTGACCTCGCAGCGCGAAATGGACGCGCTGGTCACTGCTGCCGCCAAGAAGGCCGGCATCGCCACCGGCCCCGACCTCGAAAAGCTGGGCGAGGAACGCGCTGCGCTCATCGAGCAGCTGCAGGCCGAACGCGTCGCTGCCGCGGTTCTTGCCGAACAGATCGCCAATGGCGAAGTGCCGGTGCCGAACGCCGGTCCGGGCACCGCGCTGGAACAGGGCGAAGCGCTTTTCCGGCGCTAGGGTCGATTGCAGAAAGAGCGGCCCGGCGCCGATTCCACCTGAACGCAATCGACTCCGAGGGAGCAGTCGCCGCCCATCGGCGTTACGGCTGTGAACCGACAGGAGCAACGCCGATGACCGAAGTCCACTACAAGGTCGTGCCGCACGACGGCGGCTGGACCTACAAGCTCGGCGATGTCTTCGCCGAAACCTATGCCAGCCGCGAGGATGCCACCGCCGCCGCGCGCCTGGCTGCCGCCGAACACCAGCTCGGCGACGAGACGGTACCGATCAGCTGGCAGGACGCCGATGGCGCCTGGCACGCGGAAGTCGCCCGCGGCGACGACCGCCCGATCGCCGACGTCGAGGAATAGGGGTTCGGACCTTCCGCGCGGTCGGGTCGTAATCCGATCGGCCTATTCCTCGCCGCCCGCCAGCGGCAGTTCCATCTCGCGCGGCGGTTCGCGGTCGAGCAGCCCGGCGGCCTTCAAATCGGCCAGCCCGGGCAGGTCGCGCCGCGACACCAGCCCGAAATGCGCCAGGAACGCCGGTGTCGTTGCATATTGCAGCGGCCGGCCCGGCGTCTCGCGGCGGCCGGCGGGGCGTACCCAGCCGGCCGCCATCAGCACGTCGAGCGTTCCCGACGACATTGCAACGCCGCGGATTTCCTCGATTTCCGGCCGGGTCACCGGCTCGTGATAGGCGATCGCCGCCAGCGTCTCGACGGCAGCGCGGCTCAGCTTCTTCACGGTCTCGCGCACCGGCCGCAGGTGATGGGCGAGATCGGGCGCTGTCTGGAAATGCCAGCGGCCGCCGCGCTCGACGAGGTTGATGCCGCGCGGCGCATAGGATTCGGCCAACGCGCGCAGCAGCAGCGGCAGGTCACCGCGCTGGCCGACATGTGCGGCAATCTCGGCGAGCGTCAGCGGCGCTGTCGCGGCGAAGACCACCGCCTCGATGGCGCGAAGGGCTTCGGGGTCGCTCATGCCGTCCCGCCGAAGGCCCTGCTTGGCTTCCCCCTCACGACCGCGCCCGCATCAGAATCGGAGCGAACGGCGCGCCCTGCGATAGCGTCGTCCGCCCCAGCCGGGTCAATTCGAGCGCTGCGACGAACGTCGACGCCAGCACCGATCGTGCATAGCCTTCATCGGCCAGGGCGTCGGGCAGGAACCGCTGCAGGTCGGTCCAGTCGATCGCCCGGCCGAGCATCGCTTCCAGCCGCTCGATCGCCTCGTCGAGCGCCATAACCGGCCGCCGCCGCACGACATGCACGCCGACCGCGCTGCGCGCCTTTATCGCGCCATAGGCCGTCAGCAGATCGTGCAGCCCGGTATCGTAAAGCGCCCGCGTTTCGCGAACCAGCCCCTCGGGCGCCGCCCGGGTGAAGGCGTCCCAGCCGAGTTGCGGCCGCGCCAGCAGTGCCTGCCCGGCCTCGCGCATCGCATCGAGCCGTTGCAACTGGAACTGCAGCCGCAACGCCAGATCGGCCGGATCGGGGTCCGCCGCCGGATCGGCCGGCAGCAGCATCGCCGATTTGAGATAGGCCAGCCACGCCGCCATCACCAGATAATCGGCCGCCAGTTCGAGGCTGAGCGCCTTGGCATCGCGGATGAACGCCAGATATTGATCGACCAGCGCCAGGATGGAGATCTCCGCCAGATCGACCTTCTGCGCCCGGGCCAGCGCCAGCAGCAGATCGAGCGGCCCTTCCCAGCTGCCGAGCTGCAATACCAGCGTAGCCTGACTGGCGCGGGGTTGGTCGAAGTCGTCGGTCATCGAAGTCAGGGGGCCGCCGGCGGCAGGGGCCGTGGGCCCCAAACCCCATGTTGTCTTGCGCCGGACCCACGCAACGGAGTCTGGGCTCCAAGGCCCCAGCCGCCGGAGGCCCCTTGCTTCACTATGCCCGCCCCGATTGCGCCAACGAATCGACCGACGCCGCCAACAGCGCGTCGCGGGCTTCGGCCCAGTGCACCGCCGGGGTGGCATCGCCGGGGCCGGCCATAGCCATGGCGCGGTTCAACCGTTCCAGCGCCGGCGCGGCGATTTCGGGCACTGCCTCGCAGATCGCTCGCATTTCGGCGAAGTCGCCGGAACAGTGGAGAGCGATGTCGCAGCCGGCAGCGAGGCTGGCGAGCGCGCGCGCGCCGAAATCGTCGAGGCCGTTGCTGCCCGGCTGCAGCCCGCCCGACGCCGGATTGCCGAGCGCTTTCATGCCGAGGTCGTCGGACATCAGCAGGCCATCGAAGCCGATGTCGCGTCGGATGAAGTCGATAACGATGGGCGACAGCGTGGCGCAGCGCGTCGCGTCGAGGGCGGTGTAGGTGACGTGCGCCGTCATCGCCATCGCTGCATCGGCGAGGCGGCGGAACGGCGCAAAATCGCGTTCGAGCTCGTCACGGCTGGCGGTGACGATCGGCAGTTCGAGGTGGCTGTCGGCGGCGGCGCGGCCATGGCCGGGGATGTGCTTGACGACACCGACGACCCCGCCCGCAGCCAGACCGGAAAGCGTCGCCTTGCCCAGCGCCGCGACGCGCAGCGGTTCGAAGCCATAGGCGCGGTCGCCGATGATGTCGTGGCCGCCTGCATCGCGAACATCGAGCAGCGGCAGGCAATCGACGGTAATGCCGAGGTCGCGCAGGGTGATTGCCAGTGCCAGTGCATTGAGGCGGCACGCTTCGATCGCGGTGACCGGCGCGCGTTCATAGGCGTCGCCGAATACCGATCCCGGCGGGAACACCGGCCAGTGCGGCGGCTGCAGCCGGGCGACGCGGCCGCCTTCCTGGTCGATCAGGATCGGCAGCGCCCGCCCGGCAAGGTCGGTCAGTTCGGCGGTCAGCGCGCGGACCTGAACCGGGCAGTCGATATTGCGGCGGAACAGGATGTAGCCGGCCGGATCGGCGGCGCGGACCAGCGCGCGTTCGTCCGCGGTCAGGCGCGTACCGGAAAGGCCGAGGAAGGTCGGTTGCATCAGTTCACCACGGTACAGGGCTTGCCGGCGGCCTTGAGCCGGGCACAGAGTGCGGCCGCATCGCCGCCGCTGGCGCGCAATCGCCACAGCGTCTGGCCGGCGGCTTCGGTCTTGACCAGCCGCTTAGAAAAGCCGGCGAGGCCCGGGGTGCCGGCGAGCGCCGCCCAGGCGGCATCGGCCTTGCCTTCGCTCGAAAAGGCACCGAGCTGCACGGTGCCGGTGCCGGTGCCGGTGCCTGTGCCTGTGCCGGTTCCGGTGCCGGCAGCGGCGGGTTCGGGTCGCGGTCTGGCCGCTGTCGCTGCCGGGGGCGTGGCAGTCGGCTTGGCAGCCGGCTTGGCAGCCGGCAGGGCAGCCGGCTTGGCAGCCGGCAGGGCAACCGGCGCCGGCTTCGCGGCCTGCGGAAGCGGTGGTGCAGGCTTTGCTGCCGGCGCTGCTGCGGCCGCCGGAGCCTTTGCCGGCGCTGTCACCACCGGCGCGGCCGGCGCTGCGGCACCGGGTGCGGGCAGAGCGGTATCGGCGGGCACCAGGTCGCGCGGCAGGCCCGGCGGCCCTGCCGGCCCGGCCGATTGCGGGCCGGCAGGAACGCTCCCCGGTCGCGGCAGCGGTACCTCGGGCGCTGAAGCTTCGTCGATGACGCTGCCCGGGTCGATGCCGGCGCCGGCGGCGTAGATCGTCTGGCCTTCGCCTTCGACTTCCAGTCCGCGCGGATCAAGCGGCGGCACCTTGTACGGCCCGGCCTCGGCGGTGATGAGCGGCGCCTGTTCGGCGTTCATATAGCCGGCGGTGGAACCGCCTTCGCGCCGCGTGAAGGCGATGATCAGGCCGATCGCCGCCACTGCCGCCAGCGTCAGCAGCCCGACCAGCGTCCAGAACAGCGACCGCCGGCTGACTTCGGTGCGCGGCCGCGCCGCCGGCACCGCTTCGGCGAGCCATGGTGCATCGTCGTCCTGCCGTGCCATCAGCTCAGCTCGTCCGCTGCCTCGACGCCCATCACGGCGAGGCCGTTCTTCAGCACCTGGCCGACGGCGCGTGCCATCGCCAGCCGCGCCGCGGTCAGCGCCGGTTCGTCGGGGCGCACCACCCGGCGGGCGGGATCGTCGTTGCCGGCGTTCCACAGCGTGTGGAAGGCGGCGGCAAGGTCAGCCAGATAAAAGGCGATGCGGTGCGGTTCGCGCGCTTCGGCGGCCTGTTCGACGACGCGCGGGAACTGCGCCGCAGTCTTCAGCGGCAGCAGATCGACCTCATCGAGCAGCGACAGATCGGCCGCCGGCAGCACCATGCCGCTTTCGGCAACCTTGCGACCGAGCGAAGCGATACGGGCATGGGCGTATTGCACATAGAAGACCGGGTTTTCGCGCGACTGGCGCAGCACCTCGGCAAAATCGAAATCGAGTGGTGATTCTGCCCGCTTGGTCAGCATCATGAAGCGCACGACATCCTTGCCGACTTCCTCGACGACTTCGCCCAGCGTGACGAAATTGCCGGACCGTTTCGACATCTTCACCGGTTCGCCGGCGCGCAGCAGCTTGACCAGATTGACGATCTTGATGTCGAGCGGCACCCGGCCATCGGATAGCGCCCGCACCGCCGCCGTCATCCGCTTCACATAGCCGGCGTGATCGGCGCCGAAGATGTTGACCAGCGCGTCATAACCGCGCTCGATCTTGTCCCAATGATAGGCGACGTCGCCGGCGAAATAGGTCCAGCTGCCGTTGGATTTCTTCAGCGCGCGGTCCGAATCGTCGCCGAACCCGGTGGCGCGGAACAGCGTCTGCGGCCGCGCTTCCCATTCCTCGCTGGCGTCGCCCTTGGGCGCTTCGAGGACGCCTTCGTAGATGAGGCCCTTGGCCGTCAGATTGTCGAGCGCGTCCTGCACCCGGGCTCCGAGCGAGGCTTCGGAGAAGAACACATCCTGTTCGATGCCGAGCAGTGCCAGATCGGCGCGGATGCGCACCATCATCAGCGCGACGGTGCGCGTCCGGAACAGCGCCAGCCACTCGGCCTCCGGCGCCGCCACCCAGGCATCGCCGAATTCGGCCGCCAGCGCTTCGCCAACGGGAATGAGGTAATCGCCGGGGTAGAAGCCTTCGGGGATCGCGATCGTTTCGCCCAGCGCCTCGCGGTAGCGAAGGTGCGCGGAGCGAGCGAGGGTATCGACCTGGCCGCCGGCGTCGTTGATGTAATATTCGCGCGTCACCGCATATCCGGCCCAGGCCAGCACCGACGCCAGCGCATCGCCGACAACCGCGCCGCGGCAATGGCCCATGTGCATCGGGCCGGTCGGGTTGGCCGAGACATATTCGATGTTGACCGAGCGGCCGGTGCCGACCGCAGAGCGGCCATAATCGCCGCCCGCCGCAGTGATGGCAGCGATTTCGGCCTGCCAGACGCCGGGTTTCAGCCGCAGGTTGAGAAAGCCCGGGCCGGCGACTTCGGCGCTTTCGACCTCGTCGATGCGCGCCAGCTGCTGCGCCAGCATCACCGCAATGTCGCGCGGCCGCATCCCGGCCGGCTTGGCCAGCACCATGGCGGCGTTGCTGGCAAGATCGCCATGCGCCGGATCGCGCGGCGGCTCGATGGTGATCGCCGCCGTCTGCAGCCCGGCCGGCAGCTCTCCCGAAGCCACCAGCTGATCGAGCGCCGCTGCGACATGGGCGGCAAAACGCGGATAGAGATGCAAGGCCAAGTCTTTCGATGCTTGTCGCCGTCCTAATCGTTCGGCAGCGCGGCGTCACTATCGGGTTGCGGGCAGGGAGAAGTTGCCTCCGGCGGCTGGGGCCGTGGGCCCCAGACCCAATCCTTGTTTCGGTTC
>JBBQWE010000077.1:0-13020 GCA_038210855.1 Sphingomonadales bacterium | reverse complement strand
CGCGGATCGAGGCAGTGCAGCGCCGCGCCGCGCCGGCGGGGGAAACGCCGGTGACTCGCCTCGCCTTCGATGATCTGGAGGTCGATCTGCTCGCCCGCCGGGTGACGCGCGGCGGCCGCCGGCTGGAACTGCAGCCGCGCGAGTTCCGCCTGCTCGAATATCTGCTGCGCCACCGCGGCCAGGTGGTGACACGCACCATGCTGCTGGAAGCGGTATGGGACTATCATTTCGATCCGGGCACCAACGTCATCGACGTCCATGTCAGCCGGCTGCGCAAGAAGCTCGACGAAGGCGGCGCGCGACCGCTGCTGCACACGGTGCGCGGCGCCGGCTATCGGCTGGGGAAGGAATAGCGCCTAGCCGGCGACGATGACGCCATGGCGTTTCTTGCCGGCGCTGACCTTCTGTCCCGGCTCGACCAGCGTCGTTTCGCTGGCTGCCGCGCCATCGACACGGGCGCCGCCCTGGCTCACCAGCCGGCGGGCTTCGCCCTTCGACGCGGCAAAGCCCAGCCCGACCAGCGCATCGACGAGCGACACCGGTTCCGCGACGGCAAGGCTCGGCAAATCCTCGCCGGCACCGCCTTCGGCGAAGGTCGCCGCCGCCGTCGCCGCCGCAGCATCGGCGGCGGCCCGACCGCGGCACAGGGCCGTGGCTTCGGTGGCGAGCACCATCTTGGCCTCGTTGATGCCAGCGCCTTCCAGCGCTTCCAGCCGCTCGATCTCGGCAAGGTCGAGATCGGTGAACAATCGCAGGAACCGGCCGACATCGGCATCATGGGTGTTGCGCCAGAATTGCCAGTAATCGAAGGCCGGCAGCGCATCCTCGTTCAGCCACACCGCGCCCTGCGCCGTCTTGCCCATCTTGGAACCATCGGCGCGGGTGATCAGCGGCGTCGTCAGGCCGAAGGCTTCGCTGCCATCGACCCGGCGGATCAGGTCGGTGCCGTTGACGATATTGCCCCATTGGTCGCTGCCGCCCATCTGCAACGCGCAGCCGTGGCGGCGGGAAAGTTCCAGATAATCATAGGCCTGGCAGATCATGTAATTGAATTCGATGAACGACAGCGGTTGTTCGCGTTCCAGCCGCAGGCGAACGCTGTCGAAGGTCAGCATGCGGTTCACCGAAAAATGGCGGCCGATATCGCGCAGGAAAGCGATATAGCCGAGGCCCGACAGCCATTCGTCGTTATCGACCATGATCGCGGCGTTCGGCCCATCGAAGGACAGGAAACGTTCGAAAATCCGGCGGATCGACGCCTTGTTGGCTTCGATCTGTTCGCTGGTCAGCATCGGCCGGCCCTCGTCCTTGCCGCTGGGGTCGCCGACGCGCGTGGTGCCGCCGCCCATCAGCACGATCGGGCGATGGCCGGTTTTCTGCAGCCAGCGCAGCATCATGATCGAAACGAGGTTGCCGATGTGCAGGCTGGGCGCCGTGCAATCATAGCCGACATAGGCGGTGACGATGCCGCCGCCGGCGCGGGCATCGAGGGCCGCGGCATCGGTGACCTGGTGGATATAGCCGCGCGCGGCCAGCGTGCGCAGGAAATCGGAGCGGAAGTCGGCGGGTTCGGTCATGATGGCGCGGGTTTAGCGAAGCGTCGCCCGCGATGCCAGCAGCGGCGCTGCAAACAGCGCAGGCCCCTTTCCTCTCGCCGCAGCAATCGCCTACATCGCAGCCATGCCGGCGTTGTCCCCATCATGAGCATCTGGGCCACCGTTGCCGGCGTCACTGCCGGGTTGCTGATCGGCGGGCCGCTCGGCGCGCTGGCCGGCGCCACGGCGGGCGGCGTGCTCGATCTCGGCCTCGCGCAATTGTCGCCCGAACGCCGCCAGGAACGCCGCCGCGTCGCCTTCACCATCGCTGCCATCGCGCTCGCCGCCAAAATGGCCAGCGCCGATGGCGAGGCATCGCCGGCCGAATTCGCAGCGTTCGAGAAATTGTTCGAAGTCGCCCCGGCCGAACGCGCCAACGCCCGGCGCTTCTACAATCTCGCCAAGCAATCGACCGCCGGTTACGAAGCCTATGCCGCACAGGCCGCCGGGCTGATCGGCCGCGGTTCGCCGCTGCTGGAAGACCTGCTGGAGGCGCTGTGGCTGATCGCTGCAGTCGATGGCTTTCACCCGGCCGAACTCGATATTCTCGATGCCGTCGCCAGCATCTTCGGTTTCGACGACGCCGCTGCTGCGCGCGTGCGGGCGCGCCACATCGCCCCGGCCGAGGATGATCCCTGGTCGATCCTCGGCGTGGCGCCGGGGGTCGATGCCGCGACGCTGAAACAGGCCTATCGCGCGCTGGTGCGGCAATATCATCCCGATCGCCACCTCGCCGATGGTGTGCCGCCGGAATTCATCCGGGTTGCCGAAGCGCGCATGGCTGCGATCAACACTGCCTATGCGCGCCTGAATCGGTCCGACATCTTCAGGACCGATGCGTGAAGCCGGCGCACCTCGCTCTTATCCTGTTCATCGATCTGATCTGGGCCGGCAACATCGTCGCGGTGAAGGTCGCGGTGGAGGCAGCGCAACCGCTGACCGCTGTTTTCCTGCGCTATGCCATCGTGCTGGCCGTCGCGCTGCCGTGGCTGCGCTGGCTGCCGGGGCGGATGGGCACCATCCTTGTCACCGGGCTGGTCGCCGGCGCGCTGTTCATGGGCCTCGGCGGATTGAGCTTCAAGGTCGCCGACAATGTCTCGGCGCTGGCCATCGCCGGGCAGATGGGGGTGCCGTTCTCGCTGCTGCTCGCCGTGCTGGTGTTTCGGGAACGGATCCACTGGGTCCGCATCACTGCCGTCGGCCTGTGCTTTGCCGGGGTCGCGGTGATGGGGTTCGATCCGGCCATCGCGCATGAATGGCTGGGGCTGGTGCTGACCCTGGCGGCGGCCTTTGCCTGGGCGGCGGGCAATCTGATGTTCCGCAACCTGAAGGGCGTCGCGGTGCTGACCATCCACGCCTGGCTGGCGCTGGTCAGCCTGCCGATCCTCGGCGCCGCCTCGCTGATCTGGGAACCCGGCGCGCTGGCCCGTGTGCCGGATCTGCCGGTGGCGGCGTGGGGCTGGCTGGCCTATTCGGGCATCGCGTCCTCGCTGATCGGCCATGGCGGGATGACGTACCTGTTCCAGCGCTATCCGGTTTCGACGGTGTCGCCGCTCACCCTGCCGACGCCGCTGCTGTCGGTGGGGGTGGCAATCCTGGTGTTCGACACGCCGATCACCGGGCAGATGCTGGTCGGCGGCCTTGTCACCATCATCGGGGTCGCCATCATCACGCTGCGAACCGCCCAAGCGCGCGACAGCGCGCCGCTTGACACGCTGCGCGACGGCGCGCCGGCGGAGACAGAAAAATGACCGACTTCATCGATCGCCCCAGCCCCAATTTCGATGCGCGCGCCCAGCCGGTGACGATGATCGTGCTGCATTATACCGGCATGGTCGATGCGATGGCGGCGCTTGGTCGCCTCACCGGTCCGGCTGCCAAGGTTTCGGCGCATTGGCTGGCGGCGGAGGACGGCCAGATCATCCGGCTTGTCGATGAAGCTGCTCGCGCCTGGCACGCCGGTCGCAGCTGGTGGCGCGGCACCAGCGACGTCAACAGCGCCAGTATCGGCATCGAGATCGTCAACCCGGGGCATGAATTCGGCTATCGCCCCTTCCCCGACGAACAGATGGCGGCAGTGGAAACCCTCGTCGCTGCTGCCGTTGCCGCCCATGGCGTCCACCCGAGCAACGTCGTCGGCCACAGCGACGTGGCGCCGGCACGCAAGGAAGACCCCGGCGAGCTGTTCGACTGGCCGCGCCTGGCTCGCGCCGGGTTGGCGGCGGCGATCCCCGCCGGCGGCTTCGATCCCGGCTGGACCGATGCCGGCACGCTGGCCGCGCTGGCTCGTTACGGCTATGAAATCGCCGACCCCATGGCTACCGTCATTGCCTTTCAGCGTCGCTTCCGACCGGCGCGTTTCGACGGCGTCATCGATGCTGAAACCCGCACGCTGTTGCGCGGCCTGCTGGTCGCTGGCTGATGGCGGCGAGCGCGCTTCTCGATCGTATCCGCCGCGGTCGCGAGACGCTGTTCGGCGATGTCGATCGCACGGCCGTACTGGCCACCGTCCATGACGATGCCAGCTGGGGGCCGCGCTACCTGCTGATGGTGGTGCTTTCGGCCGGCATCGCAATGCTCGGCCTGCTGCAATCCTCGCCGGCGGTGGTCATCGGCGCCATGCTGATCTCGCCGCTGATGGGGCCGATCATCGGCCTCGGCTTCGCGCTGGCGGTGTTCGATTGGGCCGAAGTTCGGCGCAGCGGCGGTGCGCTGGCTGCCGGCAGCGCCTTCGGCGTGGCCTTTGCCGCGATCATCGTCGCTGCCTCGCCGCTGCAGGGGGTGACCGCCGAAATCCTGGCGCGCACCCGGCCCAATCTGTTCGATCTGCTCGTCGCGGTGTTTTCGGCGCTGGCCGGCGGCTATGCCACCATCGCCGGCCGCGGCGGCACCATCGTCGGCGTTGCCATCGCCACCGCGCTGATGCCGCCGCTGGCCACGGTCGGCTTCGGTGTCGCCACCGGCAATGCCGCGGTCGCCGGCGGGGCGCTGGCGCTGTTCCTCACCAACATGATCGCCATCGCGCTGACGGCAGCGCTTACCGCGCGCGCCGCCGGCTTTGCGGCCGGGCTGTCACCGCACCAGACCCGGCTGCAGGCGCTGGCCATCGCTGCGGTTTTCGCGGTGCTGGCGGTGCCGCTGGCGCTGTCACTGCGCCAGATCGCCTGGGAATCGACCGTCAGCCGCGATGTCAGCCGCGCCATCCTCGCCAGCTTCGGCGACGGCGCCCGGATTTCGCAGCTCGACATGGATTTTGCTGCAACGCCGGTTGTCGCCCGCGCCGTGGTGCTGACGCCGCGAGTCGCCGCCGATGCCGAAACCGCAGTGGCGGCCCGCCTTGCCGATCGCGGCCGGGTGAGCGTTCGCATCGAACAGCTGCTGGTCAGCAACGATGCCAGTGTCAGCGCGGAACTTGCGGAATCCCGGGCGGCGCTGGCCCGCGCCGCCGCGGCGCGCGCTCGCGAAGCCGAAGCCGCCGCCATCGGCGAAGCCCTCGCCACGCTGGCCGGGCCCGAACATGTCGCTGTCGATCTGCCGGCCGGCCACGCCGTCGCCATGCCGCCGCCGCCGGTCAGCCTGGCGCGGCTGCGGGCTCGCGAGGCCGATCTTGTCGCCCGCCACCCCGGCTGGCGGATCGAGATCGTGCCGCCGGTCACCACGCCGCTGCGCATCGGTTTTGCCGCCGGCGATGGCGAAACCCCCGATGCCGCCGCGCTCGCCGATGTGCGCTGGGCGCTGGACCGCTGGCAGACGACCGCCGTCACCGTCACCGGCCGGGCCGCCAGCCGCGCCGATGGCAGCGTGGCCCCCGCGGCACTGGCCGGTGCCCGCGCCGATGCCGTCGCCACCGCGCTCGGCGACACCGTCACCGCCACCACCCGAACCGATCCCCCCGGCCCGAACCAGCGCGCGGTGGAGGCGGAACAGGGGCTGGCGGCGTTCCGCTCGGTCACGGTCACCGCCGAACCATGACGGGACCGGCCGGTGACGCTGGAACCGTGACGGGATCGGCCGGTCACGGTAGAACCGTGAAGGGACCAGCACGGCAGCCGGGCTACGGCCGCAGCCCGCGCCGCCGCACCCCGGTGTTCAGCGCGCGCTGTGCCAGCCCGGCGAAATCGATCAGTTCGGATCGAGTCTCGCGCGGGTCGATGATCGCTTCCACGCCGAAGCGTTCGGCGGTGCGGAACGGCGATCGCACCTTTTCCAGCCGCTCGCGGATTTCGGCGAGGCGCGCGGCCGGGTCGGGCGCCGCCTCGAGTTCGGCGCGGTAGGCGGCTTCGAGGCCGCCGGCGATCGGCAGGCTGCCCCAGTCTCCCGAAGGCCAGGCGAGGCGCCAGCGCATGCGGTCTGCCGGCGCATGGCCGCTGCCCGCCATGCCATAGGCCTTGCGCAGGATGACCGCGCACCAGGGTACGGATGACTGATATATGGCAGTCAAGGCCCTCGAACCCCATCGGATCGTGCCTTCCTCCTCGGCGCGCCGGCCGATCAGGAAGCCGGGGTTGTCGACGAAATGCACGATCGGCAGATGGAAGGTATCGGCCAGATCGACCATGCGTTCGACCTTGCGTGCCGTTGCCGCCGTCCAAATTCCGCCCAGCGCCTGCGGGTTCGATGCGATCACCGCCACTGCCCAGCCATCGAGCCGGGCGAGGCCGGTGACGACGCCATTGCCCCATTCGCAGCCGATTTCGAACCAGCTGTCGCGGTCCATCACCGTCTCGACGATCGGGCGCACCGGATAGAGTTGCCGCCCGTCGCGCGGCACTGCCGATACCAGCCAGTCCTCGCCCTTCCGGCGCTTGTCGCGCACCGCACCGCGCGCCGGCAATTCATCGACGGACGACGGCAGGTAGGACAGGAAGCGCCGCAGCCGGGCGAAGGCTTCGGCCTCGCTGTCGACGCGGTCGTCGACAGCGCCGTTCTGCGCATGGATATGCGCGCCGCCGAGTTCTTCCTTGGTGCGGATCTCGCCGGCCGCCGCCACCACCGGCGGCCCGGCGACGAACATCTGCGACAGGCCGGCGACCAGCAGCGAATAATGCGCCATCACCTGCCGCCCGGCGCCGAGCCCGGCCACCGGCCCGAGGCCGAGCGCCACCACCGGCACCTGGCTGAGGTTTTCCACCATCAGCTCCCAGCCCGGGATCTCCGGGATATAGGTGTGGCCCATCGTTTCCAGCGTGCGCACCGATCCGCCGCCGCCGGTGCCTTCGATCATGCGGATCAGCGGCATGCGATATTCGAACGCCAGACGTTCGGCCTCGCCCAGCTTGCGGTGCAGGCTGGCATCGGCGGCCCCGCCGCGCACCGTGAAGTCATCGGCGGTGATGCAGACCGGCCGGCCATCGATCGAAGCTCTGCCGAACAGGAAGTTCGCCGGCTGGAACGCGGCCAGTTCACCCGCCTCGTCATAGCTGCCGAAGCCGGCGAGCGCGCCGATTTCGCGGAACGAGCCTTCGTCGGCAACGGCGGCAATCCGCGTCCGGGCGTTCATGCGGCCCATCGCTGCCTGTTTCTCCAGCTTGGCTTCGCCGCCCATCGCGGCGGCAAGCGCGCGCCGCCGCATCAGTTCGTCGATTTCCGGAAGCCAGGTCATGCCCGGTGGTTTACTGCCATCCCGAAGCGCGCGAAACTGTCACTGTCTTGCGCTAGTTGGCATGGGACGTGCCATATTATGACAAGTTGATGCGGTATCGCGAACGAATCTGACCGGATCGACCATCCGGGCCGGGGGGCAAACATGGCGAATCACTCTGTAGAGGCGGCGGATTGCTGCGAATTGTCCCGCTGGGGCGAGTTTTTCCGCGTTCTGCAGACGATTGCCGCGGATTTCCGGCTTTTCGGCGCGCGCCCCGGTATATGCAGGCTGACAACCTTGCTTAACAGTATGGATTCGATGATGATCATCTCGGGTCCGCGCCCTGGTCCGGCGCGATTGTGGAAGGTGGGTCGAACATGCGGGTCGATTTCAGTGCCGAATCCGGCGCGAGTCTTGACATTCCAGCGCCAGGCAGGCGCTGTATTGCTGTGACAACACGGCCAAACCCCGGAAAGCCCGAGCTGGCGCTGCTGAACGATGGTCAGCGCAAATGCCTGCGGCTCGTCTACCGGCACATGACGTCGAAGGACATCGCCCGGGAACTCGATATCTCCCCGCACACGGTGGACATGCGACTGCGCACCGCGATGCGCATCCTGCAAGTCGCCAACCGGATCGATGCGGCGCGCCTGCTGATGCTGGACGAAGTCGGCACCGATGCGACGCCCGATACCTATCAGCCGTTGATATACCAATCTCCGGAGCTTGATCCGTCGATCGATCCGGCGATTTTGGGGACACCGGCCTCAGACCGGAGCGGCGATACTGACCCGTCCCGCTTCAGCCTCAGTCCGGATGTTGGTCTGCCCGCCAGCGGCCCTCCCCGACTGGCGGGCGCATCAGCGCTCCACAACAGCGAGCATCCGGTCGATGCCGCAGGCGCCATGGCCCTCGACCCGGGTCTCATGGCGCTGGCATCGACCGGATCGCACGCCGAAGCATACCGGGGCGCCGCCACAAGCGGTATGCCCTGGGGACGCAAGAACGATCTTTCGGTCGGCCTGCGTCTCACCTGGATTTTCCTGATCGCCGTGGGGTCGGCACTGGGTTTCGGTGCTGTTCTGGCCGCCATGGCTGCGTTGAAGTCGTTGATCTGACCTTTCGGGCGGTGGCCGTCCGAAGGGACGCCCACCCACCCGGCGCCTGACCCGCGTCGCTTACCCGAAGGACCATGACATGATCGCAACCACCCGCACCGAAGCCAATGGCGTCGCCGAAAAGCTGCTCGCCGCCGAAGCCGCCATCGATGCCGCGCTCGCCGCCGTCGCCGGGTTGACCGCCTCGGTCCCCGCCGCCACCCAGGCCGCCAACGTCGGCATGCATGTCGGCCAGGAAGCCCTGATGCACGCGATGGAAAGCTGCCAGCAGCTCGTCAAGGCGCGCACCAACATCATCCGCACCCACAAGGCGCTGCGCGAAGCCTCGGGCGAGATCGGCCTCGGCCACGTCATGTTCGGCGACACCCACTGCCCGCCCAAGACCGCTTCTGCCACGGCTCCGACGCGGCACCTCGCCGTCGTCGCCTGAACCGCCGGCGGTGAACACAATTCGGCTCCGACCCTGACGGCAGAGTTCCATCGATGATTTTCACGATCCTTCTGGTTGTCATGCTAACATCGGCATGTCTGATCGCGGTCCAGTGGGGCGGTAAGGAGGAACGGCTCGTCGCCGGGGCCTTTGTCGCCGCCGCCCTGGCGTCAAACTTGGCAAACAGCAGTCTTTACACAGATACGGAGACCGGCATTCTTGCCGTGGATGTCCTGCTGCTTACGGGCCTGCTCGTTCTGGCACTGCGCAGCGACCGGTTCTGGCCGATGTACGCCACGGCGTTCCAGCTTGTCGCCGTGACCGTGCATGTGGCGAGCATGACCGAACAGGGCAGCTTTGCCTGGGCTTATGCCGTCGCGCTCAGCTTCTGGACCTACCCGGTGCTGCTCGCGTTGATGGCGGGAACCTTGTTCGAAGCCCGCTACCGCAGCGAGGCCTGACCCGTCTCGCAGCCTTTCGCCGGCGCTGACCCCGCCGGCGCTTTCCCGGCCCGGCGCGATCGACCCCGCGCCTGCCACCGCCAACGGCCTGACCCGCCCGCGGCACCCATCCGGCGCCTGACCCGCGCCCGGCCCGCCCCGCCGCTTTGGGGGTTGCCTGGCGGGAAACCGCCTCGGGCGCGGCGGAAAGCGATTTTCCGCCGCGCTCACCCGCGTCCGCCGGTCGCGCGCGCCGTCTCGCGTGCGCCACCTCGCGCGCGCCGCTCGCGTGCACCGGTCGCGTGCACCGGTCGCGTGCACCGGTCGCCTGCCCCCGCTAACGGGCCTCCCGGCAATCGCGCCGCATTGCCGGGGCGTGGTGGCGAGCCTAGGTCTGCCCGCTGCGACACTTGCGCCGCTCGAACAAATGTGGAACAAACCGGCCCATGCTCACTCATATCAGCGTGCGCGGTGCCCGCGAGCACAACCTCAAGGGCGTCGATGTCGATCTGCCCAAGAACAGCCTGACGGTCATCACCGGCCTGTCGGGCAGCGGCAAGTCGAGCCTTGCCTTCGATACCATCTATGCCGAAGGCCAGCGCCGCTACGTCGAATCGCTCAGCGCCTATGCCCGCCAGTTCCTCGAACTGATGTCCAAGCCCGATGTCGATCATATCGAGGGCCTCAGCCCGGCGATCAGCATCGAACAGAAAACCACATCCAAGAACCCGCGATCGACGGTCGCCACCGTCACCGAAATCTACGACTATATGCGCCTGCTCTGGGCCCGTGTCGGCGTGCCCTACAGCCCGGCGACCGGGCTGCCGATCACCGCGCAGACGGTCAGCCAGATGGTAGATCGCGTCATGGCGCTGCCCGAAGGCACGCGGCTGTTCCTGCTCGCCCCCATCGTCCGCGGCCGCAAAGGTGAATATCGCAAGGAACTGGCGCAGCTGCAGAAGGACGGCTTCACCCGGGTGAAGATCGATGGCGAGTTCCACGACATCGCCGATGCCCCGGCGCTCGACAAGAAATACAAGCACGATATCGACGTGGTGGTCGATCGCATCGTCGTCCGTGAAGGGCTGGAACCCCGCCTTGCCGAAAGCTTCGAAACCGCCCTGAAACTTGCCGAAGGGCTGGCGCTCGCCGAATTCGCCGATGCTGCGAAGGATTCCGGCGAAGGTGCCACCCCCGAACGCATCACCTTTTCCGAAAAATTCGCCTGCCCCGTCTCCGGCTTCACCATCGCCGAAATCGAACCGCGGCTGTTCTCGTTCAACGCCCCGCAGGGTGCCTGCCCGGCCTGCGACGGCCTCGGGGAAAAGGCCGTGTTCGATGCCGATCTGATCGTCCCCAACCACGCGCTGACGCTCGAAAAGGGCGCCGTCATGCCCTGGGCAAAATCCAACCCGCCCTCGCCCTTCTACCAGCAGGTCCTCGCCAGCCTCGGCAAGGCCTATGGCTTCACGCTGAAATCCCGCTGGCAGGACCTGTCACCCGAAGCGCAGCGCGCCGTCCTGCACGGTTCCGGCACCCGCGCCATCACCCTGACCTTTCAGGACGGCCGCAAGAGCTATGACGTCACCAAGCCGTTCGAAGGCGTCATCCGCAACCTCGAAAAGCGTCTCGGCAGCGAAAGCGCCTGGATGCGCGAGGAACTCGAACGCTACCAATCGGCGCAACCCTGCGAGACCTGCAACGGCGATCGGCTCAAGCCAGAAGCGCTCAGCGTCAAGATCGCCGGCGAAAGCATCGCCCAGGCCGTCCGCCGCCCGGTCGGCGAGGCCTATCGCTGGGCCCAGAATGTCGCTGATCGGCTGACTCCGAAACAGCGCACCATCGGCGAACGCATCCTCAAGGAAATCGTCGAGCGCCTCGGCTTTCTCGACAATGTCGGGCTCGATTACCTCCACCTCGATCGCAAGTCGGGAACGCTCAGCGGCGGCGAAAGCCAGCGCATCCGCCTGGCCAGCCAGATCGGCTCCGGCCTGTCCGGCGTGCTCTACGTCCTCGACGAACCCAGCATCGGGCTCCATCAGCGCGACAACGACCGGCTGCTCGAAACGCTGAAACGCCTGCGCGATCTCGGCAACACCGTCCTTGTCGTCGAACACGACGAGGACGCCATCCGCATTGCCGATTATGTCGTCGACATGGGGCCCGGCGCCGGCGTTCATGGCGGCGCCGTTGTCGCGCACGGCAGCCTCGCCGATATCCTCGGCAATCCGAACAGCATCACCGGCGATTATCTCGCCGGCCGCCGCAGCGTCCCCGTGCCCGAAAAGCGCCGCAAGGGCACGGCCAAGAAACTCACGGTTAAGAACGCCCGCGGCAACAACCTCCAGGGCGTGACGGCCAGCATCCCGCTCGGCACCTTCACCTGCATCACCGGCGTTTCGGGCAGCGGCAAGAGCACCTTCACCATCGATACGCTCTATGCCGCGGCAGCGCGCGAACTGAACGGCGCCCGCCTGCTGGCGGCGCCGCACGATGCGGTGGAGGGGCTGCAGCACCTCGACAAGGTCATCGATATCGATCAGTCGCCGATCGGCCGCACGCCGCGCAGCAACCCCGCCACCTATACCGGCGCTTTCACCCAGATCCGCGACTGGTTCGCCGGCCTGCCGGAGGCGCAGGCGCGCGGCTACAAACCCGGTCGCTTCAGCTTCAACGTCAAGGGCGGCCGTTTCGAGGCGTGCCAGGGCGACGGCGTGCTCAAGATCGAAATGCACTTCCTGCCCGATGTCTACGTCACCTGCGATGTCTGCCACGGCGCCCGCTACAACCGCGAAACGCTGGAAGTGAAGTTCAAGGGCCGGTCGATCGCCGATGTGCTCGACATGACGGTCGAGGACGGGGTCGAATTCTTCAAGGCAGTGCCGCCGATCCGCGACAAGCTGGCGATGCTCCACGAAGTCGGGCTGGGCTATGTCCAGGTCGGCCAGCAGGCAACGACGCTCAGCGGCGGCGAGGCGCAACGCGTCAAGCTGGCCAAGGAACTCAGCCGCCGCGCCACCGGCAACACGCTCTACATCCTCGATGAACCGACGACCGGCCTGCATTTCGAAGACGTCCGCAAACTCCTCGAAGTCCTCCACGCCCTTGTCGATCAAGGCAACACCGTCGTCGTCATCGAACACAACCTCGATGTCATCAAGACCGCCGACTGGGTGATCGACCTTGGGCCCGACGGCGGCAACAAGGGCGGCCAGATCGTCGCCGTCGGCACCCCCGAAGTGATTGCCGCCACGGACGCCAGCTTCACCGGCCATTATCTGAAACCGCTGTTGCCGGCGTCCCGCCTGCCAGTGGCAGCCGATGTTTCCGTTAAAGCCGCCGCCTCCGAACCACCGCGCCCGCGACGGGCTGCCGCCAAGACCGGCGTCGCTGCCGCTTCGGCACCGGAACCCCTTGCAGCAAAGACTGCCAAAAGACGCCCCCGGGTGGGTGCGGAATAGCTGCCAGAAGCCATGTTTATTCTGTCAGCCGAAATGGCTTCAGTTACGAATGGTCTTTTTTCCCGAAGCCTCGTCCGCAGTGTTTGTGGGCGGTATACAGGGTAAATACATGGGACCTATATACGTGTATGACCCAAATGGATTGACATGATCTTGTCAGCGATTTTTGCGCTGTTTCCCTGAGCAGGCATTTCCGTCCGGGTGGTCACTACCCAATCGAGATATTCAGCTATCGCTTGCGCGTCCGCACGTTCGTTGAGCATCACGAAGACACGGAACGCATAGCTATCATATTCGTCAAGCGCTTCTGGGATGCCCGATACCCCGATTGGGTCCCAATCGAAGTGGAGAATGCGCTTGATCTCTTCAAGTTCGGGTATCATAGCCGCACC
>JBBQWE010000076.1:0-13029 GCA_038210855.1 Sphingomonadales bacterium | reverse complement strand
CTATCTGGCTGCAATCGCTCACTCCTGCCGGGCTTCCTGACACCGTGCCGGGGCATGACGGGGCATGGATTTTATAAGTTCACGGCCTAGAACAGCAGCGGCACGGCGCGTTCGGCGGCGGCGGCGGCGCGGGCGGCGGTGGCGAGGAAATTGGCTTCGAAGGTTTCGGCGCTGCTGCCATCGGCGCCGTCGCTCGCCGCCTTGATGCCGCACCATGGCAGGCCGAGCAGCGCAGCCGCCTGGGCGATGGCAGCGGTTTCCATGTCGATCAGGCAGGCGCCATGGGCGGCTCGCACGTTTGCCGCCAATGCCGGCGCTTCGACGAAGCAATCGCCGCTGGCGATGATCGATTGCGGCAGGCCGAGCCCGGCGGGTTGCGGCAGCGCTGCGAATGGCGGCGCGCGGGCGGGGCCGAT
The DNA here is from genome assembly GCA_038210855.1 of Sphingomonadales bacterium. GTDB lineage: Bacteria > Pseudomonadota > Alphaproteobacteria > Sphingomonadales > Sphingomonadaceae > Sandarakinorhabdus. The sequence goes on along the minus strand of JBBQWE010000076.1, from coordinate 12,613 downwards.
CGGCACGCTGCCCGCGGCATAGGCGACGAAGCCGTCGTGGCGGGCGGCGCCATAATCATGCTGGACGGCGCCGGTCAGCCAGCGCGGCTCGCCGTCATCGGCGTCAAGGCTGCCGGCGGTGCCGAGCGCCATTACCAATTGCGGGCCGAACCCGAGTGCGACGATCGTTGTTGCGAGGGCAGCGTTGACCTTGCCGATGCCGGCGGAAGCGAGGACGATATCGTGGCCGTGGCGGGCGATGCGGCGCACGGCGAGGCCGTGGTGGGTGATGGTTTGCCCGTCGCCCGATGCGAAGGCATCGATTTCGGCCTGCATGCCGGCGATGATCGCAATGATGGCCATGGTGCTTCCCCGGATTGTTGCCGCCGCGCGGTTTGGCGCAAGCCCGCCAGGCGTGCAACATGGCGCGATTGCCGGTGGCCGTCACAGGTGGCGGTGGGGCGCCAGTGTCAGCGCGCCGCGGGCGGGGGACTATTGCGTGGCAGCGCGATGGGCTAAAGCCGTCGCGATGGACGAAGCCACCCCGTTTCTTGCTCGCGGATCGTTGCTGCGCGCCGGCGTGGTGTTCGTGCCGCTGCTGCTCGTCGCCGGCGGCCTTGCGGCACGCGTTTCCGGCTCGACCGAGGACAATGGCTGGTACCAGACGCTGGTGCTGCCGGCTGCACAGCCGCCCGGCGCCGCCTTCGGCATCGCCTGGTCGATCCTCTACACGCTGCTCGGGGTGTCGGCGGCGCTGCTCTGGGCCAGTCGCGGCGCGAATGGCCGCGGGCTCGCACTGGGCCTGTTCGGGCTGGGCATCGCGCTCAACCTGTGCTGGTCGCCGATGTTCTTTCGCGCGCACCTGATCCTGCCGGCGCTGGTGCTGATCGTCGTCATGTTCCTTGTCGCGGTGGCGACGGTGCTGGCGGCGGCGCGGGTCAATCGGCTGGCGGCGTGGCTGCTGGTGCCCTATTGTGCCTGGGTCGGCTTTGCCGGCGCGCTGAATGCCGATATCTGGCGGTTGAACCCGGCCGCCGACGAATTCCAACTGGAGGTGTAACCGATGCAGAGCGACAACAAGCTGTTCGAGGATATTTCCAAGGTGGCGACGTCGGCCCTGGGCACGCTGGCCGGGGTCGGCCGCGAAGTCGAGGATGCCGCCCGCCGCCGGGCGCGCGAATTCGTCGGCAGCGACGATGCCGTCGGCCGTGATGAATTCGAAGCGGTCAAGGCCAACGCGGCCGCCGCGCGCGAAGCCGTCGAAGCGCTGAAGGCGGAAATTGCCGCATTGCGTGCGCAAATCATTACGGCGCCCCAAGAAAGCGCCGGTATTTCGGTGGAAAAGCCGGTCTGATCGTTTTTATCCACAGCTTTATGCACTTTGTTGCGAGTCGCTTTGTTGCCGAATCGGCAGCCACGCGGCAGCATCATTTTGCTAGGATCAGCTTGGGGCAGGTCGGGGGACAAGCCGTATGAGCTACATCGACATGGATTACACCCCGGCCCCGGCCGCACCGATCGACATGCTGGAGCATGTGTTCGATGCCAATGGCTGGGCGTTCGAACGCAGTGGAGACGAAGAAATCAGTACCTCGGTCAAGGCCGGCTGGGCCACCTACCAGCTGCGGGCATTGTGGCGCGAGGACGAACGGGTGTTGCAGATCATCGCTCGCGCCGACCTTACCGCCCCCGAAAACCGGCGCCTCGCGCTGTATGAAACCATCGGCCTGATCAACGAGCAATTGTGGATGGGCCATTTCGAACTCTGGTCGTCCGATGGCTCGATCCTGTTCCGCCACGCCACGCTGCTCGACAATGACGAGGACGAGGAAGAGGTCGACCTGACCATCGGCCAGGCCGAAGTCCTTGTCGAAGCTGCAGTCGACGAGTTCGAACGCTATTATCCGGTGTTCCAGCTGGTGATGTTCGCCGATCGCGCGCCAGCCGATGCGATGGCCGCAGCGCTGCTCGAAACCGTGGGAGAAGCGTGACCGCGGTGCCGCGGGCGCCGGTATGGCTGCTCGGCTGCGGCAACATGGGCGGCGCGCTGCTCGGCCGCTGGCTCGGCGAGGGCATCGGCCCGGTGGCAGTCATAGATCCCTCGCCGCGCGCGCTGCCGGCCGGTGCCTCGGCAAGCGCTCTGCCGCCCGGAGGCGCTCCCCCCGGAGGCGCTCCCCCCGGAGGCGCTCCCCCCGAAGGGTCTCCCGATGTGCTGGTTCTCGCCGTCAAACCCCAGGCATGGCGCGAGGCGGTTGCGCCACTTGTGGGCCGTGCCGGGCCGCTGACATTGGTGGTTTCGGTGATGGCCGGGGTGTCGCTCGCAGCGCTCGCCGAGGTGTTTCCGCGCTCGCCGCTGGTCCGCGCCATGCCCAACACGCCGGCCGCCATCGGCCAGGGCGTCACCGGGTTGTTCACAACCGCCGGTGACATTGCCCAGGGCGCCGCCGAAGCGCTGTTCGGGCCGGCCGGCGCGACGGTCTGGCTGGACCGCGAAGCCGATTTCGATGCGCTGACGGCGCTTTCGGGCTCTGGCCCCGCCTATGTCTTCGCTTTCATCGAAGCGCTGGCGGCGGCCGGCGCCGCTGCCGGGCTCGACCCGGTGACGGCGATGCGGCTGGCGCGCGCGACGGTCACCGGTGCGGCGGCGCTGGCGGCGACCGACCCGGCCCCGGCGGCGGAACTGCGCGAGCGCGTGACCTCGCCGGGCGGCACGACGGCTGCCGGGCTGGCGGTGTTGCAGGCCGGCCTCGGCGCGCTGCTTGCAGACACCGTGGCAGCCGCTGCAGCACGATCGCAGGCGCTGACTGACGGCTGACGGCTGACGGCTGACGGCTGACGGCTGACGGCTGACGGCTGACGGCTGACGGCCGACGGCTGACGGCTGACGGCTGGTCGGGCCGGGGCCGGAAGAAAGAAAACACCTTCACCCGGGCCGCGTCTCTCGCCTCTCCCGCAAGCGGGAGAGGGAGGGGCTGGTGGCGCGGTGGCGCCGGGCTTTTGGTAGGCTCGGAGCCTTGGGATCAGCTTTTCGCCAGCCGGACCAGCGCCGTATCGAGCGCGCCGAGGAAGCGCGAGCGGTCGGCCTTGCCGAACGGCGGCGGTCCGCCGGTGATGCCATCGGCGGCGACGCGCAGATCGGCCATGATGGCGCGCGTGGCGATGGCGCTGCCGATCGATGCTGCCGTGAAGGCCTTGCCGGTGGGGGCGAGCACGGCAGCGCCGGCCTTCAGGCAGCGATCGGCAAGCAGGATATCGCCGGTGACGACGATGCTGCCGGCGTCGGCGCGGCCGGCGATCCAGTCATCGGCTGCATCGAAACCATCATCGACGACGATCTGCGACAGCAGCGGGTGCGCGGGCTGGCGCATGCCGCTGTTGCTGACCAGGATGACGGCGACGCCGTGGCGGATGGCGACGCGGTAGATTTCATCCTTCACCGGACAGGCATCGCCGTCGATCAGGACGCAGCGACCGCCCGTCATCCGCGCGGCAGGCTTTCGACGATGGTGCGATCGGCCGGCGGTACCAGCCCGACGAGCACGGCCCAGAATCCGGTCACGGCGGCCTGGCCGGCCTCGCCATAGGCTGCCGCCATGCGGGTTTCGAGTTCGCCGAACAGCCGGGCTTCGAGTGTCGCGCCGGCCGCGGTCAGCCGCAGCAGGCGCTGGCGGCGATCGCTGCTGCCGACGCGCTGTTCGACAAGGTCGCGCGCCTGAAGCTCGGTCAGCACCCGGCTGAGCGATTGCTTGGTGATCGCCAGCAGGCGCAGCAACTCGCCGACAGCGAGGCCGGGCCGGCGAGCGATGAAATAAAGCGCGCGGTGGTGGGCGCGGCCAAGGCCTTCGCCGGCAAGGATGGTATCGGCGCCGCGCACCATGTTGGTATAGCCGAAGTACAAAAGCTCGATCCCGCGGCGGATTTCATCCTCGCGCAGGTACAGCGGCGATGCGGCCACCGGCATCAGGCGCGGGCTGTCGGGGAGGCGATTTGGGACAGTCATGTTGACATATCCTGCCCCAAAGCCTAGCCCGTGGCAAGAAACCATGTGCGACAAGCCGTGGTTCGGCAATATTCCTGGGGATGTTCGGTGCTAGAGGCAACATTCGACGATCGTGACGGTTTCATCTGGTTCGATGGCGCGTTGCGGCCGTGGCGCGACGCCAATGTCCATGTCCTCACCCATGCCATGCACTATGCCAGCGCGGTGTTCGAAGGCATGCGTGCCTATGGTGGAACCATCTACCAGCTTTCGGCGCATAGCCAGCGCCTGATCGATTCGGCGCAGATCCTCGGTTTCACGCTGCCATGGTCGCGTGACGAGATCGATGCCGCCTGCCGCGAGACGCTTGCCGCCAACGGCCTTGTCGATGGCTATGTGCGTCCGATCGCGTGGCGGGGTTCCGAACAGATGGGCGTTTCGGCGCAGCGGACGAAGCCGCATCTGGCCGTCGCGACCTGGGCCTGGGGTGCCTATTTCGGCGCCGAGGCGCTGGCGAAGGGCCTGCGCCTCAATATCGCGCCGTGGCGGCGGCCGGCGCCCTACACCGCGCCGACAAGGTCGAAGGCGGCGGGCCTGTACATGATCTGCACCATGTCGAAACATGCCGCCGAAGACGCCGGCTATAACGATGTGTTGATGCTCGACTGGCGCGGCCAGGTTGCCGAGGCGACGGGGGCCAACGTGTTTTTCCTGAAGGACGGCGTGCTGCACACGCCGACGCCCGATTGCTTTCTGGATGGCATCACCCGGCGCACGGTGATCGCGCTGGCGCGGCGGCGCGGCATCGAAGTCGTCGAGCGGGCGATCTGGCCCGAGGAACTGGAAGGCTTCGAACAGGCATTCCTGACCGGCAGCGCCGCCGAAGTGACGCCGCTGGCTGAAATCGGACCATGGCGGTTCGAAGTCGGCGAGTTGACTCGCGGGCTGGCGCGCGATTATTCCGAGCTGGTCGGTGGACGCGCCGAGGCGGTGGTGCTGTGACCGCGGCCGGCGAAAGCCAGCCGGCCGATGGCGCGCCGGTTGCTTCGGCGCCTGTCGATGTTGCGGCGGGGCTGGCGCGCTGGCATGCCTATATGAAGGCCCCCGATCATGCGGCGCTGTGGGACATGCTGCACCCCGACGTCGTCTTTGAAAGCCCCGTCGTGCATACGCCGCAGTGCGGCCGCGACATCACCTTCAAATATCTGGCGAGCGCCGACAAGGTGCTCGGCGGGCCGGCGTTCGTCTATCGCGGCGAATGGCGGAATGCCACCGGCGCCATCCTGGAGTTCGAAACGGTCATCGACGGCACCAGTGTCAACGGCATCGACATGATCTGCTGGGATTCATCGGGCCGGATCGTGCACTTCAAGGTAATGGTGCGGCCGTTGCAGGCGGTCAATCGCGTGCACCGGATGATGGCCGACATGCTGGCCGCGGCCAGCTGAGCCGGATTCTACGACGAAATCGGCGTGTGCGGCACGCTGTTTCGGCTTGGCCGGCGTGTTTCGGCTTGCTTTCGTGACGGGTCCGTAGCAGCCGTCGCAAATGATCGATGAGGGTTCGCGAGGAGTGAACGATCAAAAGGCGCCCCTTGCGGTCCGGTCCGGCATGACCGCCGGCGAGACTGCGCCGCGTGCCGCCGATCCGCACGCCTATCGGACCGGCCTGATCCTCGGCCTCGTCTTTCACGGCGGGGTGATGCTGTTCATCGCCGATGCGGTCGCCACGATGCTGGCATGGGCGCTGGCGTTGGCGTCGATCGCCGGCTTCCTGGTGGCGCTGCACGCCGCGCGGCTGGAACGAGCCGGGGTCGATGTCGCATCCGGCCGGGTGATCGGCCGGCTTTCGGAGGTCGGCGCCTATCCGATCTCCGCGGCACTGACGGCGATGCTGCTGGCGGCGATGTCGATGCCGCTGGCTCCGCAAGTCGAGCTGCTGCTGCTGCTCGATGCCATCGCGGTAATGGGGGTCGTTACCGAGTGGAGCAGCGGCCGGCTGGAGAGCGCGGTGGTCCAGCTTGTCTGCATCGGCGGCGCCATCGTCTATGGCCTCGCCGGCGATGCCCGCGACGTGCTGAGCCTGGTTACGGCGGTCGGCGTCGCGGCTTATGTCCTGCTGTGCATCAACAGCGCGCTGGTGCGCAAACGCTCCGACGCTGCGCTGGCCCATGCCCTGGTGATGCGCGACCGGCTTTCGGACGAAAAGCGCGCCGAGGCCGACCGGCTGGCGACGGCGATGCGGTTCATGTCGCACGGCATCATGCTGACCGACGCGGAATCGCGGGTGATCCTTGCCAACGATCGCTTTCGTTCGCTGCTCGATCTGCCCGAAGCGGTGTTCCCGGTCGGCAGCGCCTGGCAAGAGATGATCCGGCAATCGCCGCGGATCGCTGCCAAATCGGATGAAGGCCGGCGCGGCATCATCGAGCGGACCGGCGCGCTGATCGCCGCCAATGGCGATGTCTCGACCGTGCTATGGCTGGACGACGGCAGCATCCTCGACATGGATATCGCGATCATCGAAGGCCGCGGGCATCTTGTGGTGCTGCGCGATGTCACCGGCGAAACCGCGGTGCGCGATGCGCTGGCGCGTGAAGCGCGGCGCTGTTCGCTGACCGGTCTCGCCAACCGCCGCGCTTTCGAGGAAGTTCTGGTGCAACGCCTCGAAGGCCTTCGGACCGGGGCTGCCACCGTCCTTGTTCTCGGCGACCTGAAGGCGTTCAAGACGATCAACGATACCTATGGCCACCCGACCGGCGACATGGTGCTGACGCAAGTGGCGCTGTGGTTGCAGGCGGCGCTGCCCAATGCCTTCGTGGCCCGGCTTGGCGGCGACGAATTCGCCGTGATCGCGGACGCGGCGCCGGATGGCGAGCAGGAAAGCGAGCAGGAAAGCGAGCAGGAAAGCGAGCAGGAAAGCGTTGGCGAGGGCGGCGCGACGGCCGATGACCCCGCCGCCGATTACCCCGCCGCCGATGACCCCGCCGCCGATGACCCCGCCGCCGATGCCCTGCCGACGGCGGCGGAATGGGCCGCGCGGGTTCATGCGGCGCTGCACAATGCCGCCGATATCGACGGCGTCCGCATCGAAGTCGAAGGCCGGGTCGGCTATGCCCGGGCGCCGCACGATGCGCAGACCATGGTCGAACTGCTGCGACGGGCCGATTTCGCGCTGATGACGGCGCGGCGTGGTGCCGGCGGCTGTGTCTGCTTCGCACCGGCGCAGGAGGAAGCGGCGGCCGAACAATTGCACCAGGAACGCGCGATCGCCCGGGTGCTCGCCGCTGGCGATTTGGAAGTTGCCTATCAGCCGTGGTTCCGCCTTGCCGATGGCAGCGCCACGGGCGTCGAAGCGCTGGTGCGCTGGCCGCAACGGCCCGGCTCGCCGCGGCTCGCCGCCGACCGGATGGTGGCACTTGCCGAAGCGAGCGGCCAGGTGGCGAGCCTGCGCGAACAGGTGATGCAGCGGGCAATGCGCGAGATCGGCCGGCGCGACGATCGGCTCGATCTGGCCATCAATATTTCCGCTCTCGAACTCAGCCACCCCGAATTCGCAGCGCGGCTTCTCGATGGGGTCGGCCGGGCCGGGTTCGATGTGCAGCGCCTGCACATCGAGATTACCGAATCGGCGATCCACCGCAACTATGGCCAGTCGGCCGCGCAGATGAACGTCTTGCGCGCCGCCGGCGTGCGCATTTCGATCGACGATTTCGGCAGCGGATTTTCCTCGCTGGCGGCGTTGCAGGTGCTGCCGGTGGATCGGCTGAAGCTCGATCGGTCGCTGCTGACGCTGAATGCGCGCGGCGAACCTTCGGTGGTGCTCGCCGCCGCCGGCGCGATCGGTCGCGGGCTGGGGCTGGAGGTGGTTGCCGAGGGCATCGAGACTGCGGAGCAGCTGGCTACCGTCGCCGGACTGGGGATCGATGCAGTGCAGGGCTTCCTGCTGGCCTGGCCGGTGTCGGCCGATCGGCTGGATGTCATCCTGCGGGAAGGCACGGCCCAGTTGCACCGGCTGCAGCCGGCAGCGTCGAACAAGGTGCTGGTCAGGCCGCGGCCGGCGCGATCCGCGGCCGGCTGATGCGGTTTTGCGTATCCCGGCATCGCGAACAGTATTGCGATCCTATTACAGCGCGCGCATTCTGTGGTTATCGAGAACAGTTCGGGGACCGGGGATGCAACGCAGCGTGGTGATTTTGGCCGGGGCCATCGCCGGGATGCTGGCCGGAGCGGCGGCGCAGGCACAGGCATCGGCTCAGACTGCGCCCGATCTGGTCGCCGGCAATCTGAAGGCGCGCGGCGGCGCGGAAGCCTTTGCAGCGCTGAAGAACGTCAGTTTCGATGGCAAGCTGATCTTCCCCGGCGATTTCCAGATGACCTACAACGAAACGCGCGCCGATGCCGGTGCCGTGCGGGTCGATGCGGCGCTGCAGGGCCTCGCGCTGGTGCAGGCCTATGACGGCAAGGCGGGCTGGCGGATCAATCCGTTCGAAGGCCGCAAGGATGCCGAACGGATGACCGACGACGAAGCCCGCAGCCTCGCCGACACCGGCAGCATCCGCGGGCCGCTGCTGAATGCCGCCAGCGACGGCAGCACCGTCACCTACCTCGGCCGCGAGGATTTCGACGGCACCGACACCCACAAGCTGAAGGTCGTGCAGACGGACGGCGATGAATTCGTCTATCTGCTCGATCCCGATTCGATGCTGGAAGTGAAGATGATCGAAACGCGGCGGCTGCGCGGCGCCGTGCAGGTCGTCGAATATGAATATGGCGATTATGAAAAGGTCGGCGGGGTCTATTTCCCGATGTCGATCGAAAGCGGCCCGCAAGGATCGTCGCAGCGCCAGCGCACCATCATCGCGTCCGGCACCGCCAATGGCGATGCGCCGGCCACTCTGTTCGCCCAGCCGGTCAGCCCGGCTGCCGGCAAGTAATGCGGGAGATATCCATGAACCGTACCCTGCTTCTCGCCAGCGCTGCGCTGGTTCTTTCGCCTGTCGCCATCCAGGCCCCCGCTGCTGCCGCCGCCGCCGCCGCCGCCGCCGCCACCGCCACCGCCACCGCCAACGCCGCTGCCGCCACCACGCCGGTCGCGGCGCCCGCTGCGGTGTCGGGCATTTCCGGCCTCGGCGTGCGCAACATCGGGTCGGCCCAGATGTCGGGCCGCATCGCGCAACTCGCTGCGCGCCAGGGTGCCGATGGCAAGGTGACGCTCTATGTCGCGGCGGCTTCCGGCGGCGTCTGGAAATCGGAAGACGGCGGCACCAGCTTCGCGCCGAAGTTCGACAAGCAGCCGGTGCAGTCGATCGGCGCCATCGCCATCGATCCGTCGAGCTCGCAGACGGTCTGGGTCGGCACCGGCGAAGCCTGGACGCGCAATTCGGTCTCGGTCGGCGACGGCGTCTACAAATCCACCGATGGCGGCGACAATTGGACAAAGATGGGCCTGCCCAATGTCGAGCGCATCACCAAGATCGTCGTGCATCCGACCAACGGCAACATCGTCTATGTCTGCGCGCCCGGCCCGCTGTGGTCGGACAGTGCGGACCGCGGCCTGTACAAGACCAGCGATGGCGGCGCGACCTGGGTGCAGATCCTGAAGGGAGCCAATCTTTCGACCGGCTGTTCGTCGATCAGCCTCGATCCCGCCAACCCCGATCGGCTGATCGCCGGACTGTGGGATTTCCGCCGCAAGGGCTGGACCTTCCGTTCGGGCGGGGAGGGGCCGAATTCACCCTCCGGCAGCGCCATGCTCGTCTCCAATGACGCCGGCGCTACCTGGGGCCGGCTCGACGCCACCACTGCCAAGGGCCTGCCGACCGGGCCATGGGGCCGTATCGAAGTCGTCCATGCGCCGTCGAACCCCCGCCGCGTCTATGCCTTCATCGAGCATATCCGTTCCGCGCTCTATGTCTCCGACGATGGCGGTGCGACCTTCGAGGAACGCGACCGCAGCCGCAACATGGTCTGGCGGCCGTTCTATTTTTCCAAGATGGTCGTCGATCCGAAAAATGCCGATCGCGTTTTCAAGATGAACCTGCGGATGATCGTTTCCGACGACGCCGGCAAAAGCTTTTCGGACAGCGCCGGCGGCAGCCATGCCGACTGGCACGATGTCTGGGTGAACCCCAACAACACCCAGCATCTGATCGGTGCCGACGATGGCGGCTTGTGGATCAGCTATGACGGTGGATCGAAATGGTGGAAGGGCAACAATTTGCCGATTAGCCAGTTCTACCACGTCGCCATCGACGACAAGGATCCCTACCAGGTCTACGGCGGCCTGCAGGACAATTCGAGCTGGGTGGGTGACAGCGAATATCCGGGCGGCATCACCAACGGCCGCTGGGAAAACCTGTACGGCGGCGACGGTTTCTGGGTGCTTCCCGATCCGACCAGCGCCGATCACATCTACGCCGAATATCAGGGCGGCAATCTGGCTCGCGTCAACCGCCGCACGCTGGAAGGCAAGAACATCCAGCCCAAGCCGGGGTTCAAGGAAAAGCTGCGCTGGAACTGGAACACGCCGCTGGCGCTGAGCCCGCACGACAAGGACACGCTCTACATGGGCGCGCAATATCTGTACCGCACCCGCGACCAGGGCACGACGTGGGACCGCATTTCCCCCGATCTGTCGACGCAGAACCCGGCCAAGCAGCAACAGGAACAATCTGGCGGCATCACCGTCGACAACAGCTCGGCCGAAATGCACACGACGATCTATTCGATCTCGGAAAGCCCCAGGGCCGTCGGCACCATCTGGGTCGGCACCGATGACGGCAATGTGCAGGTGACGCGCGATGGCGGCGGCGCCTGGACGAACGTCACCAGGAACCTGAAGCTCGGTCCCGAAAACTGGATCAACTGGGTGGAGGCGAGCCGCCACGACGCCGGTACCGCCTATGTCGCAGTCGATCGCCATGGATGGGGCGACATGGCGCCGCATCTGTTCCGCACCACCGATTTCGGCAAGACCTGGGTTCGGCTCGCCGGGCCGGCGACGCCCGGCGTGCGTGGCTATGCCCATGTCATCAAGGAAGATCGCGTCGATCCGCGGCTGCTCTATCTCGGCACCGAGTTCGGGCTGTTCGTGTCGCGCGACGGCGGTGCGGCATGGGAAGCCTTCCGCCCCGGCAATTTCCCGGCAGTGGCAGTGCGCGACATCGCGCTTTCGACCAAGGGCGACGATCTGGTGATGGCTACGCACGGCCGCGGCATCTGGGTGATCGACGATGTCGGCCCGCTGCGCGCGCTGACGCCGGCGGTGACCGCCGCCAATGTCACGCTGTTGCCGGGCGCTGCCGTCGAACAGCGCATCCAGAGCGGTGGCGGCTGGGCCGAAGGCGATGCCAGCTTTGCCGGGCAGAACCCTGCCGATGGCGCGGTCATCACCTATTTCCAGAAAAGCCGCCATGTCATCGGCCGCATGAAGCTGGAAATCCTGGATGCCGAGGGCAAGTTGGTCGATGAACTGCCGACGTCGAAGCGCAAGGGGCTGAACCGTATCGTCTGGTCGATGCGGACCAAGCCGCCGCTGGTGCCGCCGGCAGCCAGCCTTGCCTTTTCGGCAACCCAAGGCCAGCGCATCGCGCCGGGCGCGTACAAGGTGCGGCTGACCAAGGCCGGCGAAGTGACCGAAATGCCGCTCGTCGTCGGGATCGATCCGCGCGCGACCTTTACCGTTGCCGATCGCCAGGCGCAATTCGCTGCTGCCGAGCGGGTGAAGGGCCTGTTCACCCGGATGTCGACCCTGGTCGGTGGCCTCAACGCCGTTCGCGGCCAGGCCAGCCGCAGCGCCGGCGAGCCCGCGGCGACCCCGGCGGTGAAGGCCGCCGCGACGGCGCTTTCGGCGCGCGCCGACGAGCTTCGCAAGCTGGTCGTCGCCACCACCGAAGGCGGCGCCATCACCGGCGAGGAGCGGCTGCGCGAGAACATGGACATGGCCTATGGCCAGATCACTTCGACCGAAGGCCGCCCGCCGGCCTATGCGGTGGCGCGGGTCGATGCGCTGGAAAAGGAACTCGCCGAAGTCGAAGCCTCGTTCGCAGCGCTGAAGGCCGGGCCGGCGACGGCGCTCAACCGCCAGTTGCGGGTCGTCGGGCTGGCGGCGATCGACCTTGCCGAAGTTCCGGCAGTGATCGACGGTTCGCGCGGCGGCCGGGCGGTCGTCGTGGCGAACGGCCTCGTCGGCACGCGTTTCGCCGGCAGCTTCGCGGCGCTGGCACGGGCCGGCAAACGCAAGTGAGGCAACGGCCCCCGGCGGTGCCGGGGGCCGTCACGCACGTTGCGGCGACGAAGATGAAATGCAGCGGCTCAGTCGCGGCGCTGCTGGCCACGATGTCGATGACAGCGCCGGTGGTAGCGCCGGTGGTAGCGCAGGTAGCGCCTGCCGACGCCGGGCCGGCGGTCGCGATGATCGTCGTTACCGCCGCATCGGCGCCGGGGCGGGTGCAGGCCCCGGCGGTACGGCTGGGCGGTGACGCGCTGCTCGATCGTCAGCCGCGCAGCATCGCCGATGCACTGCGCGGTTTGCCCGGCGTTTCGGTGCGGCCCAATTCGCGCGGCGAGAGCGTGCCGCGGGTGCGCGGCGGCGAGGAACGCCAGACGCAAGTGTTCCTCGACGGCGCGCCGCTGGTGGTGCCGTGGGACGGCC
>JBBQWE010000075.1:0-13110 GCA_038210855.1 Sphingomonadales bacterium | reverse complement strand
GGCAAGCCTTGTCTTGGCAGTATCGGCCATGATCGTCCTTCCGTTGCGCAGCGTACCCTAGCAGGGCGTGACACGTGTCTCTACTGGAGTGGGGGGGTAGAGCAGGGGAAGCACGCCTTCTCCCCTCCCGCACGCGGGAGGGGAGCAGACAGGAGGGCATCGACCGTATCCGAAAAACGCTTGATGCCCTGTTCCAGCCCGCCGAGCAGGACATGATCGACGGCGCCGGACGCCAGCCCCTGCTGGCCGAGCGCGGCGGCGCGGAAATCCTCGCCGGCAAACACCTTGCGGTCGAGCAGGTCCCAGCTTTTCGCCCAATGCGCTTCGGCCTTGGGAGTCGCCGGCGGCGCCGGGATCAGCATGAAATCCTCGACAACCGTTCGATCGACGGCGCGCGGGCTGAGCGTCATGATATTGATGTAATCGGGCGATGCGACGATCACCGTGCCGCCGATCAACTGATAGGCGAAGGTCACATTGGCACGCAGTTCGGCCATGTCGGTCCAGTCCGGATCGCCATCCAGTGCCGACAGCCGGGCTACGGCAGAACGGGCGTGCGGGCCGATATGGTCGCCGGTGGTGACGCCGTCCTGGAAGAACGGCGCGATGGTCTTTTCGTGCAGCCGGACGACATGATAGCTTTCGAGGAAGGCATCCATGATCAGCTTCCAGTTCGCTGCCACGTCATGGCTGGCGCGGGCGTAGAGGTGCTGGCCGGCGAAATCGAGCGCGGCGAAATCCTGCGCCAGTTCGCCGCCGGCCAGGCCGAAGTCATAGTCTCGCTTGCGGTCGAGCCCGGCCCAGATCAGGCCGCCGGCTTCGAGGCTGGGCAGTTCGACCAGGCCCGACGTCGCCTTGTCGAGCCCGGGGAAGGTTTCCGGCCGCGGCAGCCCGCGCAGCCGGCCGTCGCAGGCATAGGTCCATGCGTGATAGGGGCAGACGATCGCCGGGGCATGGCTGACATCGCCGCCTTCGACCAGCCGCGTGCCGCGGTGGCGGCAGACGTTGAGGAATACCCGCACCCGGCCGCCGCCGTCGCGAGCGATCAGCAGCGGGATGCCATGGCCATCATGGGGAACATGGCTGTTGCGGTTCGGCAGCAACGCCGATGGCGCCAGCACCAGCGGCTGGGCGCGGAACAGCCGGTCGATCTCGCGAGCGAAGCGATCGGGGCAGGTATAATTTGCCGCCGGCACCCGGGCGGTCACCATCGGCGGCGTCCGCCCGGCGGCGGCCGGGATGCCTTCCGCAAGTGCCAACTGGCCGGGCGACGGCCGCCGGAAGGGGTGATGCACGTCCACATGCGCAATCTAGGGAAATCCGGGCACGGCTGCCAAGCTGCGATATGATGGGGGTATACGTGCAATCCATGCTATTGGTCGCAATGCTCCCCGTATCGTCGGTTCCTCACCCGTCGCCCCCTTTCGAAAGCCGTTCCGGCGCCGCAATCCGGGAGGGCAGTCGCGCCGGGGGGGCGATGAAAGACACGCATGCGTGACGACGGATCAAGGCTGACACTGCTCGGCAGCCTGCGCGGGCGGCCGCTTGCCGGCGTCGGGCTCGCGGTGGGGCTGGCGCTGCTCGGGCTGTTCGCCCGGATCGGTCTCGATCCCGTCCTGCCGCCCGGCTTTCCCTTCCTGACCTTCTTTCCGGCAATCATCCTCACTGCCTGTCTTGCCGGCACCCGCGCCGGGATCGTCTGCGCGCTGGCCGCGGTGGCGGCGGCGTGGCGGTTCCTGCCGGCGGCGGTGGGCGACCGGGCTTTCGACGCCGCCAACACGCCGGCGGTCGTGGTCTTCCTGATGGTCGCGGCCGTCGACATCCTGCTGATCCGCATCATGCAGCGCGTCGTCGACCGGTTGAGCGTAGAGCGCGCGCTGACCCGGTCGCTCTACGAACAGCAGCGGACGCTGTTCGAAGAGCTCCAGCACCGTGTCGCCAACAATCTGGCGTTCGTTTCCGGGTTGCTGCGCCTGCAGAAACGCCGCGTTGTCGCAGCGCCGGGGGAGGCGGGCGCGGTGTTCGACGATGCCATCACCCGCATCGATACCATGGGTGCAATCCACCGCCGGCTCTACGATCCGGGTGCCGCGACGCAGGCGCTGGATGCGCATCTGCTGGCGATGTGCCGGGAATTGCTCGGCTCGATGGGTGCCGATCATATCGACGTCACCGTCCGGGTTCAACAACTCGAAGTGCCGCTGGAGCGGCTGCTGCCGCTGTCGCTACTGATTGCCGAACTCGTCACCAATTCGGTCAAGCACGGTTTCGCCGGCCGCCAGCGCGGCAGCATCGCGATCCATGCCGAAACCACGCCCGAAGGCCAGCGGCTGCTGATCCGCGACGATGGCCCCGGCCTCGCCGCGGGCACCGACCCCGGCCGCGGCGACGGGCTCGGCATGCGCATCGTCCAGGGCCTTGCCGCCCAGCTCGGCGGCAAGGTCGCCTGGCGCAGCGACAGCGGCACGCTTGTCGAGGTCGCCTTGCCGGCGAGCCCCTAGACAGGCCGGGTCATGGCTATTTGCCGGCAGCCACCGGCGGCGTCATCGCCACTTTTTCGTAATCGATGCCGAGCTGTTCGAGGTAGCTCTTGTACTTCGTCGGGTCGTGATAGAATTGCGTCATCTTCGGGCGCACCTGTTCCATGATGCGGCGGTTGCGGTCGATTGCCGGCTTGTCGTCGGGGCCGAGCACCGGGTCATAGGTATCCGACTTCAACTGCACGTCGCGGAACCATGCCTTGGCATCGGCGACGAGCTTGGGCGTCGTCATCAGGTCGAGCACCGTCATCGCCACTGCTTTCGCGCCGGCAACGACGCCCTTGTGGGCGATCGGCGTTGCCATGGCGATCGCCGACTGGACGTTGTGGCCGATGGCATCGGGGATGTTCGACGGATAGCGGATGGTGATGGTCGGCACCGTCCACATGATGTCGCCGATATCGTCAGACCCGCCGCCCAGTGAGGCGCCGCGGCTGTCGGGCGTCGACAGCGGCTTCAGTTCGGTCGCCAGCGGTTCGACCTTGGTGCCGTTGGTGACATGCATCGCTTTTGCGAACGCCTGGTCGGCGGCCGACCATCTCGGCAGGCCGACGGCGGCGATATTGGCATAGGCTGCCTCGGCCAATGGCTTGTTGCTGTAATTCGGTGCGGCATAGCCGAGCACGCGGCGGCTGACCGTCGTTCCGGTTGCCATGGCGGCCGCGGCGGCGATGGTGTTCCCGGTTTCGTACAGGCTGCGGATCGTCTTGAAATCCTGTTCGCGGAAATAATACCAGACCGACGCGGTGCCCGGCACGATGTTGGGCTGGCCACCGCCTTCGGTGATGACATGGTGCGACCGCTGCTGCGGCCGCAGATGCTCGCGGCGGAAGTTCCAGGCGATGTCCATCAGTTCGACGCCGTCGAGCGCCGAGCGGCCATCCCATGGCTGGCCGGCGCAATGGGCGGTCTTGCCCTTGAAGGTATATTCGACGCTGACCATGCCGTTGTTGCCGCCATTGCCCTAGGCGGTGTTGAAGTCGCGTTCGACGTGAACGAAGATCGACGCGTCCACATCCTTGAACATCCCGGCGCGGACGTAATAGGCCTTGGTTGCCAGCAGTTCCTCGGCAACGCCGGGCCACAGCATCAGCCGGCCCTTGATGCCGTGCTTGACCATCCCGTCCTCGGCCGCGAGCGCTGCCACCACCATCAGCGGCATGCCGCTGTTATGGCCCTCGCCATGGCCCGGCGCACCTTCGACCATCGGCTTGATGCCGGCGGTGCCGGGATATTGGCTGAGGCCGAGCAGGCCGTCGATATCCGACCCCAGCGCCACCATCGGGCCGCCTTCGCCCCAGGTCGCGGTGAAGGCGGTCGGGATGCCGGCGACGCCGCGGGTGGGGCCATAGTTGAACTGGTTCGGTGTCGCCTGGCCGGTGGCGGCGTTGATGGTGCCGAAATAGGTGCCGCGCAACGGCCCGGAATTGACGATGCCGCCGGGCGTGAACTGGTAGGTGCCGATGCCCGACCCGACGAAGCGTTCGGGCTGGCCGTTGCCGGCGACACAGGCGGGGTTGCCGATCTGGTACAAGCCGGCGTCCTGCCATTTGCGGTCATAGGTATCGACGCCGGTCTGCTGGAAATAATCGCCGGCCAGCAGGATCTTGCCGCGGCCGCCGGCGAACGGGATGCCGGCGGTCAGGCGGACATTGTGGTTCGGCACATCGCCATAGGTAGTGACGCCATATTCATATTCGGCGCGGAAGCCTTCATAGTCGCGGTTGAGGATGAAGTTGACCACGCCCGAGACGGCGTCGGAGCCATAGACCGGCGATGCGCCGCCGGTGACGACCTCGACACCCTTGATGAGGCCCTGCGGGATGGTCTGCGTATCGACGATGCCGACGGTGGTCGATGCCACCGATCGCTGGCCGTCGATCGGCACGAGGGTCCGCTGTGCTCCCAGCGCTCGCAGATTGACCGAGTTGATGCCGGCCTGGCCGTTCGACAACGAGCCGGAACTGGTCGAACTGCTCTGGCTGCCGCGAACCGGGGGCAGGGTGTTGATATAGTCGCTGATGTTGGCCTGCGGTTCGGCCTTCAATTCGGTTTCGGTGACGATGGCGACGGGCGTCGGTGCGTCATAGCCGGACCGCGCGATGCGGCTGCCGGTGATGACAAGATCCTCCGCCGGCGCTTCTTCCGCCGTAGTGATGGCGGTTGCTTGCGGCGCAGGTGCTGCCGGTGTCTGCGCGAGAGCCGGTACCGCGGCCATCGCTGCGATTGCGGTGCCGGCAAGCCAGCCACGGCGGTGGCGAACGGCAGTCGTTGCGATGATCATGATTCCCCCGAATGCAAGATGCCCGTGGGCGGCGAACCGCCCTGCACATCCCCAGGGAAACCGCCCCGATCCTGCTGGCGGTGGATCCGCTCGTGTCAGGAAGAACGATGACGACGCCAACACAAGGCGCACGCCGGACCGGCGCCGCGCATCACTTTCGGTGATGCAACGACTTTTCTGCCGGCCTGTGGCAAGTTGGCACATGAGGCGTTGCGTACCCCGGCAATTTTCGGCAGAAATATTAGCCGAACTTTTGAAATTCCGCGAAAGGCCGACCGATGTCGAAAGAATCCGTCACAGATACTCTGGACAGCGTCGATTACCGTATCCTGCAGGAACTCGGCGCCGACGGTCGTCTCTCCGATGTCGCGCTGGGCGAGCGAATCAACCTGTCGTCGACGGCGGTGGCGCGGCGCCGCCGCATCCTCGAGGAAAAGGGTGTCATCCGCTCCTATGGCGCCGTGCTCGATCTGGAGGCGCTGGGCCTTGCCGGTGTCGTTGTCGTGGCGCTGGAACTCACTTCACAGGCCGAAAATGTGCTGGTCGAGTTCGAACGCGAGGTGGTGAAATGCCCGTCGCTGACCTATTGCGGATTTGTATCGGGCGAAACCGATTTCCTGATCGTCATCCATGTCAGCTCGCTCGGCGACTACGACAAGATCTACCGCAAGGAGCTTTCGATCCTGCCTCATGTCGCTCGTATCCGATCGTCTTTCGTGCTTCGTGAAGTCGCCCGCCGGGTCAATCCGCCCGCCGTCTTCGACGGGCGCCGCTGAGGCGTGACAATTGCCACGGCTTCCGGCTGGCAAGCGCGTCTGCCGGCATCGCTGCAGCCCTATCTCGAAAAGGGCCCGCTCGGCGCGCTGCTGCTGGGCATGGCGTCGGGCTATCCGATCACCATGATCGCAGCGACGCTGTCGTCGCGCCTCGCCGACAGCGGCATCGACAAGAAAACGGTGACGGCGTTCGCGCTGGCGCTGCTGATGTACAATCTCAAGCTGTTGTGGGCGCCGGTGATCGATCGCTGGCGGCTGCCGTGGCTGGCGCGCGCCATCGGCCATCGCCGCGCCTGGATGCTGGTGACCGGCGCCGGCGTCGTCGCCAGCGTCGCCGCGCTGGGGCTGGCGGACCCGGCCACCGACCTCGGTTCGGTGGTGGCGGCGGCAGTGGCGGTCGGTTTTGCCGGCGCCAGTTTCGATATCGTGCTCGATGCCTATCGCATCGAAAATTTGCGTCCCGAACAATTGGGGGCGGGATCGGGGATGACGCAATATGGCTGGCGCATCGGCAATGCACTGGCGGCGACGACGGCGCTGCTGCTCGCCGATCGGACCGGCTGGATGGCGGCCTATCTCGCCACGACGCTGTTCGTCGCGCCGGCGCTGGTGGCGGCGCTGTGGCTCGGCGAACCCGACCGGTCCGCGCAGCCGCAGCGCCGCGGCCGTGCCGGCATCGCCGATGCGGTACTGGCGCCGCTTGCCGATTTCGTCGGCCGCGCCGGCGGCGTGCTGACGCTGGCGTTCATCCTCGTCCACAAGATCGGCGACACGGTCGCCAATCTGTCGTTCCGGCTGTTATTCAAGGACTTGGGCTTTTCGAAGGATGAAATCGCCGGTTATGATGTCGGCGTTGGCTTCGTGGCGCTGCTTGTCGGCATATTCGTCGGCGGGCTGCTCTACCGCAGCCTCGGGATGAAGGCCTCGGTGCTGCTCAGCCTGGTGCTGATGGCGGTTTCCAACCTCGGCTTTGCCGGGCTGGCGCTGGCCGGGCACAGCAATGCCGGCATGGCGCTGGCGATCGGTTTCGAAAATTTCAGCAGCGGTTTCGGCGGCGTGGCGGTCGGCGCCTATTTCGCCGCGTTGTGCGATCAGCGCTTCACCGCGACCCAGTTCGCCCTGGTTTCGGCAGCGGCATCGGTGCTCGGCCGGGCGTTCAGCGCCGGCAGCGCCGGGGCGCTGATCGAGGCGATGGGGTTTGTCGATTTTTACGTGCTGACGACGCTGCTTGCGCTGCCCGGCGTCTCGCTGTTCGGCTGGATGATGCACCGCGGCATGGTCGACGACACCTTGCGGATGCGGCCGGCGGCGCAACCCTGACGCAAAAGCCCCGGCGCGGGGTGCGCCGGGGCTCGGCAAAGTGGCTGGAAATCGTGGCTTATTCGGCGGCGAGGCGAGTGATTTCGCTGTTCACCGTGTCGAGCGCGCCGGCGATGGCGACCTTGCGCGGCTTCTTCTGTTCCGGAATCTCGCGGACCAGATCGATGTGCAGCAGGCCGTTCTCGTAACCGGCGCCGGTTACCTTGATGGTGTCGGCCAACTGGAAACGACGCTCGAAGGCGCGCTTGGCGATGCCGCGGTGCAGGAAGGTCCGCTCCTCGCCATTGTCGGCGGCCTGGCCGGTGACGATCAGCGTGTTTTCCTGGACGGTGATGTCGAGTTCGCTGCGGTCGAAGCCGGCGACCGCCATCTGCAGGCGATAGGCATCTTCGCCCATCTTCTCGATATTGTAGGGCGGATAGGCGGTTTCACCACCTTCGGGGCGGCTGGCGAATTCGACGAGACGGTTGAGGTTTTCGAAGCCGATCGACGAGCGCAGCAGCGGGGAGATATCGAAAGCACGCATCAGGCAGTTCCTTTTCGAAGCGAGTTGCCAAAGTGTCTCCGCCCATCGGGGCCGGAGGCTGCCGCCCCCCCGAACGGCGGGGGCGACCAGGGAAATCTGGGATCATTCCGGCGGCTTTCAAGGGCCGGGCCGACGGCCGGGGGTGCGATGCCCGCTGGCGCCTGCAACATGACTATGCGATTCTGCAAGGGTGCCGACTCGGAACGAAATCGAGATCCTCCACGGCGAAGCGGTGGCGCTCGCCAACCGGGCGCGTGCCTGGTTCGACGGCCCGGGGCGCGACTGGCGGAACGGCCTTTCTTACGACGACGCGGCAAGCGTCGCCATCGAAACGCTGGCGATCACGGCGCGCCTGCTGGCGATCATCACCTGGAGCCTGGACCGGGCCAATCATCACGCCGATACCGCGACCGCCTTTCGCAGCGCGCCGGGGCTGCCGCTGCCGCCGGTGCTGGCCGGCACCCCCGGCGGCTATATCGCGGCGCAATCGCGATCGCTTGGCGAGCGGCTGGCCGCGGCTTCGCAGTCGGTTCGGCCAGTGATATCCGCAAGGTACCAACCTGTCTGGCGGGCGTGATGCTTCGCCTGCCACCGAAAGCCGATCGAATGAACCCGTTCCACCTTGCCATTCCGGTCGATGATCTTGCCGCGGCCCGGGTGTTTTACGGCGGCGTGCTCGGCTGCGTTGAAGGCCGGTCGTCCGAAAGCTGGATCGACTTCGATTTCTTCGGCCACCAGCTCGTCGTCCACCGCGCTGCCGCGAGTGCGATCGGTCGCAATGCAGTCGATGGCGACGCGGTGCCGGTGCCGCATTTCGGGCTGGTGCTCGATTGGCCGGCGTGGGAAGCGCTGGGCGCTCGCATCGCTGCCGCCGGGGTGGCGTTCGAACTGCCGCCGCACGTCCGCTTTGCCGGGCGGCCGGGCGAGCAGGGTACGTTCTTCCTGTTCGATCCGGCCGGCAATGCGCTGGAATTCAAGGCGATGCGCAACCCGGCCAATTTGTTTGCGCGCCAGGACGAGGTCGCCGCTACAGAGTCCTGACGAGGGTTCGTACCACTGCGATCCACGCCGGTTCGGCGACGAGCTGGCGCGCTCCCGGTGACGGCGGAAGCAGCTGGATGCGGCCGCCATCGGTGCCGACCAGCCGGCCGAAAGCGAAGCGGCCGACGGCGCGTGGCACCAGCACGTCGCGGTTGAGGGCGCGGCCGAAATCCGCCGGCGCGAGGCGTTCTGCCCAGACCTGATCGCCGGCGCGGTAGTCGCCCTGCGCGGTTTCGACGAGAATCGCGACCATGCCCGCGACCGGGGCTGGTTGCGCGACGTCCATCGGCTTGGCCGGCGCCACCGGTCCTTCGGCGGCAAGCAGCGCGGCGACGGCGAGGTCGCTGCGGTCGCCGAGGTTGACGAGTTCGGCTGCCGCCACGCCGAGCGCTGCCGCGATCCGGTTCAACCAGCCCACCGAAACGGTTCGCGTTCCGGTTTCCAGGCGGCCGATGGTCTGTGCCGTCGTTGGCGGCGTGCAGCGCATGGCGACATCGTGCAGCGTCAGCCCCTTCGCCTTGCGGACCGCGCGGATGCGGGTGATCATGCTGTTTCCACTCTTGAACCTTTGCGGTTCGCATCTGTCCTACAGATGGTCGCTTGTGGCAAGCGAGTCGTCTCGATCAAAAGGGATGCACGAACCATGAAGGCACGTACCGCTCGCAAGTCCCGCGGCTCGACCAGCGCTGGAATCGCCGGCGATGTCGAACCGCTGGCCGCCAACCGCCTGCTTGCGACGCGGCGGCTGGCGCCTGGAGATACCATCGATCGCAGCCTCGTCACCGTCAATCTCGCCGAATCGCCGCTCGCCTGGCTGGTTCGTCGCGGCATGGTCAGCCCGGTGCAATTCGCCGCCGGGGAGCGCTTGCGCCGCGATTTCACCGTGGCTGGCCAGGCACCGCGAGTCACGATGCGCTGGGACGCAGCACCCGGCCGCAACAGCGGCAGCGACTGCGACCCGACGACGGCGCAGATCGGCGCGCGACAGCGGTTCGATGCCGCAGTCGCTGCCGCCGGCCCCGGGCTTGCCGATGTGTTGTGGCGCGTTGTCTGCGTCGGCGAGGGACTGGAAACCGCCGAACGCGCGCTCGGCTGGCCGGCGCGTGCCGGCAAGCTGGTGCTGACGCTGGCACTCGATCGCCTTGCCGCGCATTATGGCTTGCGATCGTCCGATCCTCTGGAGTGACCGACATGCGTGCTGCCGTGCTTCCCCTCATCCTTGTCTCGGCGCTTGCCGGCTGCGGCCCCAGGACCGAATCGATGGGCCGTACCCGCGGCGCGCCGCCGTCGTTCAGCGTCACCAGCGACCTGGTGAACCCCAGCGGCGAAGTTCTGGGCCGGGCGGTGGTGACGCAGGAGCGCGACGGGGTGCGGATCGTCGCCGATGTGAACGGCCTGCCGGCCGGCGATTATGCCATGCACCTCCACGCCATCGGACGCTGCGAGGCGCCGGCGTTCACCAGTGCCGGGCCGCATTTCAACCCGGACCAGAAACAGCACGGCCGCCTCAACCCGATGGGCGAACACGCGGGCGACTTGCCCAATCTGACCGTCGGCGCCGATCGTCGCGGCCGGCTGGAGGCCGATCGGCCGGGGCTGATGTTGCGCGGTGGTGCCGCCCCGCTGCTCGATACCGATGGCGCGGCGCTGGTCCTGCACGCGGCGCCGGATGACTATCGCAGCGACCCAGCCGGCAATGCCGGTACGCGAATCGCCTGCGCGGTGCTTGCCGGGCCGGCGTGAGAGGATCGGGGAAATGGGGCGATCGACGGGGATTGAACCCGCAACCTCCGGTACCACAAACCGGCGCTCTAACCAATTGAGCTACGACCGCCACATGATTCGGGCGGGTGACCGCCGCGAATGGCGGCACATAGATTAGCAGCCGCAGTGGCGCAAGGCTGGCGGAATTCCGGTGGGCCGCCAGCGGCTTTCCGGCTTTCCACTCGGGCAGGGTTCATTTATTGCGCAAAAAAGCAGTTTTCGAACAGCACCGATGATCTGTACCGCGCGAGGCCCCATGTTTTTCGATCTGCCCGATTTCGATGCCCATGAGGCGGTGCACTTCGTCTGCGATCCCGCCACCGGCCTGCGCGCCATCATCGCCATGCATTCGACGCACCTTGGTCCCGCCGCCGGCGGTTGCCGCTGGTGGCGTTATGCCGACGACACCGCGGCGCTGACCGATGCGCTGCGCCTGTCGCGCGGCATGAGCTACAAGAACGCCATGGCCGGCCTGCCGCTCGGCGGCGGCAAGGCCGTGCTGCTGCGCCAGGGGACACGCAGCGATGCGATGCTCGAAGCCTTCGGTACCGCGATCGATCGCCTCGGCGGCCGCTATGTCACCGCCGAGGATGTCGGCATGACCGATCGCGACATGACCGTGATCGCCAGGACCACGGCGCATGTCTCCGGCCTGCCGGCAGAGGGCGATGCCGCCGGCGGCAATCCCGGGCCATGGACGGCGCACGGGGTGTTTCTCGGTATCCGCGCGGCCGTCGCGCACCGCCTTGGCCGCCGTGATCTGGCCGGCATCCATGTCGCCATCCAGGGCCTCGGCTCGGTCGGCGGCGCTCTGGCCGAAGAACTGGCGGCCGCCGGCGCGCAGCTGACGCTCGCCGATATCGATGCCGATCGCGCCCGCGCGCTCGCCGCCCGGCTCGGCGCCACGGCGGTGGCCGGCGACGCCATCATGTCGACGCCTGCCGACGTGTTCAGCCCCAATGCGATGGGCGCGGTGCTGACGGCGGACAGCATCGCCGCGCTAGACGTCGCCATCGTCGCCGGCGCTGCCAACAATCAGCTGGCGACGCCCGGCGACGGCGCGCGTCTTGCCGCGCGCGGCATCCTGTACGCCCCCGATTATGTCATCAACGCCGGCGGCATCATCAACGTCGCTGCCGAATATCTGGGGCAGGGCGATGCGGCGTCGGTAGCGGCGTCGATCGATCGGATCGAAGGCCGGCTGGCCGATATCTTCGCCGAAGCGGAGCGTAGCGGGGTCGCCACCGATGCGGTCGCCGACACGATGGCGCGGGCGCTGATCGGCCGGTAACCGCGGCGGCGAGGGGTCGTCAGGCATCCCGGCGCCGCCGCGCGGCAAGCACGCCGCCGATGACAAGGCCGAGCGCGGCCAGCGCCCAGGGCGCCGCCGCCGTCGCAAGGCGCAGCAGCCGCGGTACCAGCAGATCGCGCATCGCATTGGCCGCCACTTGTTCGGGCGCCTGATAGCCGGGCGGCATGTCCAGCACCGCTTCGGCGCGCGCCCAGGCGGCATAGTCGGCGGCCATTTCGCGAGTCCGCTGTGGCTCGGCGGCGGCGAGATCGCGCGCTTCGGCCGGGTCACGGGCGATATCGTACAGCCGCCAGCGGTTGTCGCCATAGGGCGGCAGGTTGCGCACCAGCTTGTAATCGCCCCGGAACAGCACGGCATTGCCGGCGAGTTCATAGCCGATCGGCGCATCGGCCGGGGTGACGCTGCGGGCGGCCCCGGTCATCAGCGGCAGCAGGCTGTGGCCCCGCATCGGTTCGACGCTGCGGCCTTGCCAGCGGCCCGGTGGCGCCGCGACGCCGGCCGCGGCGAGCAGCGTCGGCGCCACGTCGGTCGCTTGCGCGAACGCCGGCACCACGCTGCCGGAACGCACGGCGGGATTGCCCGGCCAGGCGATGACCAGCGGCACGCGCAGGCCGCCCTCGCTCGCGCTGAACTTGTAGCCGCGCAGCGGGGCAGCGGCGGCGCTGGCAAAGCTGGTGCCGATGGCGGTCAGGCTGCCGGGCCGGCCCTGGTTGTCGGGACGCTGGTTGTAATAGGCGCGGGCGAACAGGCCGTTGATGCCGGCCATCGGGTCGATCGCTTCGGGGCCATTGTCCGACAGGAAAACGAAGATGGTGTTGTCGTACCGGCCGCGCGCCTTCAGATGGGCGACGAGGCGGCCGATTTCGCGGTCCATCGCCGTGGCCATGCCGGCATAGGCTTCGAAGGCGCGCGCGCGCCGGGCGCGCGTCGCAGGCTGCAGCCCGTCCCATTGGTCGGTGGTGGCCATCGTCACCAGCCCGACATCGGCGGGCATCACCCCGGCCGCGATGGCGCCCTGGCGGCGGCGCTCCCGCAGGCGCGTCCAGCCGCCGGCATAGCGGCCCCGGTAGCGGGCGATATCGGCATCGGCGGCCTGCACCGGGATATGGTTGGCGATGAAATTGATCGAAGCGAAGAACGGCCGGCGCGCGTCGCCCGAATCGATATATTCGATCGTCTTGTCGATGATCAGCGTGGAGGAATAGAAGCGCGCCGGCAGCCTGGCCGGCTGGCCGTCCTCGCTCCAGTCGGCCTGGTCGTAGAGCAGCAGATTGGGCTTGTTCTCGAAATTGTCGGCGCCGGACTGGCTGAGCGCGAAGGCACGATCGTAACCGCGAGCGCGCGGCATCCGGTCGGGCGTCTTGCCGAGGTGCCATTTGCCGGTGAAGGCGGTGCGCCAGCCGGCGGCACGCAACCGTTCGGCGATGGTGACGACACGGTTGTTGATGGCGGCATCATAGCCGGGCTTGCCCTGATGTTCGGGCGGGATCGTCTCGGGCATGTTGCCGAGGCCGGAGCGGTGGTGGGAGACGCCGGTCTGCAGCATC
>JBBQWE010000074.1:0-13145 GCA_038210855.1 Sphingomonadales bacterium | reverse complement strand
CCGAGCCCTGGGGCTTCCGGCCGGGGCGCGGCCGGGGCGCGGCCGGGGCGGGTCGGCAGGGGTGTCTGTCGCCCCCGAAACGGCGACGTGATCAGACGCCGCAAGATGATGAACGACTGAACTTCGGTGAACTTCCGGCGCTGGCGGGGCGGCTGTGGCGACACCCGCGCTGCTTCCGTTTGCCGGCGACCGCCACTAAACAGGCAGCAATCGGGGAGAATGACATGCTGACGATGAACCGCCGTGCGCTGCTCGGCAGCCTGACCGGTGCAGCCATGGCGGCCGCCGCGGCGCCGGTCGCGGCGCGGGCCAGGGATGATGGCTTTGGCGCGCTGCAGGGGCTGATCGATCGCTATGTCGCGGCCGGGCGGGTGCCGGGCGCGATGGTGGCGATCGTGCGGCGCGGCGGTTTCCGGCCGGTCTATCTGCGTGCCGGCACGACGGCGTTCGAAGGCGGCAGTGCGATCACCCCCGACACGCTGTGGCGGCTCTATTCGATGACCAAGCCGATCGCCGCCATGGCGGTCATCCAGCAGGTGGCGCTGGGCAACATCGGCATCGACACGCCGATCGCCGAGGTGCTGCCGGAATTCGCGAAAATGCGCGTCCTCGTCGATCCGGCCAAGAGCCTCGACGCCGTCGCCGTCGATACGCCGATCCTCGTCCGCCATTTGCTGACCCACACCGCCGGCTTCAGCTATGCAATCGTCGGCAATGGCCCTCTCGAGCGCGAATATCGCCGGCTCGGCCTGCTGCCCGGCGCCGGGCCCTCGACGCTGTTCCCCGGCGACGGCAAGGTGCCCGATCTGCAGGGCTTCCTCACCGCCCTTGCCGGCCTGCCGCTGTGGCAGGCGCCGGGCCGGGCGTGGCGCTATTCGGTGGCGATGGATGTCGCCGGCGGGCTGCTGGAACGGCTGACCGGCAAGAGTTTCGACCGCGTGCTCGCCGATCAATTGTTCACGCCGCTCGGCATGGCCGACACCGGCTTCACGGTGCCGGTGGCGCGGCGCAGCCGGCTTTCGACCAACTATGCCTGGATCACGCCCGACCAGAAGCCGCTGGAAAAGCCGGTGTTTCTCGACGGCCCGGCCAAGAGCGACTGGCTGGTTCCGCCGTTCATGTTCTCGGGCGGCGGCGGCCTTGTCGGATCGGCGCGCGATTATGCCCGCTTCGTGCAGATGCTGCTGAATGAGGGGCTGGTCGACGGCCGCCGGGTGATGACAGCGGATAGCGTTCGGCTCGGCCTGTCAAACCTGCTGCCGCAGGGGGTCTTCTACGATGGCGACAAGGGCTATGGCGCCGGCGCTGCGCTGGCGATCTTCGACACGCGCAGCCGCGGGCCCCGCGGCGCACCGGTCGGTCTCTATGCCTGGGGCGGGGCGGCGGGCACCAAGTTTCAGGTCGATCCCGTTCGCGGCATCGGCGTCGCCGTCATGCTGCAATTCATCCCGTCGCAGCGCTTCCCGCTCGATGTCGAACTGCAGGAAGCGATGAACCACGACCTCGAACCCCCGGCGCGGCTGCCGCGGACATGATCGAACGCTGGCGCTGCGCTTCGCGATGGCTGTTGAGCCTCGCCTATCTGGCTGCCGGCGTGCTCCACATCGCCCGGCCCGAACCGTTCCTGGCGATCACGCCGGACTGGGTGCCGCTTCCTGCGACGGTCGTGCTGCTTACCGGCATCGCCGAAATCGCCGGCGCCATCGGCCTGGCGCTGCCGCCACTGCGCCGCGCGGCGGGGTGGGGGCTGGCGGCCTATGCGCTGTGCGTGTTCCCGGCCAACATCCACCACGCCGTCGACAGCGTGGCAGTCGGCGGCGCCGTACTCGGCTGGGGCTATCACGGGCCGCGGCTGCTGCTGCAACCGGTGATCATCTGGTGGGCCCTGTTCGCCGCCGGAATCACCCGCTGGCCGCGGCGAGCGCCGCTCAGCGCGGGCGCAGGCCATGGCTGATCAGCGCGGCGGCGGCAGCGGCGATGTCCTGCGGATCGCAGCTTTCGTCCCAGACGCCGAAACGCAGGCCGAGGAAGACGTTCATGCCCATGATTGCCCAGGCCCGCACCGCCATATCGCCTTCGGAAACCTCGCCGGCGCCGAACGCCCGGGTCAGGCTGGCGGCATAGCCGTCGGCGATTTCGACATAATGGCGGCGGTAGGCGTCTTCGGCGACAAAGGCGCTTTCGTCGATGATGCGATACAGCGCCTTGTGCTGGCGGACAAAGGCGATGAAGGCAGCAATGCCGGCGCGCTCGCCCGAAAGGCGATCGGGGGCGGCAAGGATGACCGGCGCCACCGTCTCGCGAACCTGGCGGCTCATGTCGGCGACGAGCGCGCGGAACACGGCCTCCTTCGATTCGAAATAGGTGTAGAAACTGCCGATGGCGACGCCGGCACGCTGGGCGATGCGGGCAATGCCGGCATCGTGGAAACCGCGCTCGCCGAATTCCTCGGCAGCGGCATCGAGGATGGCGCGCAGGGTGCGCTGGCCGCGCGCTGTGCGCGGCACCAGATGAGCCGCCGTGCGCGGCGTCCGGTCCGCGGGTTCGGGATCGGCCTGTGGCTTTGCGGGCACATCCATTCGCGTCGTTGCCATCACATAGTTGAAAAGCGGTTCAGGTTTCAGTATCGCTGTCCGCAACGAGGCGCAAGCAAGCGCCGATCCGTTGGGGAGGCGATAATGACCGCGATTGCAACGCTGCGCGCAATGCTGGCCTTGGGTGTGGCTGCAACCGCGCTGGCGCCGGCGCTGGCGCAGCAGCCCGTTCCGGAAACTGCCCCGGAAACCGCAACCATCGAGACGAGCGAAGCCGAGATCATCGTTTCCGCTCGCCGCCGCGACGAGCGACTGATCGATGTGCCCGTCGCCGTCACTGCCTATTCGCAGGCCGACCTCGTGCGCACCCAGGCGATCGATCTGGGCGGCCTGCAGGGCACGGCGCCCAACCTCAACATCGTGCAGGGCCGCGGATCGGCGGCGAGCGCCAACATCTTCATCCGCGGCGTCGGCCAGCCCGATGCGCTGCAGACCTTCGATCCCGCAGTCGGCGTCTATGTCGATGGCGTCTATCTTTCGCGCATCCAGGGCGCGCTGCTCAGCCTCAACGATGTGGAGCGCATCGAAGTGCTGCGTGGGCCGCAGGGCACGCTTTATGGCAAGAACACCATCGGCGGCGCCGTCTCGATCGTCAGCCGCAAGCCCGATCTCGAAACGGTGAAAGCCGAAGGTTCGGCGATGTACGGCAGCTACAACCAGATTTTGCTCAACGGCTATCTCACCGTGCCGGTGATCACCGACAAGCTGGCCCTGTCCGTCGCCGGGCAGTGGGACAAGCGCGATGGCCTCGTCACCGATCCGCGCACCGGCCGCCGCTTCAACGATCGCGACGGTCTGACCGGCCGCGCCATCCTGCGCGCCAAGCCCATGGATAATTTCGAAGTCATCCTGTCGGGCGATTATGCCCGCCAGCGCAACGAACTGACGCTCGGCTATCCGACCGCGCCGCTGCTGCAGACCAGCCTGTTTCCCGCCGGCGTCCGCACCCTGGTGCAGGCGGAACCCTATGGCGCCTATGATTTTCGCGCTTCAACCAGCTTCGGCCCCGGCCGCGGCCAGCGCCTCGACCATTGGGGCGTGTCGCTGACGGCGAACTGGGACCTCAGCGAGGCGATCACCGTTTCGTCGATCACCGCCTATCGCAAGCTGCGGCCGGATTTCTTCATCGATATCGACGCCAGCGAAGCCGAATTGGGCGATGTTTTCGTCGGTATCGACCAGTCGCAGTTCAGCCAGGAATTCCAGCTGAAGTGGAACACCGAAAAGTTCAGCGGGGTCTTCGGGCTCTATTATCTGAACGAGGATATTGCCTCGCATCAGGAAGCCTATGCCGATGATCTGTTCACCTTCCTCGGCGGCCCGGTCGGCTTCACGCGCTTCATCGACGATGCGCAGAACACCAAATCCTATGCCGCCTTCGGCCAGGCGACCTACAAGCTTACCGATCGCCTGTCGCTGACCGCCGGGCTGCGCTACACTTACGAGGAAAAGACCTACAACCGCGTCACCACCACGGCATCCAGCCTTGCCGGGCTGAACGGCATCACCTTCCGCTTCCCGGACAATCTGCCGGCACCGCTGAACACCCAGCCACGTGCCGGTTTCGATGCATGGACGCCGTCGGTAACGCTCGGCTTCAAGCCCGACGATGCCAGCCTCATCTATGTTTCGGCCAGCCGCGGCTTCAAATCGGGCGGCTTCAACGGCCGCGCCAACTCGCTGAACGACCTGACGCTGGTGGTGAACGGCGCGCAGACGCTGGTGACGCGTTTCGAGCCCGAAACCGTGTGGACCTATGAAGTCGGCGCCAAGGGCAGCTTCATGGACGGCAAGGTCTATCTGTCGGGCACGGCATTCTACAGCGACTACAAGGACTTTCAGGCGCGGGTCGGCGGCGGCACGCTGGGCTCTACGGGCGTGTTCCCGGTGCTCAACGCCGGCGCGCTACGCATCTGGGGCCTGGAGGGTGAGGCAGTGGTCAAGCCGGTGCGTGGCTTCGCCCTGCGCGCCACCTTCAGCTACCTCGATGCCAAATATGTCGAGTTCAACGATGGCCGCCGCGTGCCGCCGCAGGCGTTTTCGTGCAATCCGACCGGCGCCGCCATCACCTGCCGCCCAGCGTTTGCGCCGCCGATCACGCTGTCGCTCGGTGCCGACTACAGCTTCGCCCTCGGCAGCGCCGGCAACCTGACCATCGGTGTCGATACGCGCTTCGTCGACAAGCATTTCCTGTCGGTCGACAACCGCCCCGGCCTGACCGAGCCGGGCTATTGGCTCGCCAATGCCCTCGTCCAGTTCGATGCCGCCAGCGGCAAATGGTATCTGCGCGGCGGCGTCCGCAACGCCTTCGACCAGCGCTATCGCACCGACGGCCAGGAATTCAGCTCGGTCGGCAACATCCAGACGGTCTATTACGGCGACCCGCGGACGTTTGCGGTGACGGCCGGCTTCCGCTTCTGAAGCCGGCCCGTGTCGGGCTGGAGTTTGCCGCCGGCTTTGCTATCCGTGCCGTCATGACAGTGCCGACCGACATCGAAACCGCCGCCGCTGCCGACGAACTGGCCCGGCTGGCGGCCGATATTGCCGACCACGCCCGGCGCTATCATGGCGACGACGCGCCGGTGATCAGCGATTCCGAATACGACGCGCTGGTGCGGCGCAATGCCGAACTGGAGGCGGCGTTTCCGCATCTGCTCCGCAGCGATTCGCCGTCGCTGCAGGTCGGCAGTGCTGCCGTCGCCGGGTTCGGCAAGATCACCCACAGCCGGCAGATGCTGAGCCTCGACAATGTCTTTTCGGACGACGAGGCCCGCGATTTCGTGGGCAGGGTGCGGCGCTTTCTGGGCCTGGCCGACGACGAACCGGTGGCGCTGCTCGCCGAAGCCAAGATCGACGGGCTGTCGCTGTCGCTGCGCTACGAACGCCGCCGGCTGGTCAGTGGCGCGACCCGCGGCGACGGCGCGGTGGGGGAGGATGTCACCGCCAACGTCCGCCATGTCATCGGCGTGCCGATGGTGCTGCCGTCCGATGCCCCCGCCACCAGCGAAGTCCGCGGCGAAGTCTATATGACGAAGGCGGAGTTTGCAGCGCTCAACGGTCGGCAGGCAACGGCGGGCGGCAAGGTCTTCGCCAACCCGCGCAACGCCGCGGCGGGGTCGCTGCGCCAGCTCGATCCATCGGTTACGGCGAGCCGGCCGCTCGGCTTTCTCGCCCATGGCTGGGGTGAGCTCGACCCGCTGCCAGGGTCGACGCAGGGCAGCGTGATGGCCATGATCGGCGATTGGGGTTTCGATATCGGCGGTCTTCGCTCCGAATGCGCCGATATCGCGGCAGCGCTGGCGTTCACAAGGGCCATCGAGGCGCGGCGGGCCGACCTGCCATTCGATATCGACGGCGTCGTCTACAAGGTACAGCGGCTCGACTGGCAGGCGCGGCTGGGGCAGGTGGCGCGGCGGCCGCGCTGGGCAACGGCGCACAAATTCGCCGCCGAACAGGCCGAAACCACGCTGCTCGCCATCGATATCCAGGTCGGGCGAACCGGAGCGCTGACTCCGGTGGCGCGGTTGCAGGCGGTGACGGTCGGCGGGGTGGTGGTCACCAACGCGACTTTGCACAACGAGGACGAGATCGCCCGGCTCGATGTGCGGCCGGGGGACAGGGTGCGCGTGCAGCGCGCCGGCGATGTGATTCCGCAGGTGCTTGGCGTCGTGGCCGGCGATGGCGAACGAGGCCCCGCGTGGGTGTTTCCCGTGTCGTGCCCGGTGTGCGGATCGACGGCGGTGCGCGAGGCCGAGGCAGTGGTGCGGCGCTGCACCGGCGGGCTGACCTGCCCGGCGCAGCGCGACGAGCGGCTGCGCCATTTCGTGTCGCGCCAGGCCTTCGACATCGAAGGCCTGGGGTCGGAGCGCATCGAGCTTTTCGCCGGCGCCGGGTTGATCGCTCGGCCGGGCGACATTTTCCGCCTGCACGAGCATCGCGACGCGGTCCTGTCGTGGAAGGGCTTCAAGCCGGTATCGGTCGACAAGCTGCTCGCAGCGATCGAGGCACGGCGCGCCGTTGAGCTCGATCGCCTGTTGTTCGGGCTCGGCATCCGCCATGTCGGCGAAGTCACGGCGCGCGACCTGGCGCGGGCGTTCGGATCGGCGGAAGCGCTGCGCGACGCAGCGCTGGCGGCAGCGCCCGACTCCGACGCGCTGGCGCGGCTGACGGAGATCAACGGCATCGGGCCGGTGGTCGCCGAAGCGCTCGTCGATTTCTTCGCAGAGCCGCACAACCTCGAAACCTTTGCCGACCTGCTGGGGCAGGTGACGCCGCAACCGCTGGCGGCGGTGCGGCAGACTGCGCTGACCGGGCAGACAGTGGTTTTCACCGGCTCGCTGGCGGCGCTGACTCGCGACGAGGCGCGCGCACAAGCCGAAGCGCTGGGCGCCAAGGTCGCCGGATCGGTTTCGGCGCGCACCGACCTGGTCATCGCCGGCGCCGATGCCGGATCGAAACGCGCCAAGGCCGAAGCGCTGGGCGTGCGGGTGATCGACGAGGCCGAATGGCTGGCGATGGTGGCGGAGCAATAGCGGCAGACGCGAGCCACGCCGGCGTTCGGAAGTTCACGAAGTTCAACGATTCACGCTCTTGTCGGGTTTTCCGCCGCGGCTCCGGCGCCCGGATTGCGGCATCGGGCGGTGGAAGAAGGCATCGACATTTCAAGGAACGAAATCACCCCGCGACCATGACAGAAAGCCGGGTTGTAGGACAGCGCGTCCCCGGCCTGGGATCAGAACAAGCAGCTATGTCTCAATTGCATAGCTGCTGTGGACAATGTTGCGGTGCACAAATGAGTGGGACTCGATTAAGCCCCGGATCGCCGCTTCGATCCTCGCAGCGGCATTTCGAGGAGAACCAGGATGAAGATCGTTCATCAGGGGTTCGAACCGCAGCAGGCGCCGGTGAATGCCACCGGCCCCGTCGCTGTCGCCGCAAAGCTGCCGATGCGTCGCAAGGCGCGCTTGCAACTGCGCCCGGTCGCTGTCGAAACCCGCCTGTTCCACGCGCTCTGAGCGCGGGAACAGGCCCCCATTTCACCGTCGCGGCGGCTTTTCGAGCACCAGGCACGGCCATTCGGCGCGGGTCCTGTGCATCATCGGGACCACGCCGTGGCGCCGATACGCCGCCGCCACCCGCCGTGCCTGCACGTCGAGCAGCCCGGCGAGGATGATCCGCCCGCCCGGCGCCAGCGCTCGCGCCATGTCGTGCGCCAGTGCGATCAGCGGCGGCGCCAGGATATTGGCGATGATCAGGTCGTAGGGCGCCCGGCTGCGCAGCCGGGGATGCGCAAGGCCTTCCGCCACCACCAGTTCCAGCCGGCCGGCAACGCGGCCCGCTGCAACATGGTTGTCGCGGGCATTGTCGCGGCCGACGTCCACGGCGACAGGATCGTTGTCGCTGGCGATCACCGCCGCGCGGCGCCAGCGCTTCGATGCCGCCATCGCCAGCACGCCGGTGCCGGTGCCGATATCGGCGATGCGTTGCGGTCGCGACCGAAGACGGCCGAGGCGATCGAGGGCGAGCAGGCAGCCATGGGTCGTCGCGTGCTGGCCGGTGCCGAAAGCCAGCCCGGCCTCGATGGCGATGGCGCGATCGCCCGGCCGGACGATATCGGCATGGGCGGCGGTGTGGACGACGAAGCGCCCGGCGCGCACCGGTTCCAGCCCGCGCTGCGACAGCGTTGTCCAATCCTGTTCACCGAGTTCGGCGCGTGTTGCCGGCCCGGCGCTGGCGAACAGCGCCCGCAGCCGGGTTGCGGCATCGGGGGCAGGGGCATCGGCGAAATAGGCGGTCAGCAGCCATGCATCGGGCTGCGCCGGATCGGGTTCCTCGACATTCAGCGTCGGCGGATCATCGAACATCGCATCGACGTCGGGCAGGCTTTCAGCGTCGGCGCGGTTGACCGTGAAGGAAATGGTCAAGGTCATCGTGCGGTGTCGGCCGGTCGCGTGGAAGCAGACACCGGCGCCGGCGCCCCGCCGCTCGCGCAGGCGTTAGCGGACATAGCTGGCACCGTTGATATCGAGCGTTGCGCCGGTCAGCGATGGCGGCGCATCGCAGGCGAGCCAGCGGATCGTTTCAGCGACTTCGGCCGGTTCGGCGACCCGGCCGAGCGGGATATCGGCAAGCAGCTTGTCGCCGCCGCGGCTGGACAGATATTCCTCGGCCATGCCGGTCATGGTGAAGCCGGGTGCCACGGCAAAGGCCAGCACGCCGTCACGGGCATAGCCGCGGGCGATCGACTTGGTCATGGCGATCATGCCGCCTTTGGCGGCGGCGTAATGCCAGTGCAGCGGACTGTCGCCGCGATGGCCGGCGCGGCTGGCGACGTTGACGATACGACCGCCGCCACCGGCAGCGCTGGCAGTGTTGAATTCACGGAAATGCCGGACGGCGTGGCGGCAAAGCTCGGCCGCGCTGGTCAGGTTGATGGCGAGGCTGCGCTGCCACATGGCGACGAATGCCGAGTCGCTGTCATCGATGTCGACGGCTTCGAACACGCCGGCGTTGTTGATCAGAACGTCGATGCGGCCGCCGGCAATCGTCATGGCCGATGCCCACAACCGATCGGCTGCACCGGGTTCGGCCAGATCGGCGGCGATCAGGCCGTCATCACCGCGAGTCGATTGCCCGATGACGCGATGACCGGCGGCAACCAGAATGGAGCGAGTGGCAGCGCCGATGCCGCGCGAGGCACCGGTGAGGAGGATGTTGGCCATGGCGTTGCTGTGGCGCCCGCGCCGGGCGGTGGCAAGAGGCGGCCGGCAGCCCGGCAAGCGGGGCCGCCGGAGCGACCCCGCCTCGACCCGGCATCAGAAGGTGAAGCGCACCGTGCCGCCGAAGGTGCGCGGCTGGTTCGGATAGCCCGAGACGCTGCCGTTCTGCGCGACCGACGGGAAGAGCGACAGCAGGAACTGGTCGTTGGTGATGTTGCGGCCCCAGACGCTGACTTCGAGGCCGTTCTTCAGCTGGAGAG
The DNA here is from genome assembly GCA_038210855.1 of Sphingomonadales bacterium. Taxonomy (GTDB): domain Bacteria; phylum Pseudomonadota; class Alphaproteobacteria; order Sphingomonadales; family Sphingomonadaceae; genus Sandarakinorhabdus. Next base: position 3,572 of record JBBQWE010000074.1, on the reverse strand, counting down.
TTGCCGCGGCGTTCAGCAGATTCTGTTCCCGACGGAAGTCCGGGAAGCCGTCGAGGATCTGGACATTGCTCTGGTGGTTGAAATCACCGCGGATGATCAGGCGATGTTCGCCGAGATCGAAGCGGTACGAACCGCCGACCGTGACCGAATATTCCGGAATGCCGGCCGGGCGGGTGCCCGACAGGTCGCCGAAGGCGCTGCGGGTGAAGCTGTCATAGACCGGATCGAGCCAGGCGACGTTGAGGTTGAGCGCCAGCCGGTCGATCGGGCGGACGTTGGCATCGAATTCGACACCCCAGGTCGACTGCTTTTCGGCGTTGCCGAGCAGGAAGCCGGTGCCGACGAAGATGTTCTGCTGAAAGCCTTCGAGGCTCTGCTGGAACACCGCAAGGTTGAACGAGGCGCGGCCGAACTGCGCCTTGGCGCCGACTTCATAGACCGTGGCATATTCCGGTGCGGCCGAGCGCGAGCCGGTGGTCAGGTTGGGCAGGGCGAGGCCCGCCGTGCGGATCGGCGAGGCCGGCGGGTTGGTGACCGGCGAGCCCGGGATGAAGATCGATGCCGGCGGACGGCTGTCACGCGACAGGTTGAACGACGATGCCTTGAAGCCGGTGGCGTGCGTTGCGTAGAGGCTGACGCGATCGCTGACCTTGTAGCTGGCACGGATCGTGTAGGCGAGGTCGCGGTCCTTGGTGCGGCCATCCTCGACGGCGTTGGGATAGTTGAGGAAGGGCGGCAGGAACTGCAATGGCTGCAACGCCAGCAGCGGGTTGAACGCCGGATTGTTGGCCAGCGACGGCGGAACCCCGATCGCCGTGCCGATGGCGACCAGATCGAGGCTGGAGAACACATCGGTGGAGACGACGTCGGTCGACACCCGCTTGCGGTCTTCGGTGTAGTTGAGACCGGCGGTTAGCGTCAGCCGGTCGGTGATGGCGAAATCGACCTGACCGAACAGCGAGATCGCCTGGTTGCTGTAGCGATAGTCCTCGAAAAAGCCCTGGCCGGCACGACCGAAAGTGCCCGTCGGGATGCCGAGCGACGCTTCGAGGCCGGTGTAGCCGCCGCGGCTGAGCGCATTGGCATAATTGCGGAAATCGCCGCCGTAGGTCAGGTCGTTGGCAAAATCGATGCTTTCGGTGAAATAATAGGCACCGACGAGGAAGTTGAAGAAGCCATCGAAGTTCGATGCCAGCCGGATTTCACCGGTCCAGGTGTTGATGGCGGTGTCGGCAAGGTTGCTGCCGATCAGATCGGCGCTGGTGAAATCGGAATCCTGATTGGTCGTGCTGCGCACGGCGCGCCAGGCGCCGATGCCGGTGAGTGTCAGCTTGTCGTTAATGTCGTAATCGACCTGCAGCGAGACGCCGTAGTTCTGGATCTTGTTGGTCGATTCGAAATTGTTGAACACGTTGAACGAGAACGGGTTCTGGCTGTCCAGATTGCCGCCGACGAGGCGGACGGCGCCGCCGGTGGGGCCATCGACGAGGTTCGCCGCGATGCAGCAATTTTCGTCGATCTTGTCGTAATCGGCGATCAGGCGCACCGTCAGGCTGTCCGAAGGCTGCCAGAGCAGCTGTCCGCGCAGTCCCCAGCGATTGCGATCGTTGAAATCGGTGTTGAGATTGAGATCGCGAGCGAAGCCGTCACGACGGTTGAAGTTGCCGGCGATGCTGAAGGCGAGCTGATCGGTGATCGGCCCGGTGATATCGCCCCGGACGATCAGCGCGTTGAAATTGCCGTAGGTGACTTCCGCCGAACCGCCGAATTCGAACTTGGGAAGTGCGGTGACGACCGAGATGATGCCGGCCGAGGCGTTCTTGCCGAACAGTGTCGACTGCGGGCCGCGCAACACTTCGATGCGCTCGACATTGGGCAGATCGCCGATCTGCGCCGCGGAGCGCGAGCGGTAGACGCCATCGATGAACACGCCGACCGACGGTTCGATGCCCGGATTGTTGGCGCCGTTGCCGAAACCGCGGATGATGAAATTGGTGTTCGCGGAGCTTTGCAGCTGCGTGACGCGAAGGCTGGGAACGAGGGTCTGCAGGTCGATCAGGTCGCGGATCTGGGCCTGCTGGATGGTGGCGCCATCGGTGACCGAGACCGAAATCGGCGTATCGAGCAGAGTGGTGACACGCTTCGAGGCAGTAACGATGATGACATCATCTTCCGCGACGAAGTTGGCGTCGCCCGCAGTATTCGCCGGAGCGTTCTGGGCGAATGCCGGCGCGACAAGCGCGAAGCTGGAGAGCGAAGCAAGCAAAAAGGCCCGAGCAGAGCCATTTCCAGAACGCATGATTGTCCTTCCCAAAGATAAAGGCAAAGCGAAGTTTGCCGCCAACAGTCCGATACCCGGGGGTTCGGTTGGTTAGCGGCTCTTCGGTCGCGTCGGGCGGCCCCGATGGCCCGACTACCGCTCTGGCGCCGATAGCGAAGTTCCCGGCCGTTGCAAAGACTGGAACGGCAAGTTTTTGCCCTGTTCCTCGTCTTTGCCGGTCCCCCATCTTTTTCAGTGGCTGTTCGGCAACAACCATCGGCCTATGCCGTGGTGATGATCGCAGCTGCGCCCCTGCCGGTATCCCGATGATCCTGGCGCCGGGCGTTGCCGCCGTCACCGCCATGCTGGCACGCGCTGTCGATTCCGCCATCACCGTTTCGCGGATCGAGCCGCTTTCGGGTGGCGCTGCGTCTGCCACCTATGCCGTCGATGCATTTCGCGACGGCGCGCCGTGGCCGCTGATCCTGCAATGCGCCGCCGCCGGTACGGTAAGCGAAGGCGGCATGGCGAAAGCGGTGCAGGCGCGGTTGCAGCAACTGGTGTTTCGCCGCGGCCTGCCGGTCGCCGAAGTGGTCGCGGTTCTCGAACCCGGCGACGGCCTTGGCGAAGGATTTGTGATGACACGCATTGCCGGCGAAGCGCTGGCGCCGCGCTGGCTGAAGGCGCCCGAATTTGCCGCGGCGCGCGATCGGCTGACCGGGCAATGCGCCGCGGTGCTGGCGCGGCTGCACGCGTTGCCGCTTTTGGAAAGCGCCGCGCTCGGCTTGCCCGGCGGACGCATCGCCGAACAACTGGCGCGGATGTTCGATCATTATCGTTCGTTCGGCGTCGCGGTGCCGGTGTTCGACCTGGCCTTCGCATGGGTGGCCGAACGCTGCGGCGATGCCGAACCGACGGCGCTGGTCCATGGCGATTTCCGGTCCGGCAACATCATCGTCGATCCCGAGGGCCTTGCCGCGGTGCTCGATTGGGAACTGGCGCATCGCGGCGATCCGATCGAGGATCTGGGCTGGCTGTGTGGCAACGCCTGGCGGTTCGGCCATTGGCAGCGGCCGGTCGGCGGCTTCGGCGAGCGGGAGGCGCTTTACGAAGCCTATGCGGCCGCCGGCGGCGTGGCCCTCGATCGGGCCCGCGCCCATATGTGGGAGGTGTGGGGCACGCTGCGCTGGGGTCTTTCGTGCCTGCAACTGGGCAACGACCATGTGTCGGGGCGGATTCGGTCGGTCGAACGCGCTGCGATCGGCCGCCGCGTTTCCGAAGTCGAGCTCGACCTTCTCCACCTCATCCGCTT
>JBBQWE010000073.1:0-13389 GCA_038210855.1 Sphingomonadales bacterium | reverse complement strand
GTCTTGCGGAGGCGGCGGCCGGTGCGCCTTGTAATCGGCGTACATGTCGTTGCGGAACGTGTGGCTGCCGGCGTCGAGGATGACGGCAAGATGCGTCGGCGCTTCGGCGTTGGCGAGATCGGTGATCAGCTTCCACAGCATCGCGGTGAAGCCATAGACGGCGCCGACCGGCGTGCCTTGCGGATCGGTGAGCGGCGGCAGCCGGTGATAGGCGCGGAAGATATAGCCCGAACCGTCGACGAGATAGAGATGCTGCTGGCTCATGCGGTCCGCGGCCTGGAGTGCTGATGCAGCATCCCTAACAGGCGATGGCGGCGCCGGCGACTGGCGACTTGCCGGGGCGGTGCGAAGCGTGGATCATCGCCGCCGTTCGCCATTGCACGAAAGCCCCTGCCGATGCGCCGCCTGTTTCCCGCCGCCGCGATCCTCGCCGCAATGGCCATCGCACCCGCCATCGCCCAGTTCGGGCCGCAGCCGGTCGCTGCGGCCGCCGTACCGTTCCGGATCGGTTCGATCGAAGCCGCGGCGCTGCGCGATGCCGGCTTTGCCGCTGCCAACAACGGCAAGGATTTCGGGCTCGGCATCGAACCCGCGATCGTCGCCAGGGCGCTGACGGAGGGCGGCGGCCGCAGCGACCGCATCGAACTGGGGCTCGGCGGCCTGCTCGTCCGCCTGCCTGGCCATCCGACGATCATCGACACCGGCCTCGGCGCCGGCATGGGCGGCAAGCTGGCACAAAGCGTCGCGCTCGTCGGCCTGACGCCGGAGGACATCACCGACATCTTCATCAGCCACAGCCATTTCGATCATGTCGGCGGCACGGTGACGGCCGCCGGCGTGCTTGCCTTCCCCAATGCCACCATCCACATGCACGCTGCCGAATGGACGTTCCTGCAATCGCAACCCGCCAATGCCAGGCTGGCCGCGGCGATCGCGCCGAAGGTCAAGACCTTCACCTCGGCCGGCCAGATCCTGCCCGGTTTGTCGGTCCTGCCCAATCCCGGCCACACCCCCGGCCACAGCACCTATCGCATCACCTCGGGCAGCGCGACGCTGCGTACCCTCGGCGACACCGCGCACAGCCACATCCTCAGCCTCGGCCATCCCGAATGGAACATCGCCTATGATACCGACAAGGCCGCCGGCGCCGCCGCGCGCCGTGCCACCCTCGCCGAGCTTGCCGCCTCGGGCGAACGCGTCTTCGCCCCGCACTTCCCCTGGCCGAGCGTCGGCAAGGTAGTGACCGCCGGCGACGGTTTCGCCTGGGTGCCGGACCCGGCGGTGGTAACCCGCTGAACCGGACAGGACACGCCCCGGCAATCGGTGGCCGGCAACCGCTGGCCGGCAACCGCTGGCCGGCGTCCGGGGCTGTCGAAGCGGGCCGGCGGCAGCGCATCGGTGCCGACTCCATTTACCCGCAATCGACCCTAGGAATTCGCGGCCGGCACAGCGGTAACGAAATAATTGACGCTGGTGTCGCTACCGAGGTGGAAGCCGCGATCCGGCCGCCAGCCGAGGCCGGTGGTGTCGGTGACGGTCAGGCCGGCGGCGGCGAGTTCGGCGGTCAGTTCCCCGGGCGTGACGAAACGCTGCCAGTCGTGGGTGCCGCGCGGGATGGCACGCGCCAGATATTCGGCGCCGGCGATGACGACGGCCCAGCTCGCCGCGGTGCGGTTCGGGGTCGACATCACCACCAGGCCCCCGGGGCGCACCAGCCGTGCCAGCGCAGCAAGGAACGAGGCACGATCGGCGACGTGCTCGACGACTTCGAAACAGGTGACGATATCGGCAGTCGTGCCCGTCGCTGCCAGCGCTTCGACCGAGGTGCATTCATAAACGATGGCAAGGCCGCCGGCAGCGGCGTGGGTTTGCGCCACGGCGATGTTTTCGGCAGCGGCATCGATGCCGGTGACGGCGGCGCCCATCCGCGCCATCGGTTCGGTCATCAACCCGGCGCCGCAGCCGATATCGATCGCCGCCAGTCCGGCGAGCGGCCGGCGGGCGCGCCTATCCGCCCCGAAATGCCGGCAGGCGGTATCGCGCAACAGCGTCGAGCGAACCGGCGTGATGCGGTGCAGCGGCGCCGAACTGCCGCGGGGATTCCACCAATCGGCGGCCATGGCACCGAAATGCGCCGCTTCGGCCGGCGATACGCTGGCGGCGGGGGGCTGATCGTTCGCCATGGCTGGACTTCCTTGCCGCGCAGCCCGGCTTTCTTGCCAAGCACCACGCGCGTTCCTATCAGACAAGGCAAGGGCGCCAAGCCTGCAAACGCGGCGCGGGCACCGACGCGCAATCGTGTCGCGCCGGAACTGTGCACAACCCAAGGACCCTGCCTCGCCAATGGCCCGCATCGTCATGAAATTCGGCGGCACTTCGATGGCGGGAACCGAGCGCATCCGCGCCGTCGCGGCCCGGGTGAAGCGCGAGATCGATGCCGGCCACCAGATCGCCGTCGTCGTTTCGGCGATGGCGGGGGAAACCGACCGCCTGGTCGGCTTCTGTCGCGAAGCCTCGCCGCTCGCCGATCCGCGCGAGTACGATGTGGTGGTCGCGGCCGGCGAACAGATCACCGCCGGGCTGCTGGCAATCACGCTGCAGGCGATCGGCGTGCCGGCGCGGTCGTGGCTCGGCTGGCAATTGCCGGTGCGATCGTCGGACGCGCACAGCGTCGCCCGCATCGAAGGCATCGAGACGGCGGCGGTGCTTGCTGCGATGGCGCGCGGCGAGGTCGCGGTGGTGCCGGGCTTCCAGGGCCTCAGCGGCGACGGCCGGGTGACAACGCTCGGCCGCGGCGGTTCCGATACTTCGGCCGTGGCGCTGGCGGCGGCGCTGCAGGCCGACCGCTGCGACATCTACACCGATGTCGATGGCGTCTACACCACCGATCCGCGCATCGTGCCGCGTGCCCGCAAGCTGGCGCGCATCACTTACGAGGAAATGCTGGAACTTGCCTCCGTCGGTGCCAAGGTGCTGCAGACCCGGTCGGTGGAGCTTGCCATGAAGGAAAAGGTGCGGCTTCAGGTATTGTCGAGCTTTGCCGACACGCCCGGCACGCTGGTCGTCGATGAGGATGAGGAAATGGAACGCGAGCTCATTGCCGGCGTCGCTTATGACAAGAACGAAGCCAAGGTGACGCTGGTCGGCGTTCCCGACCGGCCGGGTGTTGTCGCCACCATCTTCGGGCCGCTCGCAGATGCCAACATCAACGTCGACATGATCGTCCAGAATATCGACAAGGGCGAAGGCACCACCGATGTCACCTTCACGGTGCCGCGGCCGCAACTGCCGCTGTCGCTCGACGTGCTCGAAAAGGCGCACGATTCGATCGGCCACACCCGGATCATCTCCGATGCCAATGTCGCCAAGATCTCGGTGGTCGGCGTCGGCATGCGCAGCCATGCCGGGGTCGCCGTCACCATGTTCCGCGCGCTTGCCGATCGCGGCATCAACATCCAGGCGATCACCACGTCGGAAATCAAGGTCAGTGTGCTGATCGCGCAGGAATATGTCGAACTGGCGGTACGCGTGCTGCACAGCGCCTATGGCCTCGACGGCGATGCGCCGGTGGACGAGGAGGACGCGGCATGACCCGGATCGACCAGCTTTCGGCAAGAGGCCGCGACTTCCTCGGCTCCCGCCACGCCATCATGGCCGGCGCGATGACCTGGGTTTCGGAACGCAACCTCGTCGCTGCCATCTCCAACGCCGGCGGCTTCGGGGTCATCGCCTGCGGAGCCATGCCGCCGGCGATCCTCGATGCCGAAATCGCTGCCACCCGCGCGCTCACCGACCGGCCGTTCGGAGTCAATCTGATCACCCTTCACCCGCAGATGGACGAACTGATCGCCATCTGCGCCCGCCACCGCGTCGGCCATGTCGTCCTCGCCGGCGGGCTGCCGTCGGGCCCGGCCATCGCCGCGATCAAGGCCTATGGCGCCAAGCTGCTGTGCTTTGCGCCGACCGCGGCGCTGGCGAGGAAGCTGGTGCGATCCGGCGTCGATGCCATCATCATCGAAGGTTCCGAAGCCGGCGGCCATATCGGGCCGGTGTCGCTGACCGTGCTCGCCCAGGAAATCCTGCCGGTCGTCACCGATGTCCCGGTGTTCGTCGCCGGCGGCATCGGCCGCGGATCGGCGATCGCTGCCTTCCTCGAAATGGGCGCCAGCGGCGTGCAGATCGGCACGCGCTTTGCGGCGTCGGCCGAATCGGTCGCACACCCCAATTTCAAGAAGGCGTTCTTCCGCGCCAGCGCTCGCGACGCCATCGCCAGCATCCAGATCGATCCGCGCTTGCCGGTGATTCCGGTGCGCGCGCTGAAGAATGCCGGCGCCGAAGCCTTCATCGCCAGGCAGCGCGAGGTCGCCGCCGCCGTCGACCGCGGCGAGATCGACCTTGCCGCCGGCCAGCTCGCGATCGAACATTATTGGGCGGGAGCGCTGCGCCGCGCCGTCGTCGAGGGCGATATCGAGACCGGGTCGCTGATGGCCGGGCAATCGGTCGGCATGGTCACGCACGAACAGCCGGTGGCCGAAATCATCGCCGAACTGGTCGCCGAGGCCGAAGCCGCACTCACCCGGCGCGAAATTCCGATGCCCGACGTCGTCCGGCCCGTGGCGGCCTGACCCGATGGCCGCTGCCTCTGCTGCGCGCGAAATACTGCGCCGCCTGCACGAGGTGATGGCGGCCAGCACCGGTGCCGAGGCCAAGCTGGCCCGAGTCGTCCGCATCGTTTCGGAAGAGCTGACCAGCGAGGTCGCTTCGATCTACCTGCTGCGCGACGGCGTCCTCGAACTGTTCGCCACCCAGGGCCTGGCCCAGAGCGCCGTTCATGTCACCCGGCTGGCGATGGGCCAGGGGCTTGTCGGCGTCATCGCTGCAACGCGGGAGCCGCTGAATCTCGCCGAAGCGCGGGCGCATCCGGATTTCGTCTTCCGCCCCGAAACCGGCGAGGAAAATTTCCACAGCTTTGCCGGGGTGCCGATCGTCCGCCGCCAGACTGCGATCGGCGTGCTCGCGGTGCAACACCGCGAGCCGCGCGATTATGACGAGGTCGAGATCGAAGCGCTGCAGACCGTCGCCATGGTGCTGAGCGAACTGATCCACGGCGCCGGCCTTGTCGACGATGCCCAGGCCGCCCGGGCGCGCGCGGCGCAATCGGGGTCGCTGCGCCTTGCCGGCCTGCGCATCGTCGATGGCATTGCGCGCGGCATCGCCGTGTTCCACCAGCCGCGCGTGGTTGTCGAACACACCGTTGCCGACGATGTCGAAACCGAACGCGCCCGGCTGTTTTCGGCCTTTCGCCGGATGCGCGAACAGATCGATTCGATGATGGGCCAGGCCGAATTCTCGGCCGGCGGCGAACATCACGAGGTGCTCGAGACGTACAAGATGTTCGCCTATGACGAAGGCTGGGCACGGCGCATCAACGAAGCCATCGAAACCGGCCTGACCGCCGAAGCCGCCGTCGAGCGGGTGCAGTCGCGCAACCGGGCGCGGATGCGGTCGATCGACGATCCCTATCTGCGCGAGCGCCTTGCCGATCTCGACGATCTCGCCAACCGGCTGATCCGCATCCTGTCGGGCCAGCTCGGCACCGCGGCGCAATCGGGGCTGCTGGCCGATACCATCCTGTTGGCGCGCAATCTGGGGCCGGCCGAATTGCTGGAATATGATCGCCGCCACCTGCGCGGCGTCGTGCTGGAGGAAGGCAGCCTGACGGCGCACGTCACCATCGTCGCGCGTGCCATGGGGGTGCCGGTGCTCGGCCGGGTGCGCGGCATTTTCACCGATATCGGCGACGGCGACGAGCTGATCCTCGATGGCGGCAACGGCGCGCTGTTCGTGCGGCCGCAGGCGGGCATCATCAAATCCTATCAGGCGATGACCGTGCTGCTTGCCGCGCGCGCCCAAAAATACGCCCGGGTCAAGGATCTGCCCGCTATCGCCCGCTGCGGCGCTCGCGTCGCGGTAATGATGAACGCCGGCCTTGCCGATGATGCCCAGGCGCTCGACCTGACCGGTGCCGATGGCATCGGGCTGTTCCGCACCGAATTCCAGTTCCTGGTTTCCGCCACCCTGCCGCGCCGCGAGCGCCAGCAGGCGCTGTACCGATCGGTGCTCGATGCCGCCGGCACCCGCCCGGTGGTGTTCCGCACCGTCGATATCGGCGGCGACAAGGCGGTGCCCTATCTGATCAGCGCCGATGGCGAGGCCGACGAGAACCCGGCGATGGGCTGGCGCGCGCTGCGCCTGGCGCTCGGCCGGTCCGGGTTGATGAAGGTGCAGGCGCGCGCGCTGCTGCAGGCCGCCGCCGGCAACACGCTTTCGGTGATGTTCCCGATGGTGTCCGAACCCTGGGAATTCGCCGAAGCCCGGGCGCTGGTCGAAGCGCAGCGCGAACAACTGGCGGCATCCGGCGCAGCGCTGCCGGCGAATGTCCGCTATGGCGCGATGATCGAAGTGCCGGCGCTGATCGAAACACTCGACGCGCTGCTGCCGATGACCGATTTCGTCTCGGTTGGCACCAACGACCTGACGCAATTCCTGTTCGCCGCGGACAGAGCCAACCCGCGCCTTGCCGATCGCTATGACTGGCTGTCGCCGGCGATCCTGCGCGTCATCCGCCGCATCTGCCGTGCCGGTGCGGCCCATGGCGTCCCGGTCACCGTCTGCGGCGAAATGGGCGGCCGGCCATTGGAAGCGCTGGCGCTGCTGGCCTGCGGCGTCGAAACCCTGTCGATCACGCCCGCCGGCGTCGGCCCGATCAAGGCGATGGTGAGTTCCGCCGATCTGGCCGCGCTGCGTGCGGCAATGGACGGCTGGCTCGATGCGGCCGGCAGCGATGTTCGCGGCGCGCTTGCCGATGCGGCAGCGAGGCAGGGTGTCGAACTGGGCTAGGAAGGCGAAAAAGCGGCTTTGCGCGCGCGTCGGCTCCGCTCAGCCGGCGACGATCTCGACAATGCACAGGTCCGACTGCCAGCGCGGCCAGGGCAGTTCCAACCGCCAGCGGCCGGGCCCGAAGGCGCGCAGCACGCCGACCTGGTCGCGCGCCGAATCGCTGCCGTAATCCATCACGCCGTTCTCGCCGGCCAGCGCCATCGATCCGAGGAACATCTGCCGCTCGCCATCGGGCCACAGCTTGCCGGCGATGCGTTGCGGTCCGTTCTGCTGTTCCAGCCACAGGCCGCCGGGAATCGCCGTGACGGTGCAATCGCTTTCCGGCAGCGCGCCGACTGCCGGCATGTGGCTCGGCGCCGAAGGGCTGCGGCCAAGCCGCAACAGCCGGCAGCGGTAGCGGCCCGGAACCGGCGGTGGCCCTGCCACCGCAGCGAGCGGCTGCGCCACCGGCCCGAGCGCTGCCAGCGCGGCGGCGTCGGTCTTGCCGGCTTGCGCCAGCGCGCGGGTCCAGGCTCGCCACAAGCCGCCGAGGCGCTTGCGATCATCGGGACGAATCAGTTGCTGCCAGCTCTCCGGAACCGGTTCGGCGGCCGCCATCAGCGGCGACGCCAGCAGTGCCAGCACGAGAAGCGGTCGCATCATCGGGCCGGCAAATGCCATGCCGCCGCTTAACCGAGCATGTCGCGGACGAAGGCGGCCAGCCCCAACTGCCGCTTCCGCCGCAAGCGTTCGGCATGCAGGATCGAGCGGATTTCGCCCAGACACACTTCGGCGTCGTCGTTGATCAGGATATAGTCGTATTCGCCCCAATGGCTGATCTCGTCGCGCGCCCGCGCCATGCGGCCGGCGATGACATCGGCCGGGTCGGTCGCCCGCGTCGTCAGCCGGCGTTCGAGCTCGGCAAGATCGGGCGGCAGGATGAACACCCGCACCAGGTCGGATGCCGCATCGGTCTGCTGCAGTTGCTGGGTGCCCTGCCAGTCGATATCGAACAGCACATCGCGGCCGGCGTGCAGCGCTGCCTCCACCGGGCCGCGCGGCGTGCCATAGCGATTGCCGAACACCGTCGCCCATTCGAGCAGCTCGTCGCCCGCCACCATTTCGGCAAAGCGTTCGGGCTGCACGAAGAAATAGTCGCTGCCGTCGATTTCGCCGGGGCGCGGCGGCCGCGTCGTCACGCTGACCGAAAGCAGGATGCCGCTATCTTCCGCAAGCAGGCGCCGCGACAGCGTCGTCTTGCCCGCGCCCGATGGCGAGGACAGCACGAACATCAGGCCGCGCCGCGGTGGCTGGCTGCTGGCGGGGCGGAGGAAGGCAGTCATTGACGGTCGTTACGGCGATTTGCCGCCTGGCGAAAGCCCCGCGCGGATCACCCGCTCGCCTCAGCCGATGCGAGCCTTGGGAAAGCCATTCCAAACCGCGTCATAGTCCGGCTGCGCCGCCGCCAGCGCAGCCGCATCGACCTGCCACGGCCAGCAGCTTTCGACCATGAACGCCATGGTGTCGGCGACCCGCTGCGGCACCAGCACCGCCGCACTCGCCGCCGCCCAGCTGGCAACATCGGGGCCATGCGCGCTCATCATGTTGTGCAGGCTGATCCCGCCCGGGGCGAAGCCGCCGGCCTTGGCATCATAGGCGCCGGTGATCAGCCCCATCGCCTCGCTCATCAGATTGCGGTGGAACCACGGCGGCCGGAACGTCTCCTCCGCCACCATCCAGCGTGGCGGGAAGATGACGAAATCGGCGTTGGCCCGGCCCGGCGTGTCCGACGGCGACGTCAGCACGGTGAAGATCGACGGATCGGGGTGATCGAAGCTGACGGTGCCGATCGTGTTGAAACGGCGCAGATCGTACTTCGCCGGGGCGTAATTGCCGTGCCATGCGACGACATCGAACGGCGACCTATCGAGCATCGTCGTCCAGCGCCGGCCGCCATAGCTCTGGATGATTTCGAACGGCGTATCGCGATCCTCGAACCAGGCAACCGGCGTTTGGAAATCGCGCGGATTGGCAAGGCCATTGGAACCGATCGGGCCGAGATCGGGCAGGCGGAACGGGAGCCCATGGTTTTCGACGAAATAGCCGCCCGCCGCGCCGCCGCTCAGCGCGACATGATAGCGGACCCCGCGCGGGATCAGCGCGATTTCGAGCGGTTCAAGCGCCAGCACGCCCAGTTCGGTGGTGACCACCAGGCCACCGCTTTCCGGAATGATCAGGATTTCGGCATCGGCCGAAACACAGGCGCGATCCCCCATGCCGGCCGTCGCCGCATAGGTCGAAAAACGCACGCCGGTCAGCGCCGCCGGATCGCCGTTCGACAGCACCGGCCGCAACGCCTCGGGAAAGGCCACGGGACCGGGCGGCAGCGCCGGCGGGTCCCAGCGCAGCCGGTTCGGCGTCGCCACCGTCGCCGCCACCGGATCATCGACCAGCCGGAACGGCAGATGCATCGCCGACGGCCGCAGCCGGTACAGCCACGACCGGCGGTTCTCGCCGCGCGCCATGGTGAAGGCCGTTCCCGAAAGCTGTTCGGCATAAAGCCCGAACGCCGGCCGCTGCGGCGAATTGCGGCCGATCGGCAGCGCGCCGGGCACCGCCTCGGTGGAAAAATGATTGCCGAAACCGGCCATCATCGCCGGCTTCGATGCGAGCGGGGTTTCGCCATGATCGTCGGGCTGAACGCGCATCGTGGCTCCCTGGTTTGGCCGGAAGAGTTAAGGGGCCTCCGGCGGCTGGGGCCGTGGACCTCAGGCCCCAGCCGCCGGAGGCAGACTGCCAGTCTTCACTCGCCCTTCGCCGGAATCACGCCCCGTCGCATCTGGTCCAGCTCCAGCGATTCGAACAGCGCCTTGAAATTGCCCTCGCCGAAGCCGTCATTGCCCTTGCGCTGGAAGATTTCGAAAAAGATGGGCCCGACCATGTTTTCTGTGAAGATCTGCAGCAGCAGCCCGCCGCCGGTTTCCGGCGCACCATCGATCAGGATGCGGCGAGCCCGCATTTCGGCGACGTCGTGGCCATGGCCGGGCAGCCGCTTGTCGATCAGGTCGAAATAGGTGTCGGGCGAATCCTGGAAACGGATGCCGCGCGCCCGAAGCGCGTCGACGGTGACGAAGATATCGTCGGTGGCGAGCGCGATATGCTGGATGCCCTCGCCGTTGTAGGCGCGCAGGAATTCCTCGATCTGGCTGTGCTCGTCCTGGCTTTCGTTGAGCGGGATGCGGATCTTGTCGTCCGGCGCCGTCATCGCCTTGGAAAACAGCCCCGTCGACTGGCCCTCGATATCGAAATAGCGGATTTCGCGGAAGTTGAAGGTGCGCTCGTAGAAGTCTGCCCAATGCGCCATGCGGCCACGATTCACATTGTGGGTGAGGTGATCGAGCGTGTGCAGCCCGACACTGGCATCGTCCCGCCCGGCACCCGGCACGCGCACGAAATCGATGTCATAAATCTGCCGGCCGCCGGCGTCATCGACCAGATAGAGGTTCGATCCGCCGATGCCCTCGATCGCCGGGATGTTGAGCTCCATCGGCCCGACCGGGCCCACGACGGGCGTCGCGCCGCGGCGCACCGCTTCGGCAAAGGCGGCGGCGGCATCCTCGACATGGAAGGCCATCGCATTGGCGCTGGGGCCATGGGCATTGCGGAATTCCGCAGCCTGGCCGGCGGTTTCCATGTTTAGGATGAAGTTGATCTGCCCTTGCGCATAGTGGCGGACGTGCTTCGAACGATGGGTGCCGACCTGGGTGAAGCCCATCGCCACGAACAACCCGGCCAGCGCTTCGGGATCGGGGCCGGTGAATTCGACGAATTCGAACCCATCGAGGCCGAGATCGTTGGAGCGCGGTGCGGTGCGAGCGGCGGAAACGACGGCAGGTGCAGTGGTGGCCATGGCGATCACTCCCGATTTCGACACGGCATTAGTAACAGATGTTACGGACCGCCACAAGCCGCGCGCAGCCGCGCCAGCGCCGATCGCAGCGCCGCCGCCTCGCCCGGACCCAGCGCTGCCAGCAGCGCCGCCTCCACTGCAAGCGCCCGCGGCGCGACGAGATCATGGACGCGCTGCCCCTCCCCGGTCACCGCCAGCCGCAACGCCCGGCGATCGCCCTCGTCGCGCGCGCGGGTCACCAGCCGGCGCTGCACCAGGCCCGCCACCGCCCGGCTGATCGTCATCTTGTCCATCGCGGTGATCGCTCCGATCTCGGCCTGGCTCGGCGCGCTGTCGCGGCCGGCCGCCGCGGTTGCCGCCAGCACCCGCCACTCCGCCGCGCTCAACCCGAACCGCGCTTCATAGCCCGTCCCCTCGGCCACGGCGCGCGACACCGCATTCGATGCGACCGAAAGCTGATAGGGCAGGAAATCGGCGAGCACGAACGCCGGAGTCGGTTCGTCAGTCATCCCCGGCAAGCGCCGCGCGAAGCGCCGGCTCCAGCGCCGCCAGAGGCAGCGCGGCACGATCGGGAATGTTCACGCACGACTTGCCGCCCTTCAGCTTCGGATCGCTGGCAATGACCGCCGCCGCCTGCACCTCGGTGCCCAGACAGACGCTGATGTAGCTCGCCTTCGATGCCACCGCGACCCAACGCTCGCCCATTCGGAACACCGGCATCTGCCAGTCGAAGCCCTCGACCACGGCCGACTCGACGCTGTGGATCAGCGCCCGCAGCGCCGCCAGCCGCTCGGCGCGCAGCGGTGGCAACATCGCGATGTAGGTATCGATCTCG
This sequence comes from Sphingomonadales bacterium, assembly GCA_038210855.1. GTDB lineage: Bacteria > Pseudomonadota > Alphaproteobacteria > Sphingomonadales > Sphingomonadaceae > Sandarakinorhabdus. Next base: position 1,765 of record JBBQWE010000073.1, on the reverse strand, counting down.
GTGCTCATCGGCGGGCTTCTTCGCCTGCAGCGAAAGGAAAGACGGCCGCCGGAGGCTCCCTTGCATCCTGCCCTAGTCCCTACTCTCCGGCATATACTCATCCGGCGCGCGGTCGGAAAATTTGGTGAAGGCCTTGTGGAAGGTCAGCGGCACGCTGCCGGTCGATCCGTGGCGTTGCTTGGCGACGATGACTTCGGCGAGGCCGAAGACCTTTTCGGCTTTCTCGCGCCATTTGGCGAATTTGTCGGCTTCTTCCGGGTCGGGCTGTTTCATCGAGTGATAATATTCCTCGCGATAGACGAACAGCACGATGTCGGCGTCCTGTTCGATCGTTCCCGATTCGCGCAGGTCCGAAAGCTGCGGGCGCTTGTCCTCGCGGGCTTCGACGGCGCGGCTGAGCTGCGACAGTGCCAGCACCGGCACCTGCAGTTCCTTGGCGAGCTGTTTCAGCCCGCGGGTGATCTCGCTGATTTCCTGGACGCGGTTGTCGTTGCTGCCGCGGCCCGATCCCTGCAGCAATTGCAGATAGTCGACGACGATCAGCCCGATCTTGTGCTGGCGTTTCAGCCGGCGGGCGCGGGTGCGCAGCGCGGCGATCGACAGCGCCGGGGTATCATCGATGAACAACGGCAAATTGTAGAGATCGCCCGAAGCGCGCGCCAGTTGCGCGAACTCCTCTTGCCGGATTTCGCCCTTGCGCAGCTTTTCTGAGCTGATTTCGGCCTGTTCGGCAAGCACGCGCGTCGCCAGCTGGTCCGACGACATTTCGAGGCTGAAGAAGGCTACCGGCGCGCCCGAGGCCTTTTCATCGGGCGTGCCGAGCGCCTGGTCCTGCAGATAGCGCCAGGCACAGGCAAAGGCGATGTTGGTGGCCAGCGCCGTCTTGCCCATGGCGGGGCGGCCGGCGAGGATGACCAGATCGGACTTGTGCAGCCCGCCGAGCTTGTCGTTCAGCCCGGCAAGGCCGGTCGTATAGCCCGAAAGATGCCCGCCCGATTTCATGGCGCGTTCGGCCATGTCGAGCGCTTCGCGGGTCGCCTGGCCGAAGGTCTTGACTCCGCCCGAAACCTCGCCTTGTTCCGCCACCTTGTAGAGCGCCATTTCGGCTTCCTGGATGCGGTCGAGCGGGGCGATTTCGGTCGACATGTCGGCAGCGCCGGCCATCATTTCGGCGCCCACGCGGATCAGTTCGCGCAGCAGGGCAAGATCGTAGATCTGCTTGGCGAAATCTCGGGCAGCGATCAGGCCGCCCATGCTCTGGCTCAACTGCGCCAGATAGGCAGCGCCGCCCATTTCCTGCAGCGCCGGATCGGCCTCGAACAGCGGCTTCAGCGTGATCGGGTTGGCGGCCATGCGCCGGTCCGACAGCATCAGGATGGCGGCATAGATGCGGCCGTGCAGCGGATCGGCGAAATGTTCGGGGCGCAGGAGGATCATCACATCCTCCACCAGCCGGTTGTCGATCATCAACGCGCCGAGCAGCGCCGCCTCGGCCTCGATATTCTGCGGCAGCGTGGCGGCATCCATGGGGGGTTCGACGATGCGCAGGGGGAGAGTGGCCATCGCCGGCTTGTCGCACGGGCCCCGGCGGCGCGGCAATCGGCCGGCAGAAGTTTGCCGTGTGCAAGTCTGTGGACGGAACTGTGCGCGACTTTGCGGCGCGGCGTGGGTTGGCCTAGAGGGCAGCAATGAAGGCAGGCAGTTTGCCTCCGGCGGCTGGGGCCTTGGGCCCCAGACCCCATCCAGTTGGATACCCCGTAACGAT
>JBBQWE010000072.1:0-13540 GCA_038210855.1 Sphingomonadales bacterium | reverse complement strand
GCCAGCACCGGCGCCGATGCTGCGGCAATGCCGAGGTTGCGAGCCAGGCCAGGGCCGGGCCGTGGTTCCGAAAGCCAGGTGACCGACGGAAAGGCGGCTCGCACCGCGCTCAGATCGACACTCGAGCCATTGTCGACAACGATCACCTCGAACGTCCCCGACGACAATTCCTGGCCGAACACCGACGCCAGACAGCGCGCCAGCACGTCGGGCGTGTTGAGATGGGGGACGATGACGCTGGCGCGAAGGCCCGGATCCGTCATCGGCACGGGATTTTCCGTCATCCTGCTGCCTGCCGCGCCGGCCGTGACGCTAACCGGCTGCGCCGCGCCGCGCAATCGGGATCGACGCGGCCCAAGCAGCGCTGCCGGCGCTTTTTGAACGGGCCGCGCACGGCAGGATGCCGGGTTTCAGGCAGTGATGCGGGCCATCGCCGCGGACATCAGCAGCAAGGCCGAAACGCCGGGGTAACGGAAGCGAAACCGCAGCTCGCCGCCAAGGTCGTGGAGTTCGAGCAGGTCGTGCGGGTTGGAAAACCGCCGCAGGTCGCGTTCAATCAGCGGCTGCGTGACGGCGCCGCCGAGTTCGGTGAACACATCCTCCACTCCGAAAAAGCCGTCCGCCGACGAACCGGCGCGCGCCGATGCAACCAGCAACGGCCATTGCTCGCGGGCTTCCTCGCGCCCCAGGCTGGCCTGAACCCGGCGCGGCAGCGAGGCGTTCCAGTCGGTCAGCACGCGCTCGACCGCGGCGCGACCGTCGTTCTCCTCGACAAGGCTGCGGCGGCTTTCGAGAGCCGTCAGCCCGGCGTGGTGGGCGAGCAGCCGCACAAGATAAGGCGAACCGCCGGCCATGGCGGTGATCATGCCGATGGCATCTTCGGAATAATGCAGCTCGGCGGCGTTTTCGCCGATGCCGACGAGCTCACGCACTTCGCCGCCGTTGAGCGGCCGCATCGGCAAGCCGACGATGTTGCGGCGGATCGACGGCGCATAGCCGATGAGTTCGTCGAGGTTCTGGGCAACGCCGGTCAGCACCAGCTGCACCCGGGCCGCGCGGTCGGACAGGTTCTTGATCAATTCAGCGACGTCGCGGCGGAAACCCGGATCGAGAACGCGGTCATATTCGTCGAGGACGATGATGACACGCGTGCCGGTGACTTCGGCGAACAGGTCCGCAAGTTCGCGCGGACCGAAATTGTCACCCAGCATGACATCGAGGTTTTCACCCTTTTCCGCCTCGGGCGAGTTGGGCAGCACCGAACGGTGGTACAGCCGCGGAATGCGGGCAGCAAAGCTTCGGAACATCGCCGAAAATTCGGCTTCGGTACCGCAGCTGCCGTAGAGCACCAGATATCGGGCCTCGCGCGCCGTTTCGGCAAAGACATGGACAAGGCTCGTCTTGCCGATCCCGCGCTCGCCGTAGATGACGACATGGACGCGCTGCTGCTCGATCGCCTGGATCAGCTGCGAAAGCGCATCATGGCGTCCGGCGAAGCTTTCGCGGCCGATGACGGGCTGCGACGCGCCGAGCGCATCGCGCAGTGCCAGCCGCCGGCGCGCCACGTTGGATTCGCCGTCTTCGGACTCGACGTCGTCCGATGCACTTGCCGAAAAGCGCGGCAGCGGCGTTGCCCGCTGCGGCGGCGCCGGTTCGCGCCACAGCGTTTCGAGAAACGCCGGTCGCAAATTGGCGCTGTCGAGTGTTCCCGAAATCTTCGGCGCGGGGCTGATCGATGCGGTTTCGGCTGCGATCGCCGGCTCGACCAGCGCGGTTTCGGCGTCGTCGTTCCCGGATCGTGCCCAGCGTTTCCAGATCATCGTTCAACCACTCCCGGCCACCTTGCTGATGCTGCTCTACACATCGTCCCGGCGCGATGGTAGGGCAAAACAGGAGCCGCCACGCAAGCCGGGGCAGTACCGGCCCGCAGCCCGCGACATGGCGGCCGTTCGCCATCTTGTACGGTTCGACGGCGAAAGTGTTGCATTGCAGCGTCGCTGCGCGGTTTTGCGATGCCCGGCGGTGCCGCTGCCCGATGGATCGAATGCGTGCGCCGTTGCCGCAGGCAGGCGGGCCGTGTAGCAGCACGGCTGGATGGGTTGGGAGAGTTGCATGGCAGCGCCGGAAACGCGGGATGCCGAACGAGGCGCCGGGCGCTGGCAAAAGCCGGTCGCGGTGCGCCGGCCGTTGGCGGACGTGTTTGCAATTTCGCCGATTTCGACATCGCTGGCGGCCCTGTCGGCGCCGATCCTGCTGCTCGCAGCGCCGGCGCTGGCCCAGGGTCCGGCGATCCCCGCGGCCGCCATTCCCGGCGCGAACGCGGCGCCGGCGGCGGGCTTCGGCGCGCTCGGCGGCGGGCAGGTGGCACCGGGCGGGCTTGGCCCGGCCTTCACGCCGCGCACTACGGGCGACGACCCGGCCTTTGAAAACAGCGCGGCGCTCGGCCTTGGCGCCGTTCTCGGCCGCTTTTATGCCAGTGCCGGCGTCAACACGCTGTACGACAGCAACATTCTTCGCCTCGGCAATGCTCAGGTCGTCCGGCCCGGGCAAAGCCGTGCCGATCTTCGCATCACCCCGCAGCTTGATATCGGTACCAACCTGCCGTTCGGGCAGCAGCGGCTTTTCGCCACCGCCAGCTTCGGCCGGGATTTCTACCTTGAAAACCCGATCCTCAATCGAAACCGCTACAAGCTCACGGGCGGGCTGGCCTGGCGCCTCGGCAACCGTTGTGGTGGCACCGTCGATGCCGCCTTCGGCAGCCAGCAGGCGCTGCTCGCCGAGCTTTCGGAATTCGTGCCCAACGTCCAGCAGACGTTGAGCTATGGTATTGTCGGCCAGTGCCGCACGGCGGGCGGGCTGAGTTTCGGCGGCACCGTCCGCAAGAGCAGCATCAGCAACGACAACCCCACCCGCGCTGCTTTCGACGTCGACAGCTTCACCTTCGGCCCGCAGGTCAGCTACACCCGGCCCAGCCTCGGCACGTTTTCGTTGAGCGCGACCTGGACGAAGGCCGACTACCCCAATCGCCTCGTTCTGGTCCCGGCCGGTGTCCGCATCGATGGTGTCGACTTCTTCCAGGGTCGCTTCGGCTATTCCCGGCGGTTCGGCAGCCGTCTGGGTGTCGATGGCGGCGTTTCGCTCTACCGGGTGTCGCCGCAGCCGGCCGAGATCCTGATCCAGCCGATACCGGGATCGCCGTTCTTTGCGCTGCAACGCGATCCGGTGTCCAACCTGGGGTTCGACGCAAGTGTCGATTACCGCCCCAGCCCGCGGCTGACGGCGCAGCTGACGACCTCGCTGACCAACAACGTCAGCGTCAACGTCGGCGCGCAGTCGCAGCGTCGGCAACTCTATGCCTTCGATCTCGGCTACCGGCTCGGGCGCGCCATTTCGCTCGGCAGCGCCGTATCTTACACAGTAACCGATTTCCGCGGCAGCTTCATCACGCCCGACGAGCCGCTGGCGCGGGTGCAGGACAAGTTGTTCAGGGTGGTGGGTTCGATCGATTACCAGCCGGCTTCGCTCTATGCGATCGGGCTGGAAGTGGCCCACCAGAGCCGGGAATCGAACCCGGCACTGTACAATTTCGATTCGACGTCGGTGCGGCTCCGGCTGCGCGTGAATTACGGAAGGAGAGGTTGATGATGCCCAAGGCCCTGCAAGCGATCGGTCGGCTGTGGCTGGCAATGCTGCTGATGATGGCGGCGCCGGCGCTGGCCCAGTCCGCCACCGGCAGCTATGTTCTGGGGGCCGATGATGCCATCCAGATCGTTGTCTACGGTCAACCCGATGCCAGCATCACGACCCGCATCAAGTCCGACGGCACGGTCGTCATGCCGCTGATCGGCGCCGTGCAGGCCGCCGGCCAGACCAACATCCAGCTGGCCGCAAGCATCGCGGCGCAGTTCACCAAGGGCGGATACTACAAGGATCCGATCGTCAATATCGAGATCGCCGGCTATATTTCCAAAGTGGTCAACGTTGCCGGCCGGGTGACGTCGCCCGGCCTGTATCCGCTCGACCGCGGTTATCATGCCCTCGACGTGCTGCTGAAGGCCGGCTGGATCCGCGATGGCGGCGCGACCTATGCCTATCTGCGCCGCAACGGCGCCGCCGAACAGCGGCTGGACATCGAAGGCCTGGTGCGCGGCGACGATACGGCGAACCCGGTGCTGCGCCCCGGTGATACGCTGTTCGTTCCCGATGCCGACCTGATCTTCATTTCGGGCCAGGTCAATCGCCCCGGCAGCATTCCGGTCACGCCGGGCATGACGATCCGCCAGGCCATCGCCATGGCGGGCGGCGTGACCGCCACGGGGTCGCAGGGCAAGGTCGGGCTGGTGCGCGGAACGGCGCGCGAAACCGATGTCGAAGCCACGCAGGCGGTTCAGAAAAACGACGTTATCATTGTCAAGGAACGCCTGTTCTGACATCGCCGGTAGTGTCGAGAGGATAGTCCATCATGAGCCCCATCCAGTTCCTGCGTATCCTGATGGCGCGCCGGCTGATCATCCTGGTTTCGCTGATCACCTGCGTCATCGTCGCGGTCGCCGTGGCGCGCAGCTTGCCGGAGCGTTATCCGGCGCGGGCGCGCGTCCTGATGGACGTCGTCAAGCCCGATCCGGTCACCGGCCTGATGATCAACAACCAGGCGGCCCGCGGCTATGTGAAGACGCAGATGGAGCTCATCCAGGATTATCGCGTCGCCGGCGATGTCGTTGACAAGCTGAACTGGGAAAAGAACCCCGCCGTGGTGGCGCTGTGGCAGTCCGATACCGGCGGCGCCGGCGAGTTCCGTCGCTGGGGCGCGCAGCGGATCATCGAGAATACCAGCGTCGACGTCGTCGAACAGTCCAATATCCTCGAAATCACCTATCATGCGCCCAACCCGGAAGTCGCCAAGGAGATCGTCGGGTTGCTGCGCACGGCCTATATCGACGCTTCGCTGCGGTTCCGTACCGATAGCGCCGGTCGTACCGCCGACTGGTATTTCGAACAGTCGGACCGGGCCCAGCGCGCCCTGACGGCGGCCGAAACCGCCAAGGCCGAGTTCATGGCCGTCAACAACATCGTTATCGGTTCCAACGGCCAGGAGGCCGAAAGCAGCAAGCTGCAGGACCTGCAAAGCGCCCTGATGGCGGCACGTGGCGGCCAGGTTCAGGCCGAATCGCAGGCAGCGCTGACGGCCAGCGGTTCGCAGATCGTCGACGGCCTGAAGCTGCAGCTGGCGACGCTGAACGACCAGATCCAGGCGGCCGGCGAACGGCTCGGCGAACAGCACCCGACCTATCGCGCGCTGCTGACGCGGCGGTCGACGCTGCAGTCCGAACTCGGCCGCGAAATGCGGGAATCGCGCAGCGACGGTGCGCTTCGTACCGGAGTGTCGCGCCGGTCGGTGTCGCAGCTGGATGCCGAATACCGTGCCCAGCGCACCAAGGTGCTCGGCATGCAGGACAAGCTGAACCAGTTGGCGCAGTTGCAGCGCGAAGTCGATTTGCGGCGGCAACAGTATGAAAAGGCGGCTGCCCGCACCGCCGACCTGCGGCTGGAATCGAACGTCAACGAAAGCAGCCTCGTCGTCCTCGGCGATGCGATCGGCCAGGGCCGGCCGTCGTTCCCGAACTGGCCGCAGATTTCCGGCCTTGCCTTCGCCTTCGGTCTTGCCCTTGGCGTGTTGCTGGCGGTGTTCACCGAACTCCTCGCTCGCCGGGTCCGCGGCACGGAGGATTTGAGCTTTGTCACCAAGGCGCCGGTGTTTGCCGTGATTTCCTCTACCGAGCGGGTCAGCCTGCTCGATCGCCTGCGCCGGCTGGTCCGTCGCGATCCCGGTGCAGCGCAGCCGCAGCCGGCGCAATGACAGGAAATCCCATGGACCAGGCGTCCGCAGAATCCGTTTCCCGCATCGACGACGGGCGTGACATCTACGATGCGCCGATCCGCGACGCGTTGCTAAGGCTGGGCTATCTCTCCGAAGAGCAGACGGCACGGGTCGTCGGCCACCAGCGCGACCGCAACCTCGATTTCGATCAGGCGGCGCTGGAGCTCGGTTATATCACGACCGAGGATCTCGACCGGGCGCGCGACCAGCTGATCAACAGCCTCGCGCTGCAGGATACGCGGCGCCGTGCGGTGTCGGCGGAACTGGCGGTCATTTCCGATCCCGCCGGCCTGCCGGCCGAAGCCATCCGCCTGCTGCGCACGCAGATCCTGTCGCAGCACGTCCGCGCCGGCCGGCGCGGTCTCGCGCTGGTCGGGGCGGCCGACAACGCCGGCTGCAGTTATATCGCCGCCAATCTTGCTGCCGCGCTGGCGCAGGTCGGCACCAAGGTGCTGCTGGTCGATTCGAACATGCGCAGCCCGCGTGTCGACCAGATCTTCGGGCTCGACCCGAGCGCCCCCGGCCTGTCGAGCTTCCTGTCGTTGCAGGTCGCCCGGCCGGAGCGCGTGGTTCACGCCAACGTCCTGCCGAACCTTTCGGTGATGACGGCGGGGCCGCCGGTGCCGCGCCCGCAGGAGCTGCTGTCCGGCCATCGTTTCCGCGATGGCACCAACACCCTGCTGCGCGAATATGATCTGGTGCTGTTCGACACGCCCGCCACCAACACCAATGCCGATGCGCTGACAGTCGGTGCCGCTGCCGGCTATGCGCTGGTCGTGGCCCGGCGGAATTTCAGCTATTTCGGCGATATCTCGACCCTGGTCGGCCAGTTGACGGCGGCACGTTGTCCGGTGATCGGCTCGGTATTGAACGAGTTCTGATCGAAAATGGCCACGACCGCCCCCCTGCCGCGATCCGATTGGCAAACGGTGGCGTTGCGCCACTGGCCGTTGCTGCTCGGCATTGTCGCGGTTTGCATTCCGACGCTGATCGCGATGGCGCGCGGGCCGTGGTCGCTCGAATCGGGCGTCCACGGGCCGATCGTCGTGGCAACGGGCCTGTGGTTGATCTTCCGTCGGATGCCCGAAATCCGCCGTGACATGCAGCCGGGCAACCCGCTGATCACGCTCGCCGGCTTTGCGATCACCGTCCCGGTCTATGCTTTCGGCCGGGCCTTCGATTTCATCAGCATCGAAGTCGCCGCGATGCTGCTTGCCCTGCTGACGGTCGGCTATGCCATCACCGGCGGGCGAGTCGTGCGGCAGATGTGGTTTCCGATCTTCTATCTGGGTTTCGTCATCCCGATCCCCGGCTGGGTGCTCGATGCCGTCACCCAGCCGCTCAAGCTGCTGGTTTCCGAAACCGTCACCAAGGTGCTGGCCGATTTCGGCTATCCGATCGCTCGCATGGGCGTGACGATCTACGTCGCTTCGTACCAGTTGCTGGTAGAGGACGCCTGCGCCGGGCTGAATTCGCTGATCAGCCTTTCGGCTATCGGCCTGTTCTACGTCTACATGCTGCGGGGTTCGAACTGGCGCTATTCGATCCTGCTGCTGTTGCTGGTGCTGCCGATCGCCGTTGCCGCCAACATGGTGCGGGTCGCGGTGCTGGTGCTGATCACCTATCATCTCGGCGATGCCGCGGCGCAGGGCTATCTGCACAACACGGCCGGCATGGTCACCTTCACTTCGGCACTGCTGTTCATCTTCCTTGTGGACTGGGTGCTGACCCCGGTCCGCAACCTTCTCGCATCCCCGCAGAATCGTGACAGCGCAGCGCTGACTGGCGGCGTCCGTTGAACCGGCGCGACCTGCTTCTCGGTGGCGGCTTGCTGGCGGCGGCTGGCACGGCGGCGGTGCTGACCCCGCGCAAGCGCCTCGTGCTGTTGGGCGACCGCAAGCTCGACAGCATCGTGCCGCTGAAGCTGGGCGACTGGACGAGTGTTCCCGCCGGCGACTTCGTCCTGCCCAAATCGCCCGGCAGCCTTGCCGATCGGCTGTACAGCCAGACGGTGACGCGCCTTTACAGCGGCAACGATATCCGTCTGCCGATGATGCTGGTGATTGCCTATGGCGCGGTGCAGAACGACCTGTTGCAGCTGCACCGACCGGAAACCTGCTATTCCGCCATCGGCTACACGATTTCGGCGTCGCGCGTTGCCGGGGTCGGGCTTGCCGGCGCGGCGCGCCTGCCGGTTCGCGAGTTGACGGCGACCAACGACCAGCGCCTCGAGCAGATCTGTTACTGGACTCGCATCGGTGACGATCTGCCGACGGACGGATCGCAACAGCGCTGGGTGAAGCTGCAGCAGCAATTCGACGGCTATCTGTCCGATGGAGTGCTGGTTCGCATATCGACGGTTGCCGAGGCCGTGCCGGAAGTGTTCACCGAACTCCAGGACTTTGCGCGGACTCTCGTGCTTGCCATGCGTCCAGCCGATCGCGACGTGCTGATCGGGCGGCGTCTGGCGCGTGGCATGGGCCCGAAATGATGCCGTGGGGCTGTACCGCGCAGCGCGACCGACTATTTCTGCGACGTGTCGAAGGGCTGCAGCACCACCCAGATGAACGCCAGCGTCGCCACACCCAGGCCGATGGCGCCGGCGTGGGCGATCGCTTCATCGCCCTTCATGGCCTCGTTGCCGAGGTAGTTGGTCACTGCGCAGCCGACGGCGGCAACCATATATTGCCACAGGTGGTCGCGGGCGACGCCCTGGGACCGCTGCAGGAACAACACGATAAGGCCGGCGAAGACGATAACGGTCGTCCAGTCATAGGGGGTTTCCATCGCGTCTCTCTCGGTTTCGGCGATGTCCCTACACCAGCTTTGCGGCGCGACGCCACTGCCATTGCTCGATCCGCAACGGAATTGACAATGAACGGTGAATGTCGGTGAACGACATGCGCTTCAATGTCAGGCCGGTGCCCGCTACCAGTGTCGACCGTCAGGGCGTGCCGCTCGATTTCGCGGTGTTTGCGGTTCGCGTCCTCGAATTCCTGATGGTGCTGGGCACCGGCGCCGTGGCGCTTTCCGTCGTCCGCGACACGCTGACCGACGATGTCGAATTGCTCTATGCTCGCGTCGTCATCGTGGCGGCGATTGCTTTCGGCGTCCTGGCCGAAAGCCTCGGTTGCTACGACGTCGACGCGCAATTTTCCCTGCGCCGTGCCTGGCAGCGCCTCGCCTCGACCTGGGTGACGGTGGCGCTGTTCATGATCACGCTGGGCTTTTTGCTCAAATCGTCGGACGTTGTTTCGCGAGGCTGGGCGCTCGGCTGGTTCGCCGCCGGCGGCGCCGTGATGCTCGGCCAGCGAGCGCTGACAACGCTTTGGGTTCGCCGGTTGAAGAACCGCGGCACCTACAACCAGCGCGTCGCGATCTTCGGCGCCGGACCGCAGGGCGTTCGTTTCGCCGATTACGTCCAGTCGCATGATCGGCTGACGATCCGTATTGTGGGCTTTTTCGACGATCGCCGCGACGGCCGGGTTCCCGCCAACGCCGGCAGCGTGCCGGTGCTCGGCAATCTGTCGGGGTTGGTATCGATGATCCGCGACGGCAAGGTCGATCAGGTCGTGGTAGCACTGCCCTGGTCGGCAGAGACACGGTTGCAGCAGGTTGTCAGCCGGCTGGCGCTGACGCCGGTGAAGATCCGGCTGGCGCCCGATCTGGCCAGTTTCACCTTCGCGCGGCGGCCGCTGGTCATGCTGGGCGAAGTGCCGGTGATGACGCTGTTCGAACGGCCGATTTCGGGCATGGATGCAGCGGTGAAGGGTCTGGAGGACCGGGTATTGACGCTTCTGATCCTCGCGCTGATCTGGCCGCTGTTGCTGGCCATTGCCATCGCCATCCGCATCGATTCGCCCGGGCCGATCTTTTTCCGGCAGCCGCGCGAGGGCTTCAACAACCGGCCGTTTCGCGTCTACAAATTCCGCTCGATGTACCACAATCATTTGCAGCTGGACGGCATCCGCCAGGCCAGCCGCGATGATCCGCGCATTACCCGGGTCGGGCGGGTGCTGCGCCGCACCAGCCTTGATGAACTGCCGCAGCTCTTCAACGTGTTCGAGGGCGACATGTCGCTCGTCGGGCCGCGACCACATGCCCCGTCGACCCGCGCCGGCGGCCGGCTGTTCTCCGATGTCGTCGCCTCCTATGCCGCTCGCCACAAGGTCAAGCCGGGCATCACCGGTTGGGCCCAGGTCTGCGGCTGGCGCGGCGAAACCGATACTGAAGACAAGCTGATCAAGCGCTTCGAACACGACCTTCACTATATAGAGAACTGGTCGCTGTGGTTCGATTTCTACATCCTGTTCCGCACCGTCGGCTCGGTGCTGCTCCCCAAGAACGCCTTTTAGGGGCGGCGGTGGTGGAAACGCCGGCGGCCGCCGCACTTCGATCGCTCGCGGCACGCTGGCTGGCGGCGCGGCCACTCGCGCCTGCGGACCTGCGAGCCGACGGTAACGCCTTCACGGCACTGCGCTGGCTGCTGGCGAGCGCGGTGATGATCAGCCACGCCTGGGACCTTACCCAGGCGCAGCGCGGGCTCGATCCCAGCGTGGCCCTGCTCGGCTATCCGGTGTCGCGGCTGGCGGTGTTCCTGTTCTTCACCCTGTCGGGCTTTCTGGTCGCCGGCAGCCTGTTCAAGCGCGGCGTCGCCGAATTCCTGAAGGCACGCGCGCTGCGCCTGCTGCCCGGGCTGTGGGTCATGCTGCTGGTGGTGCCGCTGGCGCTGTGGGCGGGGTTCGGAACCGGGCCGCTCGCGGCGCTGCTGTCCGATCCCGAAACGCACCGCTTCTGGTGGCGCAACGGGCTGTTGATGGGCGGGGCCTACAGCCTGCCGGGGCTGTTCGAGGCACACCGGTTGCCGGGCGTCGTCAATGGTTCGCTGTGGACCATTCCGCACGAGGTTCGCTGCTACCTCGCGCTGGCGGCCGCGCTGGCGCTGGGGCTGGCGCTGCCGCGGTTTCGCTTCACGATTGTCATCGTCGTCGGGCTGGTGCTGGCGTTGGTACTGCCGGTGCTCCCGGAACCCGTCCAAAGCGCGCGCGGGCTGTTCTTCAGCTTTTTCGGCGGCGTGCTGGCCTGGCTGTGGCGGGAACGGTTGCTGCTGTCATGGCCGCTGGCCATTGCTCTCGTCGCGGTTGCCGTGCTGCTGCCGACAGCGATTCCGGGGCGGATGGCCATCGCCCAGATCGGTTTCGGCTATGCCGCGTTTGTCACGGCCTTTGCCGTTCCTCCGTTGCTGAAGACAGCCAGCGCCCGGATGCCAGACTACAGCTATGGCATCTATATCTACGGCTTTCCGCTGCAGCAGGTGGCGATCGCGCTCGGCGCAGCCACGCCGCTGGCCAACCTCGGCGCCGGTTTCGCGATGACCTTGGTGGCGGCGGCGCTGTCGTGGCACCTCGTCGAAAAGCCGGCGCTGGCGCTGAAGAGCGGCAAGGCCCTGCCAGCACCGGCAAGCTGAAGCCGGTGCGAAGCCGACCGCTTTCGCTCGCCGGCATGCAAACCGTTGATACCGTTGATGCAATCCGGTCATCCGTGGCTGGCACGGCGATTGCATAGCTTCGAACGGCGCGCCGATGGGGCCGCTGCCATTCGGGAGATCACCATGCAACTGCCACCCGTCCGCGGCCCGGCCGGCCGCTCGTTTTCCGCCACCGGATCGTCCGCGATCCGCCCGCCGATCGCTGCCGGCTGGTCGGTGGCAGCCGCTCTGTTGCTGTTCGCAGCGGCCGGCCCGGCCGAAGCGGTGCAGGTGTTCGCGACCTTTACCGCCGTTGGCTCCAACAACAACGTCCGGCTGGTCAACAGCGGCATGGGTGTTCCCGATCTTGCCAGCGGCGGCACCAGCGCCAGCCTCTATTCGACCGCTAGCGGCAATTCGAACAGCTTCGGCTTTGCCAACACGCGCTTTTCGTTCGTGCAGGGGCCGCTTGCCAGCGCGGTCAGCAACTTGCCGGCGTGGTTCGAGCTGAGCGCCAACATCGTCGACACGCCGGCAACTGTCGACGGCGGCGATGTCATACAGCCGGGGATCAACGGCTTTTTCCGTTTCACCAGCCAGGGCGCCTTCACCGTCGGCACGGCCAGCCATCCGGCCGGCACGCAGTTGCTGCGCGGCGACTTCACGCTGGCCCGACTTGCCGGTCAGAACGGCGGTGCCAGCGCCGTGTTGAGCGACACGCTGACCGGTGACATTGTCTATGGATCCGATCTCGCTTCGTTCGATTTCACCGATATCGGGTCGTTCCGGATCAACATCGCGTCGATCGCGTCGCAACTCGGGCTGGCCGGAAGCGGCAGCGCCGGCGACCCCTATCGCGCGGTGCGATCGTTCCGCGGTTCCGCCACCGGCAATTTCAGCGGCGACGATGTCGGCGCCATCAGTGCGGTTCCGGAACCCGAAACCTGGGCGATGCTGGTCGCCGGCTTCGTCATGATCGGGTTCCAGCAGCGCCGCCGGGCTCGCAACACGATCGTCGCCAGCTAGGGCCGTCGGCAGGCCTCCAACCCCGGCGTTGTCATTGCGCACTGGGTTTGAGCAACAGACCTCCGTTTTAAGGGTTGGAATGGACAGATTAATGCTCTAACGCCGCGTCAATCGACAATCCTGCATTGCGATGCATCGCCCTGTCCGGCACGCGCTTCCCGATTGGTGGTCGCGTGTGGACACGGCGGTGCATGGTGGTGCAGGAGCCGGGTGCAGCCGGATCGGGTGACAGGGAAGTGACGATGAATATCGAGGCAGTGAAGCCCTTTGCCGCAACGCCGGGTGCCGGCGTGGCGCTGGCCAATCCGGTTCGCGACCGGGCGGCATGGGATGCCATGCGGGCCGGCGTGCTTGCCGATCCGGGTGGCTTTCACGGTGACATCGCGGCGCGCAACCTGCATTGGCGGGTTGCGCTGCCCGACGGCGGTCACGCCTGGCTGACGCGCGATGGTGATGCCTGGACCGGGTGGGACGCGGCGACCCTGGCGCCGGTGACCGCGGCGCTGCCGGCCGATTTCGAGCCGTGGTCGCGTGCCTTCAACGCCGATTCGGCGCCGCATTTCCGCTGGTTCGAAGGCGGCCGTACCAATTGCTGCTTCAACGAGCTCGATCGCCATGTGCTGGCCGGCGGCGGTGCAGAAACGGCGGTTATCTTCGAAGGCGATCGCTGGGACATGGCGCAGGACGGCGGCCGCGGCGCGCCGGTCGATTGCTATCCCATCAGCCGCCGGCAGCTGCTGCTCGAAACCGCGAAATGCGCGCTGGCGCTGCAGGCGCTCGGGCTGAAGGCCGGCGATCGCATCGCGCTCAACATGCCGAACATCCCGGCACAGCTGTTCTGGACCGAAGCCGCCAAGCGCATCGGCGTGCTCTACACACCGGTGTTCGGCGGATTTTCAGACAAGACGCTGTCCGACCGCATCCATGATGCCGGCGCGCGCATCGTGATCACCGCCGATGGCGGCTATCGCATGGCGCAGATCGTGCCGTTCAAGACGGCCTATACCGATCCGGCGCTCGACAATTATGTGCCGGTGCAGGTGGCGCTGGGGCTGCTCGGCGATCGTCTGACGCAGACCGATCTCGGCTTGTCCGCCGACATTGCCGCCAGCATTGCCGCCACCGTCACCGCGACGCTGAAGGGTGAAGTCACCGTCGAACGCGGCGAT
>JBBQWE010000071.1:0-13922 GCA_038210855.1 Sphingomonadales bacterium | reverse complement strand
GGCAGCGGCAACGCCTGGGATGTGCTCGTCGATGGGATCATTCTCGAACAGGTCGGCGGCCCGGTCGGCGGGGTTCCCGAACCGGCCAGCTGGGCGATGCTGATCGCCGGCTTCGGCCTTACCGGCGCCGCGATGCGGCGGCGCAGGACCGTCGCCGCCTAACGAAAAGCGTCCTTCGCCGCCCGGCGCGCGCCCAGTTCGGCGATGCTGCCGGCGCGGACGAAGGGGTTGGTGGCGCGTTCCTCGCCGATCGTCGAGGGCACGGTCGGCAGGTTTCGCGCTCGCAGCGCGTCGATTTCGGCGATGCGCGCCACCAGCGCCGCATTGTCCGGCTCCGCCGTCACTGCAAAACGCGCGTTGCTTTGCGTATATTCATGCGCGCAATAGATGCGCGTGGCGTCGGGAAGCGCCATCAGCTTGGCCAGCGCTGCGTGCATGTCCGCCGGCGTGCCTTCGAAAAGCCGCCCGCAGCCGAGCGCGAACAGCGTGTCGCCGGGAAAAAGCACGCCAGAATCTGCATCGGCATCATCGAAAACAAAGGCGATATGCCCGGCGGTATGCGCGCCGACATCGAAAACCCGCCCCGCCGACGCGCCGATCTGCACCGTATCGCCCTCGCCGACAGCGCGATCGAGGTGCGGAATCCGCGCCGCCTCGCCGCGCGGGCCGGTGACTTTCGCCCCCGTTGCAGCGACGATCCCGGCATTTCCGCCGACATGATCGGGGTGCCAGTGCGTGTTGAGCACCTGGCCGATGCGCCAGCCGCGCGCCGCCGCCACTGCCAGCACCGGATCGGCGACCGCCGGATCGATCACCGCCGTCTCGCCGGTGGCGGAATCATGCGCCAGATAGACGTAATTGTCGGTCAGCACCGGAATCTGGACGACCTCCAGCATCACCATTCCCCCGTATTCGGCATCGAAACCCAGGGTTCGGCGGGTGTCAGCGCCTTGCCGGCCTGCAAAAGCTCCACCGATATGCCGTCGGGGGAGCGCACGAACGCCATCCGCCCGTCGCGCGGCGGGCGATTGATGGCGACGCCGCCGTCCATCAGGCGCTGGCAGGCGGCGTGGATATCGTCGACGGCATAGGCGAGATGGCCGAAATTGCGGCCGCCGCCATAGGTTTTTTCGTCCCAATTGTGGGTCAGTTCAACCTGCGCCGCCTCGTCCCCGGGGGCGGCGAGGAAGATCAGCGTGAACCGGCCGGCCGGATTGTCGTGGCGATGCAGCTCGCGCAGGCCCAGAAGTTCGAAGAATTTCAGGGTTTCCGGCACATCTGAAACGCGGATCATGGTGTGGAGATACTTCATCGGGCGGTCCTTCAGGCGGCGTTCTTCAGCGATCGACCCTCATAGGCCTCGAAACAGGCAATGACACGCGGCGGAATCGGCGTCGGCCGGCCGCGCGCTTCGGCGACATGCACATGCACTTCCTCGCCGGTGGCGCGCAAATCCTCGCCGTCCTCACGCGCCTGGCCATGCAATTCGAACGCGAACGTCATCGAAGTGGTGCCGAACCGCACCGCGCGAACGCAGATCGAGACGATTTCATCGATCAAGATCGGCGCCTTGTACTCGACCAGTGCCCGCGCCACGTGCATTTCCGGTCCGCCAGCGAACTGCGGACCCGAATAAATCCCCGCCGCCCGCCAATATTCGACCAGCCCGATGTCGAAATATTCGAGATAGCGCGCGTTGAACACCACGGCCTGGGCATCGACCTCGGCAAAACGCACGCGCTTGGGGAAGGCAAAACGGAAATCCTGGCGCGGCATGGCGGCTCCTTTGCGGGGTCTTCCGGGTGGGTAGCAGGTGGGGTGGTGGCTCGAAACCGGCAGAAAAAGGGGTCGCCGGCGGCCCCCTTTCTCCCGTCAGACACTGGCCAAACCCACCGCATTCGCCATGATACGCCACGGCGAACAGGGGAAATCATGCAGGCAACACGGCGTGAAGCACTGGCGGCGGCCACCGGGCTGGGGCTGATCGCGGCGGGATCGGCACAGGCGGCGCCGTTGACCGCGGATGACGAGGCCGGATGGCAGCGGATCGCCGCGCAATATCGGGTGACGCGCGATATTGTTCAGCTCGAAAACGGCTATTGGGGCAGCATGGCGGCGCCGGTGGCCGATGCCCATGCCGAGATCGCGGCGCGGCTCAACCGCGACAACAGCTGGTATGCGCGGCGGGCGATGCTGAAGGACCTGGCGGCCGCGCGCGAGGCAGCGGCGGCGGCGATGGGGGTCGCGCCGGCCGAAATCGGCCTGTGCAACAACGCGGCGCAGGGGCTGTGCGCGCTGATCAGCCAGTTCCGCGATGTCGGGGCGGGGGACACGATCCTCTATTCCGACAGCGATTACGAAGCGATGCAGGGGGCGATGCTGTCGCTGGCGCGGGCGCGCGGCGCCAGGGCGGTGAAGATCGTGCTGCCGCGGGTGGCGAGCCATGACGCGGTGATCGCAGCCTATTCGCAAGCGATCGCAGCGGCCGACCGGCTGAAACTGGTGCTGCTGACGCACATGAGCCACCGCACCGGGCTGGTGTTGCCGGTGGCGGCGATCGTGCCGCTGGCGCGGGCGCGCGGCGCCCGGGTGATCGTCGATGCGGCACAGAGTTTTTTCCATGTCGATTTCCGCCTGCCCGATCTTGGTGCCGATTTCGTCGGCATCAATTTCCACAAATGGGCGGGGGCGCCGCTGGGCATCGCGGCGATCTGGATTCGCGGCGGTTTCACCGACGCCATCGAACCTTCGGCGGCGGAGCCGGATGCAACCGGCGTGCAGGGCCGCGTGCACCAGGGAACCGTCGATTTTGCGGCGCAATTGACGCTGCCGGCGGCGTTCGCCTTTCAGGCCCGTATCGGCACGCCGGCCAAGCTGGGTCGATTGCAGGCACTGCGCAACCGCTGGGTGGCGCCGCTTCGCGGCCTCGACGGCCTCGAAATATTGTTGCCCGACGACCCGCGGCTGCATGGCGCCAGCACTTCGTTCCGCATTCGCGGCCGCACCAGCACCGCCGACAATGTCGCCATCACCGATGCGCTGCTCGCTCGCTTCGGCATCATGACCGTGCAGCGTACCGGGCTCGACGCCGGCGCTTGCGTGCGGGTGACGCCGTCGCTGTTCACCCGGCCGGCCGACGTCGATGCGCTGGTGCCGGCGCTGCGCACGCTGGTTGGCGAGATGGCGCGGGCGCAGGCATAGCGACGCCGCTCGCGACAGGTTTCCGGATCTCGTCGCTCGGCTGGTCGCTCGGCCGGAAGTTCACGAACTTCACCGTTTTCGACGGTTTTTGCGAATCTCGTCCTGCCTTCCACGGCAGCGGGTTTTCGGATTTGCGGTTGTCAAAGAGCGTTGCCGGTTATGCCATGGCGCTGCGGATGTAGGACAGCGTTGTCGTTCCTGTTCGGCGCATTGCACGCGGGCGGTGGCGCTGGCGGTAACGGCGCCGTCGGGATGCGCCACGGTCATTCGGGAACGCCGCCGCGTGCGGACAGATCGAACACGATGGGTCCGGGGCCCGGGGCCCAGCCGCCGGAGGCTGCTTCCCTCCCGGGTGGACCCATGCCGGCCTTTGTGCGAGGGCGCGGGCACCGATGTCGAATGCCCGCTCTCGTGACTGGATTGCCGATGCCGGCGCGGCGGTGCTGGCGCGCTGGTGGTGGCTGGCGCTGGGCGGGGTTGTCGGCCTGTTGCTGGCGGCGGCGTGGTTGCGCCAGGCGGATTATCGCTACACGGCAGTGATGCGCGTGGCGCCGGCGCCGGCGGCGGGGCGGGAGCCTGGCGGCGGCGGTGCGCTGGGCAGCCTTGCAGCACTGGCCGGAGTGACAGTCGATGCGGTCCCGGCGACTCCGTTCCGGCTGTATGTCGAGGCGTTGACCAGCCATGCCGTCGCAGGCGAATTGGCAAAGGATCGCAGGCTGTTGCGCCAGATCTTCGCGCCCGAATGGAACGGCCGCGGCTGGTTCGATCCGCACGCCGGCGCGTTCCGCATCGAACCCTATGCCGGTGCGCCGGTGAAGGCGTGGCGTCCGCCCGATGCCGATCGGCTGCACCAGTGGCTTGGCCGCCATGTCGGCGTCGATCAGGATCCGCGCACGCCGATCGTGACGGTGTTTCTCGATGCCGACAGCCCGGTGCTGGCGGCGCGGCTGCTGGCGCGGTTGCACGCCGCCACCGATACGCTGATCCGCCAGCGCGCGACGGCACGGGCCGCTGCCAATATCGGCTGGCTGCAGGCGCGGCTGCCGACGATCACCGAGGCGGACCAGCGCCAATCGCTCTATGCGACGCTGCTCGATCAGGAACAGCGGCTGATGCTGGCGCGCAATCCGTCGGCGTTCGCGGCCGAAAGTTTCGGCACCATCACCGCACCGCCGCAGCCGGGATCGCCGCGGCAGCTGCCGGTGCTCGCGGCGGGGCTGATCGGCGGCGGGCTGCTGATGGCGGCGCTGGCGCTGCTGGTGCGGCGGCGATGACGCCCCTGCCGGCCTGCCGGCCACGACGCCCCTGCCGGCCTGCCGGCCATGACGCCCCTGCCGGCCTGCCGGCCATGACGCCCCTGCCGGCCTGCCGGCCATGATCGCAGCACCGGTGATTTCGCCGGCGATCACGATCGTCACCCTGTCGTTCAACCAGGCGAAATATCTGGAGGCAGCGATCGATTCGATCACCGGCCAGGGCTATCCGGGCCTCGATTACATCGTCGTCGATCCGGGATCGAGCGATGGCAGCCGCGCGATTCTGGAACGGCGACGGAGCGAGATCGCGACCCTGCTGCTCGATCCCGACAAGGGCCCCGCCGATGGCCTGAACAAGGGTTTCACCGCGGCGCGGGGGGAAATCTTCGGCTATATCAATGCCGATGACCTGTTGTTGCCGGGCGCGCTGGCCGCAGTCGCGCGGCATTTCGCGGCGCCGCCCGATATCGATGCCATCCTGGGCGGCGGCATCCTGATCGATGGGGACGGCCGCCACCGCCGGCGGATGCGCACCAGCCGGGTCAGCATGGCCGATTTCGGCCATGGCGCGATGACTTTCGTGCAGCAGGGGCATTTCTTCCGCCGCGCCGCCTTCGAGCGCGCCGGCGGCTTCAACATCGCCAACCGCACCAGCTGGGATGCCGAACTTCTGGTCGAAATGGCGCGCAGCGGCGCGCGGATGGTGACGGTGCCCGAAGCGCTGGGGGCGTTCCGGCTTTATGGCGAGACGATCACCGGGTCGGGCCGGCTTGCCGAAGCGATGGCCATCGACCTTGCCCGCATCAAGGCACGCGCCCTCGGCCGGCCGCCGCGGGCGCTCGATCGACTGGAGGCGCCGCTGCGGCTGCTGGCGCGGCGGCTGGCGAGCCCGGCGGCGACGCTCGACGGACTGCGCGCTCGCTTCGCCGGCTGATGGCTGCTGTCCTCCTTCTCGGCGTGTTCCTTGCGGCACTGGTCGGTGCGGCGCTGGCACCGCGCGCCGTGCTGCTGCTGGCAATCTTCCTTATCCCCTGGGGCGGGCTCGATGTCGATATCGGGCTGCGCATCACCGCCTATCAGCTGGTGCTCGCCGGGCTGGTGGCAACGACGCTGGTGCGGCTGACGCGGCCCGGGTGGCAGCCGGCGGCGATCGCCGGCGGCGGGCTGTTGCTGGCAATGGCCGTGCACGCCGCGGTCTGGTCGCTGGTGCAATTGGGCTTCATCCCGCTGCTGGCGATCGGCGATGGTGCCCTGCGCGGGCCGCAGGCGCGGGCGGCAATCCAGATATTGCTGTATCTGTTCAGCCTGTCGCCGGCGGTGCTGGTGCCGCTGCTGCTGTCCGGCCCCGGCGATGTGACGCGAGCGTTCCGCGTCTATCTCGCCTCGCTGACGGTGCTTGCCGTCATCGGCTGGCTGCAGGTCGTGGTCTGGTACGGCACCGGCACCAATCCGCTGCCGGTCGGCGCCGTCAACATCGCGCTCGGCGGTTCGCTCGCCTATCTGCGCGAGGGGGCCTTCACCTTCGACAGCCTCAACATCTATCGGATGAACAGCCTGGCCGGCGAACCGCGCAACCTGGCGACGGCGCTGATCCTCGGGCTGCTGGCGCTGCAGGCGCTGGCGCTGGCGGCGCCGCGGCCGCCGGGGTGGCGGCTGGCGCTGCTGTGGCTGTTCCTGCTCGCCTCGACGCTGCTGACCTTTTCGACCTCGGGAGCGGTCGGCTGGGTGGCGGGCACGGCAGTGCTGCTGCCGGCGCTGTGGGTATCGGGGTTGCGCGTGGCGCGGCGGCCGGCGACGATCGCCGCCGCGCTGCTGGCGATCGTGGTGCCGCTCGCCGGCGCTGTCGTGGCGGCCGAAGCCGCCGGCGTGCCGGTCATCAACCTGCTTGCCGAACGCACGCTCGATCGGTTGGAAAACAACGGCGCTGTCGAGGATTTCGATGTCGCCATCGTGCGTTGGCTGAATGCCGATCCGGCGGCAATCGTTACCGGAGTCGGTCTCGGCAATGTCCATCTCTACGCCAGCCGCTTTCTCGATCCGATCGTCGCGCTTTATGCCGAAGGCCAGGTGTTCACCGGCAAGACCAGCATCGTCCGCATCACCTCGGAACTGGGCGCCATCGGGCTGGCGCTGTTTCTCGGCTGGTATCTGAACCTGTGCCGGCTGGCGCGGGCAGGCATCGCGGGGCAGCCGCAACTCGCCCCGGCGCTGCCGATCGCGCTGGCGACGCTGGTGATCTTCCTGTCGACGAACCAGGTGGCCGGCGAGGTCTGGGCACTGGGCGGCGGCCTTGCCGTGCTGGCGGCGCAGCGCGAGCGGGCGCGATTCGCGTCCGGGCTGGCGGCATGAGCCTCCACATCATCCACAGCGTCGACAGCATCGCTGCGCGCCACGGCGGCCCGACGCGAGCGATTCGCGACCTTGCCGAAGCCCTGGCGCGCGGCGGCGCGCGAGTGACGCTGGTGACCGGCGATGGCGCCGGCGATGATGGCCTGCTCCGCCCCGATCCGGCGCTGGTGACGACACTGCACGCGCCGGGCTGGCGCGGGCTGGGCGGGGCGCTGGCGGCGCGGTTGCCGCCAGAACTTCTCGCTACAGCCGATATCGTCCACGACCATGGCCTGTGGAAGCCGTGGAACCTTGGCGCCGCGACCGCAGCCGGACGCGCCGGCGTGCCGCTGGTGGTCAGCCCGCACGGGATGCTGGCACCCTGGGCGCTGGCGTGGCGGCGGCAGCGCAAGGCACTGGCCTGGGCGCTGTATCAGCGCCGCTTGCTGGGCGGCGCCGCGGCACTGCTGGCAACGGCGCCGGCCGAGGCCGGTGATATCCGGGCGCGGCTGCCCCGGGCGACGATCGCCGTCGTGCCCAATGGCGTCGCGCTGCCGGCGGTGGCGGCCGTTGCCGCGCGCCCGCCGGTGATCTTGTTCCTCGGCCGGCTGCACCCGGTGAAGAACCTGCCCGGGCTGCTGGCGGCCTGGGCACAGGTAGCGCCGTGCTTCCCCGGCTGGCGGCTGCGGCTGGTCGGCCCGGAGGAAGCGGGGCACCGCGTGCAGCTCGCTGCCGAGGCAGCGCGGCTCGGCGTGACGGCGCGTCTCGATATCGAGGCGGCGATCCCCGATTCGCAAAAGGCCGCTGCCTTTGCTGCCGCCAGCCTGTTCGTGCTGCCGAGCTTCAGCGAGAATTTCGGAGTCGTCGCCGCCGAAGCACTCGCCGCCGGGCTGCCGGTGATCGCCAGCACCGGGACGCCGTGGTCGGCGCTGGCCCGCGAAGGCGCCGGCTGGCACGTCGCCCCCGATCCGGCCGGCCTGGCCGCCGCACTGGCCGAAGCGATGACGCTGCCGGCCGCGGCGCGCGCCGCCATGGGGGCGCGCGGCCAGGCGCTGGCAGCACGTGATTTCGGCTGGGACCGGATCGCGGCGCGGCTGCTGGCGGTCTATGAATGGCTCGATGCCGGGCAGCCGGCGGACCGGCGGCCGGACGCGCTGCATGGCTGACGCACCCAGCCTGACCGTGCCGAGCCTGACCGTGCTCATCCTGACGCGCAACGAGGCGCTGCACATCGAACGCGCCATCGCTTCGGTGCACGGCCTCGCCACCCGCATCCTGGTGGTCGACAGCGGATCGACCGACGGCACCCAGGACCTCGCCCGCGCCGCCGGGGCAGAGGTGCTGTTCCACGCCTTCACCACCCATGCCGACCAGTGCAACTGGGCGCTCGATCACGGCGCCATCGCCAGCGACTGGGTGCTGCGCCTCGATGCCGATGAAGTGATACTGGAGCCCGAGACGATCGCCGGCTTCCTGCGGGCACCCGGCGATGCGGCGGCGGCGACGCTCGATCGCCGCATCCATTTTCTCGGCCGCTGGATCCGCCATGGCGGTCTCTATCCGACACGAATTGTCCGGCTGTGGCGCACCGGCCGCGGCCGGGTCGAGGCGCGCTGGATGGACGAACATGTCGTCGTCGATGGGCCTGTCGTCGCGCTGAAGGCGGATTTTGCCGACATCAACCTGAACTCGCTCGGCTGGTGGACGGCCAAGCACAATGATTATGCGACGCGCGAGGCGATCCAGCAGTTGCTGCCGGCGGTGGCCGAAAGCGGCGGCGACATGGGGGCCCAGGCGCGGCGCAAGCGCTGGCTGAAGTCGCGCGTCTATAACCGGCTGCCGCTGGGGCTGCGACCGCTGCTGTATTTCCTCTATCGCTATATCCTGCGCGGCGGCTTCCGCGATGGCTGGCAAGGGCTGGTCTTCCATGGCCTGCAGGCCGGCTGGTACCGCTTTCTGGTCGATGCCAAGATCGCCGAGCTACGCGCCGCCGTCGCGGCCGGCGAGACCCTGCCCGAGGCGGTGGCGCGGCGCTATGGGATCGCGCTGCCCGGGGCCTGAACAGCAAAACGGCGCTTGCCGATGTTTCGCCAAGCGCCGTTTCGTGTGTCTCGACGGTGGTGGAGCGTAACGGGATCGAACCGTTGACCTCTACAATGCCATCGTAGCGCTCTCCCAGCTGAGCTAACGCCCCATGACCGTCGTGAAGGAGGCGGCGAATAGGGCCAAGCCCAACCCGGCGCAAGTGCAAAATCAGGCCTTCCGGTTCAGGCCTCTTCATCCTCGTCGCCGCTGACCACGGCGCCCAGATCGTCGTTATCGTCACCAAGGTCGACATCGGGGGCTTCGGCATCCTCGGCCGCATCGATGTCGAGATCCTCGTCGACCGCAGCGACGGCATCGACGCCTTCGGCTTCCGCCGCCGGCTTGGCGACTTCGAACGGAGTCGTCTGCTTCGACTTCAGGACCGGCTCCGGCGCCCAGGCATAGCCGCAGGCGATGCAGGTGACGGGTTCGTCCTTCGTCATATCATAGAAGCGCGTGTTGCACTTCGGGCAGGCACGCTTGGTGCCCCATTCAGCTTTGACCAATTTCATCTCCACCGGGCATTCGAGACCAGCCCCGGAAAGGCGGGCGCATTGCCACAGGGCGCCGCCCCTGTCAAAGCGCGCCCCCGATGCACAGCCCATCCGACCCCCGACCGCTTGCTCTTGCCGCCGAAGGTCCGCTCACCGGCGCCACCGGCATTCCCGGCGACAAGTCGATCAGCCACCGATCGCTGATGCTCGGCGCGTTGGCGGTCGGGAAAACCCGCATCGAAGGCCTGCTGGAGGGCGAGGACGTGGCTGCCACCGCCGCGGCGATGCGGGCGATGGGCGCCGAAATCGCACGCGACGCAGCCGGCGTCTGGAGCGTCCACGGAGTCGGCGTCGGCGCGCTGCTGCAGCCCGAAACGGCGCTCGACATGGGCAATTCGGGCACTTCGACGCGGCTGCTGATGGGGCTGGTCGCTTCGCACCCGATCACCGCGACGTTCATCGGCGATGCCTCGCTGTCGTCGCGGCCGATGGGGCGGGTGATCGAACCGCTGGCGCTGATGGGGGCGCGCTTTGCTGCCGCGCCCGGGGGCCGATTGCCGCTGACCATGACCGGCCTGTGCCCGGCGGTGCCGCTGGAATACCGCCTGCCGGTGGCTTCGGCACAGGTCAAGTCGGCCATCCTGCTCGCCGGATTGAACACGCCGGGCGAAACCACCGTCATCGAAGCCGTTGCCACCCGCGACCACAGCGAGCGCATGCTTGCCGGCTTCGGCGCGGCGCTGCGCATCGAACCCGGCGACGATGGCGCCCGCCGCATCACCATCATCGGCGAAGCGACTCTGCGCCCGCAGCATATCGTGGTGCCGGGCGACCCGTCCTCGGCGGCGTTCCCGCTGGTTGCGGCGCTGATCGTGCCGGGCAGTGTCGTCACCATCGCCAATGTCGGCATCAACCCGACGCGCGCCGGGCTGATCGAAGTGCTGCAGGCGATGGGCGGCGACATCGTGCTGGCCAACCGCCGCGATGTCGGCGGCGAGCCGGTCGCCGATCTTGTCGTCCGCCATTCGGCGCTGACCGGAATCGAGGTGCCGCCCGAAATCGCTGCGTCGATGATCGATGAATATCCCATCCTGTTCGTGGCGGCCGCCTGTGCGCAGGGCCGCAGCACCATGCGCGGGATCGAGGAATTGCGCGTCAAGGAATCGGACCGGATTGCAGTGATGGCAACGGGGCTCGCCGCATGCGGCGTCCGAATCGAGGAACTCGCCGATGGCCTGATCGTCGATGGCGGCAGCGTTGCCGGCGGGGTCACCATCGCCGCCCGCCTCGATCACCGCATCGCGATGAGCTTTGCTGTCCTCGGCCTGGTCGCGGCCCGGCCGATCACCATCGACGACGCTCGCCCGATCGCAACGTCGTTCCCCGGCTTCGTGGCGATGATGACCGCCCTGGGCGCGCGAGCCGAGTAGAAGAAGCGCTTCCCGCTGCCCCGGCCGCGGCAGGCAAATTACTGCCTTCCGAACCTTTTTATAAGCTCATCGGCGATCATCGCCGAGGCGTTGCCGGTGCCATAGGGTAGGGCGGGTTCGCGCATGCGGGCGAGGCCGGCGGCATCGTCGAGCAGGGTGTGGACGGCGGCGACGATGGCGGTGGCATCGGTGCCGATCAAGCGGGCGTTGCCGCTGTCGACGCCTTCACGGCGTTCGGTGACATCGCGGACGACGAGCACCGGCACACCGAGCGCGGGGGCTTCTTCCTGGACGCCGCCCGAATCGGTGAGTGCCAGCGTCGCGCGCTGCAGCAGCCAGACGAACGCCGGGTAATCGAGCGGCGGCAGCAGATGAACCCCGGGGGTGCCGGCGAGGCTCGCCATCGCAGCGGCAACCGCCGGGTGCGGATGGACCGGGATGGCGATTTCGGCCTGCGCCGCGAGGCCGGCAAGGGCAGCGACGATGCCGGGCAGGCGCGCGTGATTCTCGCGGCGGTGGACGGTGGCGACGATCAGCGGCCGGGTAGGATCGATGGCCCCGAAGCGGTGCGCCAGGGCGCAGCGCAGGCCGGCATCGGCGGCGATTCGGGCGCAGACGGCGTGCAGTGCATCGATGCCGCTGTTGCCGGTGACGCAGATCGCGTCGGCGGCAACGCCTTCGCGGCGCAGCGCATCATGGGCGCCGATGGTCGGGGCAAAGTGCAGGTCGGCGAGCTGCGCGATGGCCTTGCGGTGCATTTCCTCCGGGAAGGGATCGCGCCGGCCGGATCGCAGCCCGGCCTCGACATGGGCAACCGGTGTGCCGGCGTAGACGGCGGCCTGCGCGCCGGCGAAGGCGCTGGCAGTATCGCCCTGGACGATGGCGGCGCAGGGCCGGGCCAAGCGGCACTGGCGTTCGATCGCCGGTACCAGCGCGCCGACGACGTCGGCGGGCGACTGGCCGGGCATCATCACGGCAAGGTCGATATCGGCGTCGAGGCCGAAACCGGCGAGCGCTTCATGCAGCAATTCGCGATGCTGGCCGGTCGCCACCAGGATGGTGCCGTGCCCGCGTGCCTGCATTGCCTGAATGACCGGAGCGAGCTTGACGGCTTCGGGGCGTGTTCCGGCCACGAAGAGAAAATCTCCCCCCGGCGCCCCCGCCTTCGCCATGCGATGACGGTAAGCGGGCGGGTGCCGGCGGACAACCGGCAATCGCAGGGAAACCGCGCGAACGGCGGGCAATCGCGGCAAGAGCTGGTGTTTCGGTGCTTTTTGTTCGTCTCGATCGCGCCGGTGCAACGCCGCGCTTGGCGTTGCAGTGTTGGCGGCGCTATGCGGCGGCGGTGACCGACCTGTCCCCGACCGTGCTTTCGACGCCCGCTGCCGCGCTGCTGCCGCCGCTGGTGATCGCCGTCGATGGCCCGGCGGCGAGCGGCAAGGGCACCATCGCCAAGGCGCTCGCCCGGCATTATGCGCTGCCCTACCTCGATACCGGCAAGCTCTACCGCGCCACCGGCCTTGCGGTGCGCCTTGCCGGCGGCGACCCCGGCGACGCCGCCGGCGCGGCGCGGGCCGCGGCCGGGCTCGTCCCGGCGTTGCGCGAAGCGCCCGACCTGAGGAGCAGCGCCAACAGCGAAGCCGCCTCGATCGTTTCGGCGCATCCGGCGGTGCGCGCGGCGTTGCTGGTTCGCCAGCAGGCCTTTGCCGGCCAGCCGGGCGGCGCCGTGCTCGATGGCCGCGATATCGGCACGGTCATCGCGCCGGCTGCTGCTGCCAAGCTGTTCGTGACCGCAGCGCCGGCAATTCGCGCCGCGCGGCGCCACCGCGAACTGGCCGCGGCCGGCGACGCGCGGTCGCTGGCAGCCGTGCTGGCCGACATCAATGTGCGCGACGCGCGCGATTCGGGGCGGAGCGCGGCGCCGCTGGTCCGGGCTGCAGACGCTGCCTTGCTCGATACCAGCGATTTGGATATAGCGGCGGCCGTTGCCCGGGCGATCGCGCTGGTTGAAAAGGCGTGTCCGGGCATCCGCCAGCACCAGGGCTGAAACGCGGGGCGGGATTGCACAGGCTGCACCCGATCGGCTTTTGCCATTGCCGGTGACATCTGGAGCGGTTGGCATGGTGCCGCCGCGACGACGCAGAAGCGGCCGCATGGTGCGGTTGCGACGAGTTTCGCCGGACGCGCAGGTCGCGCCGGTGCCGGCTCCGCAAGGAAGGTTTTACAGCGTTTATGGCATCCCTCGCCCAACCGACACGTGATGATTTTGCAGCGATGCTGGAAAGCTCGCTCGGCAAGAACCAGAGCTTCGAAGGCCGTGTCGTCCGCGGCATCATCACCGGGATCGAGAATGATCTCGCCGTCATCGATGTCGGGTTGAAGTCCGAAGGCCGCGTTCCCTTGCGCGAATTCGCCGGCCTCGACGGCAAGCACAACCTCAGCATCGGTGACGAAGTCGAAGTCTATGTCGACCGCGTCGAAAACGCCAATGGCGAAGCGATGCTGTCGCGCGATCGCGCTCGCCGCGAAGCCTCGTGGGATGCGCTGGAAACCCAGTTCGCCGCCAACGAGCGAGTCGAAGGCGTCATCTTCGGCCGCGTCAAGGGCGGCTTCACCGTCGATCTGAACGGCGCCGTCGCCTTCCTGCCCGGCAGCCAGGTCGATATCCGTCCGGTTCGCGATGTCACGCCGCTGATGAACCTGCCGCAGCCGTTCCAGATCCTGAAGATGGACCGCAAGCGCGGCAACATCGTCGTTTCGCGCCGCGCCATCCTCGAGGAAAGCCGCGCCGAACAGCGCACCGGCCTGATCTCCAGCCTTGCCGAAGGCCAGATCGTCGATGGTACCGTCAAGAACATCACCGATTACGGCGCCTTCGTCGATCTGGGCGGCATCGACGGCCTGCTGCATGTCACCGACATGAGCTACAAGCGCGTCAACCACCCGTCCGAAGTGCTCAACATCGGCGATGTGCTTCGCGTCCAGATCGTTCGCATCAACCGCGAGACGCAGCGCATCAGCCTCGGCATGAAGCAGCTCGAAGCCGATCCGTGGACGACGGCGGCCGCCAAATACTCGGTCGACAGCCGCCACACCGGCCGGGTCACCAACATCACCGAATATGGTGC